>NZ_CP007542.1:2851724-3168582 GCF_000478825.2 Synechocystis sp. PCC 6714 | reverse complement strand
AGGACAAATTCCCGGTTTACTAGCTCCGGCGGGGCCCTTGGGCCAGGGGCAACATTTCGCCATGGCTGGGGCAAAACTTCATCCCGGCGTATTATTCCCAGTCACTATTGGAGATGGGGGTTTGGGGGAACCCTACATCATGAGCAGTTTTGGTCATTTTCACACTGCCTATCCCCAGGTCACCAATTTCCTACCCATTCTGGTGTGGAACGGTTTTAGCCAAGAGCACCACAGCATGGTTTCCACCCAGAGCAATGAAGCCATGGTTAACTACTGGCAGGGTAACGGTTTTAAAAATGTCATTCTGATCAACGCCAAGGATTTTGACGACAGCAATCAAGACGGGGATTTTGTTGACAGCACCAAATTTTCCTTTAAGCAACGCCTAGCCTTTACCCAAGCGGTGTTAGAAGCCACCGATAAAGCGGCCAAAGCGGCCTTGGGAGGCACGTTAACTGTCCTAATTGTTAAACAACTAAAAGGGGCCGGGGTCCACAAATCCGGAGCTAAATCCCACAACCTTTACCCCGGCGACAGTTTAGACAAGGACTATATCGTTTCTGCTCTACAGGAACGGGCTTTATCTCCAGAAGCTTGGCAATTGGTAAGGACTAATTTTGAGCGTTCCCATGGTGGCCCAGCGGCTGAAACCGTAGTGACGGAATCGGTGCTCCCCCTAGCGGATTTAGGCACTCTGCCCCTGAAGGAATTTTCCCTCGATGACAAACAAGTAGCCACCACTGCTATGGGAGAATTAGTGGTCCACGTGGGTAAGCAAGATACCAATTTTGTGGTTACCAACGCCGACGGGAACGCCGCTTCCGGCATCAATAACATCAACGTCGGGCTAAAAATTGTCCATCCCACGGTGGATGAAGATTATTTTCAACAACCTAACGGCCAAGTTTACGAACCCCTGAGTGAAGATGCCTGCGCCGGTCTGGCCGCCGCCCAAGCCCTATTTGGGGGCCGCACCCTTTGGTGTTCCTACGAATCCTTTGCCATTAACGGTTTGCCCATTTGGCAGACGGTGACCCAAGCCATGGCAGAATTACGCCGGCCCACCCCTTCCACCATTACCCTGTTTACGGCGGGAGCGTTGGAGCAAGGACGCAACGGTTGGACCCACCAACGGCCAGAAATTGAGAATTATTTTGCCGCCATGATGCGGAATGGCAATATTTTTCCCCTCTTCCCCTGTGACGCTAATGGTATTCAGGTTTGCTATGACTGGGCATTGACCACTAGCAATAAGGGCATTCCCATCACCGCCAGTAAGTCTCCTTTGCCCATCCGCACCACATTTGCACAAAACCGTGAAGGGTTAGAAAAGGGTGGCATTGTAATGCACAGTAGTACCGGATCCAAAACCATTGTTTTTGCTGTGATTGGCGATATGACTTTAATTCCCGTATTAGAGGCGGCCAGTCAATTGGAAAGTGAAGGCTACGGTGTCAAAGTAATTTCGGTGATCAACCCCCGGCGGCTATATCGTCCCACCGATGTGCAATGGCAGGATTGTTCCGAAGCGGACGGTGGCTTTTTGAGTGATGCAGAATTTGCCGCAATGTTTGGTGGTGATGCGTTGATTGGGGTGACCGGCGGCAGTGGGGCTATGTTGGAACCGGTTCTGCTCCGCAGTGCTTGCCCCAGGGATTTATTTGCCTGGAAACGGGGGGAAACCACCGCCAGTGCTGGACAACTGATGGGCTATAACGGTCTGACCGCCCAGGCCTTTGGCGATCGGGCTAAAGCGTTACTGGGTTAGGGATGGCAAAACATTGCCACAATATACCCAAGTTGTTTATTGGTCTCCTCCGCCATGATTGAGGTTGAACATCTCAGCAAAGTTTATGGTTCCACCACCGCCATCCAGGATGTGGACTTTTCGGTGCAAAAGGGTGAAATTCTGGGTTTTTTGGGCCCCAATGGAGCGGGAAAAACCACCACCATGCGTATTCTGGCGGGCTACATTCCTGCCACCACTGGCACCGTAAGGGTAGCGGGGTTTGATGTCCATGAACAATCCTTAGCAGTGCGTAAACGCATTGGTTATCTACCGGAAAATCCTCCTCTCTACGGGGATATGACTGTGGAAAGTTTTTTGCGCTTTGTGGCCAGCATTAAAGGGGTAACCCCAGGCGATCGCCGTCAGCGGGTGGACTGGGCCATTGAAAGGTGCCAGCTAACGGAAAAAAGAAAAGTTCTGATTCGTAAGTTGTCCAAGGGGTTTAAGCAACGGGTGGGCATTGCCCAGGCCATTGTTCACGATCCGGCGGTAATTATTTTGGATGAACCCACTGTGGGACTAGATCCTAAGCAAATTATTGAGGTGCGTAATTTAATCAAAAGCCTGGCCCAGGACCATACCATTATCCTCTCTACCCATATTCTGCCCGAGGTCAGCATGACCTGTGACCGGGTGACCATTATTAACCAAGGTCGGGTGGTGGCCACCAATACCCCCGATAATTTATTGGCGGATCTCAGGGGTAATCTCAGTTATCAATTGGAAGTTGCCGGGGCAGAGGGAACGGCGATCGCCGCTTGTTTAGGTTCGTTGGCCGGTGTGGGGGAAGTGCAAACTAAAATCCATCCCCAACAACAGGAACGGTGGCAAGTTTTGGTACGCAGTGACAGACCGGAGGAACTTGGCCAACAATTGGCCCAGGCGATCGTTGGTCAGGGTTGGCATTTGTACGAAATGCAGCGGCTACGTCCTACTTTGGAAGACGTATTTTTGAATCTCATCACCAACGAGGGGATAGAGGAGGCGGAAGAGCAAAGGGAATTTTCCCCAGGGAATGGGGATAATGGAGGGGCGCAGGCCTAAAAAGTTAATTTAAACAGATGCCGGACTTACCGGATTTAATTGCTGTCGAGCATGGTGGAAAAAGCCCTGTAATACTGCCCGCCGCTGATTCTGTTCAAAAGTTTGTTTGACCACAGCGCTCAGCTTCTGCCAATCCCATTGGGGCTCACTCAGGTCGGGGCTTTGACTTTCCAGGAAAGTGATCAAGCTTAAACCGGCAATGCGGGTGAGGTAGGCAGCACTCAATCCCTGGAGAGCTCCCCCGGCCAGGTAGGTGAGGGGCTGACTTTTGAGCAATGCCCCCAGGGCTTGGGTAGAGAGTTCCACCATGCCTAGCTTAATTAAAATTTCTCCCATCTCTTTGGCCACCGTTTGGGCTTGGGAGAGGGAAACTTTTTGGTGGTATAGTTCCCCCAAATCCCACACCAGTTGACCATTAATGGCGATCGCCGTGAGGAGATCCAAATTCGCCACTGGATTAACTAAAGCCGTGCCCGCCGCTAACCATTGGGCCTGTTCCACCAAAGGCAGGGCCAATGCCCGTCGATTTTCCCGCCAACGTTCTTCCGCCTGTCGTTCAATGCTCTGACAGCGCCGCCATTGCAGACCCAGCACTAGGGATTCCCAGTGTTCCGTAGCCCGCTGTTGCAATTGGGTTACCAAGTCACCAAGGTTGGGCTCTGGAACTTGCTGATCAGTTTCCCATTCTCCATCCGCTAAACAGCGACGGATTTGAATTGGTTGGGGGGCAGTACTAATGGGAATAACTGGGTGGGGGTTCTCCAACTGATTGACTTGATGTTGTAGCTGATCCCAGAGGGTTTGGCGATCGCCATCAGCGTAAATGTCCTGCTTGTTGAACAGTAATTGCCAATGGTGATGGTGGGCTTGTAGAAACTCCAACACCTGCCACTGGGCGCCGGTCAAATCCCCCGTGGTCAGCACCAAGACCCAATGGGCCTCTGTCATCAGCTCCGCCATAGTTTCCGGAGGGGTTTCCGCTGCCACCACTTGCCAATTAAGGGTTAAAGACCCTTGCCCTTTATCCTGGGCTAACTGGGAGGGGAGTAGGTTTAAGAGACTAGTTTTACCGCTGCGTTTTTCCCCCAATACGATGCCGTTTAATACTTGGGGTTGGGGTTCCAGCTGTTGCAATGCTTTCAGTTTTTGGGCCAAATCTTCCAGGTTCAAATCCGGTGCCTGGGCCTGACGACGAGCTAGTAACTTTTCCCCATGGGCGATTGCCCCTTGCAACATCTCTGGGGTTAATGGTTGCCACCGCTGGAGAATGGTGTTGGGACGCCGCCGCCATCGCCAAATAACTAATCCTAAACCAGATAAAATCCATAACTCCCACTGTTGCCATGGTTGCTGGGCAGGGTGGCTAGCAGACCAAAACCAAAGCAAGACCGATAGGCTAATTCCTCCCACCACAAAGGGCTTTTTCAAGAAAGTTTTGAACCCCATTTCTAAAGCTGGTTGCACCATGGCTCCCCTTCCCCCTCAAGCTAATCCAACTAGGCCGATAACCCAGAACTTCACCCCGGATTTTGGCTGATCCCATCCTACCGGAATCAGGGGGAGAACGGTTGCTTCTGCCACAGGCTTTCCCATTCTTCCACGGCGATCGCCGGACTGAATAGATAGCCTTGGCCATAGTCACAGCCTTCCGCCCGGAGAAAATTCCACTGGGCTGAGGTTTCAATGCCTTCGGCAATCACCTTAAGTCCTAGATGGTGAGCCATAGCAATAATTGCCCGCACCAAACCGCCAGTATTATTGTCCTGGGGCAACAATTCCACGAAGCAACGATCAATTTTGAGGGAATTAAAGTTAAACTTACGCAAATAGTTTAAAGAACTGTAGCCTGTACCAAAATCATCTAGGGAAAGGGCAATATTTTCCTGTTCTAGATCGCTTAAATTTTTTAAGAGATCGCTATTTTCTTCTAGGATTAAATTTTCCGTAATTTCCAGTTCTAACCACTCTGGGCGCACTTGATAACGTTGCAAAAACTCCCGCAGAATAGTAGTAAAATAGCTATCCTTTAACTGCCTCGGCGAAACATTAACCGATAGCCAGAAAAATTCATCGTCTAATAGGACATGCCAATGGGCCACCTGACGACAGACATGGTCTAACAACCATTCCCCCAACTCGACAATTAAGCCCACTTCTTCCGCCATGGGAATGAATTGATCCGGCGGCACTAGCCCCAGGTGCTGATTATGCCAGCGCATTAGGGCCTCTGCTCCGACAATTTTCCCCGATTCGAGGTTGACAATGGGCTGATAGAAAATTTTAAATTCCTGGGATGATAAGGCCTGTCGTAACTCCGACTCCATCGCCATTCTCTTTTGGGCCGCCTGATTCATGTGGGGGGTGAAAAAACGAAACATATTCCGCCCGGCCACCTTGGCCGCATACATAGCAGTGTCCGCATTCCGTAACAGCACATTGGCCTGGAGACCATCATCGGGAAATACAGTAATACCAATGCTGCCGTGGACAAAAAATTCCGTACCTTGCAAATTGACCGGTTGTCGCATCACCCCTAACAATCGCTGGGCGATCGCCATTAACTTAC
Source organism: Synechocystis sp. PCC 6714 (assembly GCF_000478825.2). Taxonomy (NCBI): domain Bacteria; kingdom Bacillati; phylum Cyanobacteriota; class Cyanophyceae; order Synechococcales; family Merismopediaceae; genus Synechocystis; species Synechocystis sp. PCC 6714. Next base: position 3,163,183 of record NZ_CP007542.1, on the reverse strand, counting down.
GACTGTGGGAAACCTGGTCAAGGATGATGAGAAATTCATCACCCCCCAAACGGGCCACCGTATCGGTTTGACGCAGGGCCCTTTGTAGTCTTTCCGATACCTCCACTAGCAACTGGTCCCCTCCATCATGGCCAAGGGTGTCATTGACCTTTTTAAAATTGTCCAAATCCAAAAACATTAAGCCGACTAAATGCTTATGGCGCAGGGCTGATTCAATCGCTTGCTGGAGACGATCTTTGGCCAAAATACGGTTAGGCAAACCGGTTAAATGATCATAATGGGCCTGGTGAAAGAGGGCTGCTGTTTGTTGTTTTTCTTTGGTAATATCCTCCTTAACAGCCACATAGTGGGTGATAATGCCTTGTTGATCACAAATAGCAGAAATAGAAGCTCTTTCCCAATACAATTCGCCATTTTTTCTGCGGTTATGGAACTCCCCATGCCAATTGCGACCGGCGGCCAAAGTGTGCCACATAAATTCATAATCATCTTTGGTTTTATCACCGGATTTTAAAATTCTCGGGTTGCACCCTAATACCTCTTCCATGCTATAACCAGAAATTTCCTCAAACTTGGGATTGACATAAGTAATATTTCCCTCAACATCGGTAATGACAATGGAAGCGGGGCTTTGCTCACAGGCTTGGGAAAGGATTTTTAGCTGTTTTTCTGCTTTTCTTCGTTCGGTGATGTCCCGCATAACAAATAGCAAACAATCCACCTGGTTAAATTCTATTGGCTCCCCAGACAGTAGCATCGTTCGAATTTGTTTTTCATGATCATACACTTCCACTTCGCGATTTTTAAACTTGAGCTGGCTATCTTTTTGCCACAATAATAAGTCCCTTAAAAAACTTTGCCTTTGTTGCTCATCAGCCCAGAAATAAAACTGTTGACGACTTATCCCCACTAAGTCCTGCTTATTTAGACCAAAGAACCGACAAAATTGCTGGTTAACATCCATGATGCAGCCACTACTACAGCCATAAATAAAAATGGGATCAGGGCTTTGGTTAAAGGCAACGGTAAAGTTAATTTCTGATTGCATTAAAGCTGCCTGGGCCCGTTCTGTTTTTTGAATTTGTTCTTCTAATTCTTGGTTCTTTTGGAGTAGGGCTTGGTTTGCTTGGTATAGTTTGAGTCGTAATTGCAAACGAGTGATAATTTCTGCTTGCTGGAAAGGTTTACGAATATAATCTACCGCCCCTAATTCCAATCCTTTGACAATACTTTCCTGGTCGGCGAGGGCCGAAAGAAAAACGATGGGAATTTTTGCTGTGGCTGGCACCTCTTTGAGGCGACGGCAAACTTCAAAGCCATCCATGCTGGGCATCATAACGTCCAAGATGATTATGTCTGGCCTTACTTTGAGAATCTCGGCAATGCCCGTTGCACCATCTTCGGCGGTGAATACTTGCCAGCCCAAGCTTTCCATAAAACGACGGAGAACGTTGAGATTTAAAGGGCTATCATCAATGATAAAAATAGTGGCGTTTTCGGAGGATAACATCGACCTCTCAGGGGCGGTATAAAAATTTAATCTGTTCAACTGGGGGACAATGGTGGCGTAGTCTCCCTTACCCCTAGACAAATTCTAGCAACTACCGTGGAATATTATGCTATCGTCCAAGAATATGCGACCCTAAATTTTCCACTCAATCAATAGTTAAACTGCGTTAAGATCAGCGCTGTAATTAACAATTTTGGGGTTATTATTTCTTTTTATCAATGTCCATGGCTGTTGCCTCTCTGCCTTTTTTACCCCAAGATTTTCCCCACAGCCCCAGCGGTTCCCTGGAGGATTTATCTTCCCGTCAACAAACGGCGATCGCCGGAACCTTGGCCGAACCGGGTAATGCCCCTAGCCATTGGGTGGCCCCAACCAGTCAGGGGGAATTGCAGTCTTTACTGGGTGAATGTCAGAAAAACCATTGGCCCCTAATCCCTTGCGGCAATCAGACTAAGTTGAGCTGGGGCGGTTTGGCTAGGCCGGTGCAGTTGCTAGTGAGCAGTAATAATTTAAATCGCATTGTTGACCATGCGGTGGCGGATTTGACGGTGACGGTGGAAGCGGGGGTAAAACTCAAAGATTTACAAGCTTTTTTGCAATCCCATCAGCAGTTTTTGCCCCTTGATCCCCTTTACCATGGCCAGGCAACGGTGGGAGGCATTATGGCCACAGGTTGTGCTGGGCCCTGGCAACAAAGGTATGGGGGAGTGCGGGACTTGGTGTTGGGTTTTTCCTTTGTCCGCTGGGATGGGCAACTGGCAAAGGCCGGGGGACGGGTGGTAAAAAACGTGGCCGGCTACGACTTGATGAAACTTTTCATTGGTTCCTACGGCACGCTGGGGTTTATTTCCCAAATTACTTTCCGGCTTTATCCTTTGCCCCCTTCCTCAACAAGCCTTTTGTTAACGGGTAATCCAACCTCCCTGACAAAAGCTGGCCAAACCCTACGGCGATCGGGACTAACCCCCACCGCAGCTCTGGTCTGCTCCCGGAGTTTAGTAAAAGCATTAAATCTTGGACAAGAATTGGGCCTATTGCTCCGTTTCCAAAACCTAGAACCGGTGGTCCAAGCCCAAGTGGGTGAGGTAGAAAAGGTAGCCCAAGCTTTAGCTTTAGAGAGCCAATGTTTTATCGGTCAAACAGAAACAGGGCTGTGGCAAAGATGGGAAAATGCTATGACGGGAAAGAATGGCGGGAATGATGATGGCGTGCTTTGTAAATTTGGTCTTTTGCCAGCCAAAGCAGTGGATTTTTTGCAGCAATTGCCTGGTCTGGGATACATACAATTGGGCAATGGCCTAGGCTGGGGTCGTTTTATTGAGCTTGACCAGGAACAGTTAAGACAGCAAAGACAAATTTGCCAAGATAATGGTGGTTACCTAACAGTGCTGGAAGCATCTCCAAATTATAAGAAACACTGTGATGTTTGGGGTCAGAGTGGCCATGGTTTGGCCGTGATGGGCCGTTTAAAACAACAATTTGATCCCCACAATCTTTTTAGTCCTGGCCGCTTTGTTGGTGGTTTTTAATGTTGGTTTAGGAAAAATATTAAATATCCCTCTTCCATCAGAGAGGGGGAATTAGCATGAAAGAAAAAGGCTGAAAAGCCCGGAGGGAAAATGACAGAAGCAAGAGAAGCAAAAAAGACAGTACGATGTGTAGTTACAGCTAACTGAAATAAAAGTGGGGCGGATGGTATGTATAATGCTATATTATAAATAATGACTAAACTAATAAGAAACTTATGGCATACGATCTAGATTTATGGCTAAGAGTAATAAGTTTTCTAGAAGAAGGGAATGGTGTAACGAAGGCATCAAAAATATTTAAGGTAGGTAGAGAGACAATTTATAGATGGTTAAGCCGGGAAAATCTGGAACCAACGAAGGTAAAGAACCGGCGTCGGAAGATAGATATAAAAGAGCTGGAGAAAGATGTGATGGAAAATCCGGATATGCCGATGAAAGAGAGAGCAAAGAAATTCGGTGTAACTGCTAGCGCACTGTCATATAGATTTAAAGAAATGGGAATTACGAGAAAAAAAACAGTTACTATATAAAGAAAGAGATGAAGAAAAAAGAGCAGAATATCAAAAAATCCTGAAAGAGCTAATTCTAATTTATGGGGTTGCAAGCCTTGTATTCATAGATGAGGCTGGTTTTGAGGAGTTTGCCTCTTCAGTGTACGGATGGTCAAAAAGAGGAGAGAGAGTATATGGGGAAAGGCAAGGAAAAAGAGGAAAGAAAGAAAACCTTGTGGCAGGTAGAAGAAAGAATAAAAAAGATTTAATAGCACCGATTCTATTTAGTGGAAGTTTAAATGCCGAAGGTTTTGAAGGATGGCTTGAATTATACCTGATACCTGCATTAACAATTCCATCGGTATTAATTATGGATAATGCGCCTATTCATAGAAAGACTAGGATTAAAAAAATAGTAGAAGAGGCAGGACATACAGTTTTGTTTTTACCTACCTACTCGCCAGATCTTAATGACATAGAGCATGATTTTAGTGCATTGAAAAGAGCAAGAACATACGCCTCTCCAGGTGTAAGCATAGATGAAATTATTCGTAACTACTGTGTAGCGTAGTGTCCCATAGTTAATTTAACTAGCTATAATTATGGATAATGCGCCTATTCATAGAAAGACTAGGATTAGAAAAATAGTAGAAGAGGCAGGACATACAGTTTTGTTTTTACCTACCTACTCACCAGATCTTAATGACATAGGGCATGATTTTAGTGCATTGAAAAGAGCAAGAACATACGCCTCTCCAGGTGTAAGCATAGATGAAATTATTCATAACTACTGTGTAGCATAGTGTCCTATATTTATTTTAATCAACCATGAAACTCTTATTTGGAAAGGGTTTCAGTGATTATTCATCCTAACCATCCTAGTCTTTGCCATATCAGAGGACTACTGGGGATCAAGTTTTAGTACCGCCATAAAAGCTTCCTGGGGCACATCCACCGTCCCGATCGCCTTCATACGTTTTTTACCTTTAGCTTGTTTTTGTAACAGTTTTTTCTTACGGGAAATGTCACCGCCATAGCATTTGGCCAACACATCCTTTCGCAAAGCAGGAATATGTTCACTGGCAATGACCTTGGCACCGATCGCCGCTTGGATAGGAACTTTAAACTGATGGCGGGGAATTAACTCTTTGAGCTTACTAACCATGGCCCGACCAACGTAATAAGCCTTATCCCGGTGGACAATCATGGCCAACGCATCCACCCCGTCGCCATTGACTAAAATGTCCAATTTCACCAGGGGATTTTCCCGGTAGCCAATTAATTGGTACTCCATGCTGGCGTAGCCCTTGGTGCGGGATTTTAACTGGTCGAAAAAGTCTGTGACCACTTCCGCCAACGGTAGTTCGTAAATTAAGGCTGTGCGGGTTTGGGTGAAAAACTTCATGTCTTTGAACACCCCACGGCGACTTTGGCACAGTTCCATCAGCGTGCCCACATAGGTTTCCGGGGTAATCATTTCCACTTTAATAAATGGCTCTTCCACCTTCAATCGCTTCTGAATGGGAGGCAATAAACTGGGATTATCCACTTCAATCACTTCTTCGTCGGTGGTGGTGACCCGATAAATTACCGATGGCGCAGTGGTGATCAAATCCAAATTATATTCCCGCTCCAACCGCTCTTGGACAATTTCCATGTGGAGTAAACCCAAAAAGCCGCAACGGAAACCAAACCCCATGGCACTGGAGGTTTCCGGCTCGTAGGACAGGGCCGCATCGTTGAGTTTGAGCTTTTCCAACGCATCTTTTAAATCGGGATATTGGTCCGCATCGATGGGAAATAGTCCGCAAAAAACCATGGGATTGGCTTCGGTATAGCCCGGTAAAGGGGCTGACGCAGGACTGTTGGCCATGGTAATGGTATCCCCCACCCTGGCATCGGCCACGGCTTTAATGGCCGCCGCAAAGTAACCCACTTCCCCGGCATGGAGTTCTTCTACCTGTACCTGGGTAGGAGATAAAACCCCCAATTCATCAATGACGTATTCTTTGCCGGAGGCCATCAGCAAAACTTTGTCCCCTTTTTTGACCCGGCCATCCATCACCCGGAAGTAAACCACTACCCCCCGGTAAGCATCGTAGTAGCTGTCGAAAATTAACGCCCGCAGAGGCTGATCCACCGTGTCCGCTGGAGGAGGTACTTGTCGGACGATGGCTTCTAGGATATCCTCTACGCCGATGCCCGCTTTGGCAGAAGCTTGGATTACGTTACTGCAATCTAGCCCCACCACTTCTTCAATTTCCGTTGCTACTCGGTCTGGTTCGGCGCTAGGCAAATCAATTTTGTTTAAAACGGGAATAATTTCCAGATTGTTATCCAACGCCAGGTAAACGTTAGCCAAGGTTTGGGCCTCCACCCCTTGGGAAGCATCCACCACCAACAACGCCCCTTCACAGGCGGCCAGGGAACGGGAAACTTCGTAGGAAAAATCCACGTGCCCCGGTGTGTCGATCAGATTCAACACATAATCCTGGCCGTCCTTGGCTTTATAATTCATGCGGGCTGCCTGGAGTTTGATAGTGATACCCCGCTCCCGCTCCAAATCCATATTGTCTAGGAACTGTTCTTTCATTTCCCGCTGTTGCACCGTATCCGTAACCTGCAACAGGCGATCAGCCAGGGTGGATTTACCGTGGTCAATGTGGGCAATGATGGAAAAATTGCGAATGCGGCTAACGGGAACGTCGGTCATGGGGGCCAGGGCAATGGAAGTTTATGAAGATTCTGAGAGTAATCAAACAGTCTCCACATTGTAATCTTTTCCCAGGGCAGAATTGCGAGTTCCCTTTGGCCACTGCCTAGACGATCGCCATTCGGGAGGTCAGACGAGATATTAACTACGGAATAACCTCGTGTATTGACTTTCATGGCCCATGCTTGCCAGGGCTAGTCCCCAACTGCAACTGTACAAATCATCGTCTTCCAGCACCAAAATCTTCTGCCATTGACCCAAAATAGTCGGGGTCAACTGTAACAAGAGTTTTTGGCCGGTGGTTTGTCCCAAAGGAATCAGTCTCACCCCGGCTGAAATTAGATTATTAGCCCAACTGTGCAAATAGCCCAGCCCGCTTTGATGAATATCAATGCCCCAAAAGGCTGCCCCCACTCCAAAGGCGATTGCATAATGGCAAGGTTCCGTGGCGGGAAGAGCTTTAAACAACAATTCCACCGTGGGGTCTAGATCTAACAACAACTTCCGCAGGGAGCTTCCCATTTGTAAGCTTTGTTCCCTTAACTCCCGACTTTCCCTGGTGGCGGTTAACCATTGATTCCAATAGTCAAGATCTTTAGCAACTGGAATCACTGGGTCAGCAATGGGATCGACGTTGGATTGTTGGTTAGCACACCTATAGGCCCTAACCATAATGGCTGTGTCCAGGGTAATGGAACCCTGACGTAATTCCTCGACAAGCCAAGCTCCCAGGGTATCTCCATTGGTAACATCACCCTGTTCTATCAACCATTCCAAACCTTCGGAATAGTTATAGGCCCCCACCGGCAGGGTCGGGCTGACCAATTGTAAAAGTTTTAACTGGGCAGACCCCGACAGCAGAGGCAAAAAGTTATCTTCCAAAATTATTTTGTTACGTATCTACATTTTTGAAGGATTTGAGGGAAAAATTCCCCCGATTCAGAGATCATAGCCTGAAGCCACAATCATCGAACCAATGCCCAGATCGGTGAACACTTCCAGCAACAGAGCATGGGGCAAACGACCATCGAGGATATGGGCCGCCCTTACGCCCTGGGCCAGGGAACGGACACAACAGGTAACCTTGGGAATCATGCCCCCGGCCACTATGCCGGAGCCGATCAGTTCCCGGGCCTGTTGAATATCCAATTTATGGATCAGGGTGGAGGGATCTTTGTAATCTCGAAGAATTCCCCTGGTGTCGGTGAGGAGAATTAATTTTTCTGCCCCCAAGGCCGCCGCCAATTCCCCAGCACAGGTGTCGGCATTGATGTTGTGGGCTTGACCGAATTCGTCCGCCGCCACACTGGAAATGACAGGAATATAACCGCTTTTAACGAGGGTTTCGACCACGCGGGCATCAACGGAACTCACTTCCCCCACAAAACCGACATCTTTGTTGGTCATGGTCCGGGCGGTCATCAGTTGGCCATCTTTGCCACAAAGCCCCACTGCTTTACCCCCGGCTTGGTTGATTAAATTAACCAATTCTTTGTTAACTCTGCCCACCAAAACCATTTCCACAATATCCATGGTGGCCGCGTCGGTAACCCGTAGCCCATCTTTGAATTGGGGTTGGATACCTACTTTATCTAACCAAGTGTTAATTTCTGGCCCCCCACCGTGCACCACCACTGGACGAATGCCCACAGAAGCCATAAAAACGATATCTCGAATCACCTTATCTTTGAGGTTACTATCCTTCATGGCAGCGCCCCCATACTTGACCACCACAGTGCGGCCAGCAAAGTGCTGGATGTAGGGTAGGGCTTCACTGAGGATTTTGACTCTGGTGGCGGCTTCCTCGCCGATATAATCTTGGGTGCTCATGGCGATCGCTAGGTGAATGGTCGAGACGGGCTTTAAAAACTGCCTGTCAGTTTAAGGGCTAAGGGCAATGTCAAAACTGTTCAGGATTAACAGTTGTTGCCTATGGTGCCTAACCTTTCAGATTATCGTTCCAGACTTGTTCTGCATCCTGTAGGGCCTGATCCACAGTTTTACTACCCACCATTGCGGCCCCAAGATTCTCGTAGATAATACGCTTGAGTTGGTTTAAGTTGGCCATGGGAGGAATTAATACTTCAGCACTGGGTAATTGTTCCAGGGCTACCCGGCGGGCATTTTCTAGGGAAGTGGCGTTACTAATTTGTTCCAACTCCTGCCGATACTTATCGACGGCGCCAATGGTGGAAGGTAAAACGTTAGCTTGCTTGATGAAAGTCAATTGATTGTCTGTGTTAGTGACAAACTCAGCAAATTTGATTGCTCCGCTGGGGTTTTTGGTGCTACGGGGAATGACTAGGTTCATTACGGCCACATTTCTTTTGCCCGTTTCGCCGACAATTTGGGGCGCGGCGGCGGAAACCTTGGCAATGCTAGGGGAATTTTTTTCTAAGCTCGCCAATAATTCTGGCCCGGATGATAAAAAGGCGATCGCCCCGGACTGGTAAAGGTCCCCAGCTCGACGATGGCCTTCAGTGAGTACTTCCGGTGGCAGTAGCCCCTGCTGATATAGATCCACCCAATACTGAAAAGCTGCTTTCCCCGAGGCACTGTTGAAGGCGGCTCGACCATCGTCATCCACCAAGCGCACTCCCATTTGCACCAAGCTTTCCAGGGCTTCGGCGGAATCAGACGGGGAAAATGTGACGAAGAAACCATACTTGCCGGTAGTTTCCCGAATTGCTTTGGCGGCCACGGCCAACTCGGCAAAGGTGGCAGGGGGGGCGGATAAACCAGCCTGTCGGAGTAAATCCTGGTTGTAGATGGTGATGCGGGTGGTGAGATACCAAGGAAAACCAAAAATTTCCCCTGCCTTGAGGCTATTGGCCTGCCAAATACTTGGCAGATAGCGAGCTTTAACTTCTGGGCTCACTTCTTCTTCTAGATTTAGCCAGGCATTTTTACTGGCTAGTAGGGAGGCAAAAGTAGGGTTTAAATTGACGACATCGGGGGCAGTGTTGGCCGATACAGCGGTGAGAATTTTACTTTCCATGGCATTCCAAGGAATATCCACCCAACTCACCTGCTCCGGTGGATTGTCCCGCTCGAAGTTGCCGATCAAGTCGTCAAAGTACTGATTAAACTTTGGCTGTAGCTGCATGGTCCAAAAACTGACTCTCCCCTCCATGCTCTGGGGTTGACCGCCCTGACAACTCACCAGCCAACTGAGTAGAAACCCGAAGCAAGCAAGCAAAAACCAACGTCTTGGCGATCGCCATTGGTACCATGAAACCATCGTAAAAATTGTAAAAGCTCGGGAAACTACTAACAGATTGAGCGGGAGGGAATGGGGTCGCCATCGCCACCGTTCAAATGTGAACAACTAAGAACAACTAATTTTAGCCTGACCACAACTTCGACAGATTGTCTTTTGACTTAGTCCTGGTCGTCTCCCATAATAACCTCGCGTCTTGAAGACTTTATCCTTAAAAAGAGAACCGATGTTTAATTTTTTTAACCAAACCAGGCAAATGATTTGGGGTATTACCCTTAGTTGCATAATTTTTCTGGGCAGTATTTTTGCCATCAACAATACAGCCCTCGCCGCCGACCTAGACCACGGCAAAGCTATCTTCACCGGTAACTGTGCCGCTTGCCATAATGGAGGGCTTAATTCGATCAATCCAAGCAAAACCCTAAAAATGGCTGACCTGGAAGCCAATGGTAAAAATTCTGTAGCGGCCATTGTTGCCCAAATTACTAATGGCAATGGTGCTATGCCCGGCTTTAAAGGTCGCATCAGTGAGAGTGATATGGAAGATGTTGCTGCCTATGTCCTCGCCCAAGCTGAAAAGGGCTGGTAGATTTGATTTTGATGGGGAGAAGGAGCCTCTCGACTGAGTATGACAAGATTTTGGGCTCAGGTTGATGGGCTTTCTCCCTGGTTTGATGAATAAAACCTTTCAGTCCATTGCAAAGATTGTCCAGGGCTTGATTTTGTTAGAATGGGCCCTCAGAACCCATTGTTGAGATAAGCCCGTAGAACGTCCATGACTGCCACCCTCCTCGTTGAAAAGCAAAAAGTTGATAATCCTCCCTTGGAACTCCATTACCTAGGGGACAAGGTGCTCAGACAACCGGCCAAACGCATTGCCAAGGTGGATGACAGCATCCGTAAGTTAGCTAGGGAAATGTTGCAGACCATGTACAGCGCCAATGGTATCGGGTTGGCTGCTCCCCAGGTGGGCATTAACAAACAATTACTGGTGGTGGACTGTGAACAGGATAAACCCGATGAGCCGCCCCTAATTATGATCAATCCCCAAATTACCCGCACCAGCGAAGAACTCTGTGTGGTGGAAGAGGGATGCCTAAGCGTGCCCAATGTTTATATGGATGTTACCCGACCCCGGGCCATCGAAGTGACCTATAAGGATGAGCATGGTCGACCCCAAAAACGTCTTTTTGCCGAGCTGACCGCCAGGGTAATTCAGCATGAAATGGACCATCTCAATGGGGTTATGTTTGTGGACCGAGTGGATAATCCCTTGGCATTGGCGGAGTCTTTGAAGAAAGAAGGGTTTTCTATGCAAGCTGTCAAGCCCGTGGCCTAGGGCTTGGTTAACGGTAGACTGAACTGTTGACCTTTCCTTTGCTCCGGAGGCTGATTTTCTGTGACCCCTAAAAGTGGTATTCTTTTGCTCCTCTCCTGTGTGGCGGCGATCGCCGCTGTGGGCTGTGTGTTTGAACTGTCATCGGGGCAACCGGAATTGGGCAGCACCACCACCACGGCAATTTTGTTGGGCAGTATTCCCCTAACGGCCATTTTCTTTTGGATTGCGGTGCAGGACACCAGAGCTAACATGAAATAATAACTAAATAACAGCTAAATTACTGACCAATAATTCAAAAACTTGGCAGTCACCCATCCCAGTCCGAGATTAGAACTCGGATATTTTTGTGGTCAGTCCCTCCGACTCGCCGTTCCATTGCTTTCTTGGTAATTTTTCCGTCAACGTAAATTTTCCTCAATTCCTTCTTTTTGCGTCACCATGGCCGATTCCCATTCCCACTCCAGCCTCGAAGAAATCCGTGCCACCCGGCTTGAAAAAGCGGAACAATTGCGGCAACTCGGCCTCAATCCCTACGCCTATACCTGGGAAATTACCCACCAAGCCCAACATTTGCAGGACGCCTACCGAGAGTTGGCCAATGGTGAAGAAGTGGATCTAAAAGTGGCGATCGCCGGTCGAATTTTGGCCCGGCGGGTAATGGGAAAATTGGCCTTTTTTACCCTCCAGGATGAAAGCGGCACCATCCAGCTTTATTTGGAAAAGCAACGGCTGACGGAAAATATGCCGGAGTTGGAAAACGCCTTTAATTTGCTGAAGAAAATCACCGATGTGGGGGATATTTTGGGGGTAACGGGAACCCTCAAACGCACGGAAAAAGGGGAATTATCGGTTTACGTACAAACCTATGCTGTACTAACTAAATCCCTATTGCCCCTGCCGGACAAATGGCACGGTCTAACCGATACGGAAAAGCGTTACCGCCAACGTTACGTGGATTTAATTGTTAATCCCACGGTGCGGCAAACTTTCCGCCGTCGAGCCCAGATTACCGCGGCCATCCGTCGTTACTTAGATGAACAGGGCTTTATAGAAATTGAAACTCCAGTATTGCAAGGAGAGTCCGGGGGAGCCGAAGCCAGGCCCTTTATCACCCACCACAACACCCTAGATATGTCCCTGTACCTCCGTATTGCCACGGAATTACATCTAAAACGGCTAGTGGTGGGGGGCTTTGAAAAGGTTTTTGAACTGGGGCGCATTTTCCGCAACGAGGGGGTTTCCACCAGGCATAATCCTGAATTTACCTCCATTGAAGTGTACCAAGCCTATGTGGACTACAACGAGATGATGGCTTTAACCGAAGCTTTAATCACTACGGCGGCGGAGGCAGTACTAGGCACACTGACCATTACCTACCAAGGAGAAGAAATTAATCTTACTCCCCCCTGGAAACGCATCACCATGCACGAAGCGGTAGAGGTGGAAACGGGAATAGATTTTAATCAGTTCACCGATCTAGAAACCGCAAAACAAGCGGCTACGGAAGCGGGCATTGGCGTGCCGGAGGATTGTCCTTCCCTGGGGCACTTGTTAAACCATGCTTTTGAGCAAAAAGTAGAGGCGACCCTAATTCAGCCCACTTTTATTACTGATTTTCCGGTGGAAATCTCTCCCTTGGCTAAGCCCCATCGTAGTAAACCGGGTTTGGTGGAGAGGTTTGAATTATTTGTTTACGGTCGAGAATTGGCCAACAGTTTTTCCGAGCTAACAGACCCCATCGATCAACGGGCGCGGTTGGAAGCCCAGGCGGCCAAAAAAGCAGCGGGGGACTTGGAAGCCCATGGGGTGGACGAAGATTTTCTGACGGCTTTGGAGTACGGTATGCCTCCCACCGGTGGTTTGGGCATTGGCATCGATCGCCTGGTGATGTTGCTGACGGATTCCCCTAGTATTCGGGATGTAATTGCTTTCCCACTGTTGAAAAATCAAGAAGCCAGTGGCGAGGGGTGATTTCCGTCCAGATAGATTGTTAACTCTGGGGAAGTTGTTAATTGGGTTAATTAATGGGGAGCTAATGGCTGAGGATATTTAATTTGCCCCTAAATTTTGTTAATTTCCACCCTGGGAATCCTCAAGTAAGCCATGCGCTTCAGTTCCCTTCTTCCCCGGGCAACGGAATCTAAAATTAGGCCACAGGTGAAAAAGACAAAGCCCAAGGACATCAAAGAGGCGGCGATGATTACGGTGGGAAAGCGTGGTACTAAACCCGTTTCTAGATAAGTCAACAGCACCGGCAACATTAAGGCGATCGCCGCACCGGAAAAGAGGGCAAAGAAAGCACCAAAAAAGAGGAACGGGCGGGTTTCCTTCATCAGTAAAAAGGAAGTGCCCAAAACCCGAAAGCCATCGCTGATGGTGTTTAATTTACTTTCGGAACCGGAGGGACGAGATTGATACAATACCGGTTCTTCCGCAAAGGGCAGGCGTAATTCTAGGGTGTGAATAGTGAGTTCCGTTTCAATTTCAAAGCCGTTGGAAATGGCGGGAAAACATTTGACAAAGCGGCGGGAAAAAATCCTGTAGCCCGATAACATATCATCCAGCCGGGCACCAAATTGCAGTTCCACAATGCCTTTTAACAGTTGATTGCCACTGCGGTGTCCAAAACGGTAAGCTTCCTTGTCCTTAACTTCCGATCGCCGAGCCCCCACTACCATATCCAATTGCTCATTAACCAGGCGGTCAATTAATCGACCCACCGCAGCCGCTTCGTAGGTATGGTCCCCATCCACCAAAATGTAGATATCTGCTTCAATGTCAGCAAACATCCGGCGGATCACATTACCCTTGCCCGGTTGTCTTTCATAACGGACAATGGCCCCCGCTTGGCGGGCGATGGTGGCGGTGTCATCGGTGGAACAGTTATCGTAAACGTAGATGGTGGCGTCGGGTAACTGCTGGCGAAAATCAGTCACAACCTGGGCGATGGTCAACGCTTCATTGCGGCAAGGAACTAGCACCGCCAAACGATAGGCACTGGAAAAATAGGTTGACACCGTTAATTTAGCTAAAACTTTAGTAAAAATGGGTTGAGAGAACGTCCCAGAGCCCCCATTTTCCCCAACCCGGACAATTTAGGGCGTTGTATTGAGGCTTGCTCAGGCGGTTCTCAGAACTGGGGCTAATTCTATCTGGCTCGTTGTCCCTCCGCAAGTTTGCCCCCAGTATCGAGGCCATTAATTCCAAGTCTTGCCAAAGATTCCACCATCACACCGGACTAGCAAAAAGGGTATGGCCATCGCTGTCACAGCGGTAACCCAAGTCTTCTAGTAACGGCTGGACTCCTAGCAGAGCTGACTGTTTGGTTTTGACATCGGCATGGATATCAATACAAAGATAGGGGCGACAGGTTTTCAACGTTTCCATCGCTCCCTGGAGAGCATACAGTTCAAAGCCTTCGATGTCGATTTTGATGGCCTTGGGACGTACTTTATTTTCCTCTGTAAATTTATCAATGGTGCTGATCTCCACAGCATAGGTGGCATAGTTATCCAGGCTGGGCTCCACATCCTTAGCCAAAGTGGAGGTGTCCGCTGCCCAGGAAAAACGGTTATCAGTACTATATTCAATGAATTCCGCTTCCCCCGTTTCGTCGGCGATCGCCAGGGGAAGAACTGTAATGTTTTCTAGGTGGTTGCCCTTAATAATTTGTTCAAGGCTCTGACGGGTTTGGCGGGCAGGCTCAAAGGCATAGATGCGGCCGGTATTACCGACAATTTCTGCCAAAGGAATACTAATCACACCGTAGGCAGCCCCCACGTCTAAAAACACGTCCCCAGGCCGTAGATGTTGCCCCAGCCAATGAACACAATGGCTTTCTATGCAATAAGTAAAACTAAACTCCTGGGACGTTTCCAGGCAATGGGCATAGGCCCGTAAAATTCCCACCGGAACTCTGAGGAGAACACCGTTAATCTCACAGCTTAAGGTAGTCTGGGGTTGGCCCTGGGCAACAATTTCTACCAAAGCGCGGCTGTAATCCAAATGGAGATGATCAAAGGATTTTTGTAAGCCGGCAATCAAATCGTTGGTGTCGGCGATCGCCCTGAGCATGGCCGCCTCCTGCTCATCTAGGCCAAAAAGCTTGCGACGTAATTGTTTAAAGAATTTTTGCATAGAGCTGTTTCTCAAAAATCCGATGGTTTATCCTCAGGTTGGCTAACATTCTCCCACAAAAATCAGCCCCATCTAAGTCCAGCTAAAAAGGGCAATGCCCTGTGATATTATGTGGCGTTATCAGTTCCCCTAAATGCCCCCAACTTAGTCATTATTAGATCTAATGCTAATTCCTGTAATCGGTTTTGGTTTAGCCGTTATCCTACTGATAGGATTTTTTTTACTCTATCAGGAAATTGGCATTTTTAAGAGCTTAAAATTTCTCATTGTCCAGAAAAATAATCCATTTTTTATTCTTGCTTTTACTTGTTTTATTTTGGCTTTAGCCCTCGGATTAGTGGGCTATTGGGGCATACTAGAACCACAACTTAGCGCCGCTGATTTACAGGCTTTACGACGTAATTTGCTTATCCTTAGTATATTGTTAGGGGGGATAACCTTTCGTCACTATTTGCTTGATTTTTTCAAGCCCATTACTAACATAGTGATTTGGCAAAAAATTGGCACTTTTGGCTACAAAAACCGCATTGCTATCCTTACCTATTTTCTATTAGCTCTGATTGCCTTAGCTTGGATGGCGCCCATGGCGTCGGCAAAGATAATTTTCTCTATTAATGATCATACTTCCCACATTGGTTACATTGTCCAAGCCAGAATGGCCCTGGAAGAAGGACAATTTCCCCTGCGGGTGGCTCCCTTAGAAAATTTTGGTTTTCGTTATCCTGGCTTTCAATTTTATAGTCAACTGCCCTATTTTTTCGGGGCAATAATTTACAAATTTTTTACCCCCACTAACCCCTACACTGCCTACAAAATTCTCCTTTGGCTTTCCCTTTGGTTGGGAGGAGTTTTTATTTATCGTCTCGGTTTTTTCTTGACCCGTTCTCACATTGCTTCCGTCCTAGGGGGAGTGACCTATATGTCTGCCCCCTATTTTCTTAATAATGTCCATGCCCGGGGTGCTTTCACCGAGGCGATCGCCCAGGGAATTTTGGCCATTGTTTTATTTTATGTTTTTCAAACTTTTTACTATCCCCACTATCGCCATTTAATTTATGGTGCTTTGGCCTGGTGCGCCCTGGGACTCACCCATATTATTACCTTTGTTTACACAACTATTTTCATTGCTTTATTAGGTGGCATTTTTTTACTAAAAAATAAGCCTAATTATTGGCAAAAAGGGGCTATTTACATTAGTTTGAGCTATGTTTGGGCTTGGTTATTGGCGCTTTACTTTTTAGCTCCCGTTGCTCTGGAATCTAGTAATTTAGCCATCCGTCGGCAAATTGAAGCTATTAATCCCTTCAACACCACCGATATTACCCCGATCGCCAATCTGCTGGCCCCCAATTCCCTGCCCCACCAACCAACGGAACTGGGCATCGCCCCCACTTACGGTTTCCATCCTGCTGTGGGTTGGATTCTTTTAGCTAGCTTCGGCACAGTAATTTACTTTGTTTTTGCTAGTCAATCATTGCCCCGACGATTATGGCAATCGCAGCCTTGGTTCACCCCTTTAGTGAGCGTATTTATAGTGGCTTTATTTTTAACTTGGAGCCCGATTAATATTTGGAATATTTTACCTCGACAGTTGTGGGTCACCCAATTCACCTTTCGTTTTTTAACCCATGTAATGTGGTCTGGGGCACTGCTAACCACATTGGCAATTATTTTAATTTTTCGGGAAAGATTGCGGAGTCGTCATTTAATTTTAGGTATTTTAATTATTGTCATTGCTAGTCGCCCTTGGTTGCCCATTCCCCGAGGAACAGTGACGGTCGAAGAATTATTACAAGATCCCCTCTTTCGTTATTCTGGCGCTTTGGATTATCTCTATCGCTTGCCTAATAAGTCAATACCCGTAAGCACAAAATCCCAGCCAGCGGTGGAAAAAATATATGGCAAAGCTGAGTTACAATTGCTCCATCCCGATTGGATTCCTGGCTATCTTTCTTGGGATGTATTTATTAATGGTCCCCTGCCCATTGATGTGGATATCCCCTATCCCACTTGGCCTCCACAGGAAAAGCCAACTCTAGTTTTACAGGGTAGGGTTCCCATGGATAAAATTAAAGACCAAGCTAATTTGATAGTATTCGTTGATCAGCAACCGTTAGCTTCCATTCCTCTGAACCAAGAACAGTTAAAAGCAGAAATTCCCTTCAGTAACATCCAATTTGCCGGAAATGGGTTTGAGTTAAAATTCATTGTCGATGGGGAAACCACCGATGGCAATCCTCTTTATATCAGAATGGACCATTTATATTTTGATGGTTTTTCACCGGAAAATACCCTTCTACCTGTTGATGTAACCAGGGAAATGTGTAGCCAAAAAGGAAGCATCACTGATTGTGAAATTGATGTAACCAAAGAAGTCAGTACAATACAATTACCTATTCTTTATTATCCCCAAATGCAGCAGATTTTGCTAGATAATCAGCCAGTGGAAGGATTTTTTACCAATTACTATGATTTTAATCTGCTCACTCTCTCCCTTAGTCCTGGCAAACATCAAATTCAAGTTAAATTTATGGGTTTAATCTGGGCCAACTGGATTAGTTTACTTGCTTGGTTAACTTTAATTGTGACGGCGATCGCCTTAAAATTTTATCCGCGTAAACCAGAATCAACCATTATCAGGTAAATAGATGGGCTGACTTTAACCAGTAAGTGAGCTTTTAAGTGATTTGATTACCTCCAAATGACCAGTGGGGGATTTTGGGCTAAGGATAATTGGATGTGAGGCCGAACTCTTCAAGAGCCGAGAGGAAATTACGATTTTCGTGGCCAGCAGGACTTAGTTTAATTAAGGCAAATCTTTGCAAAGGGGTCAGCGATTGCCATTGGGTCAAAGTAATGCCAGGAGATTGCACAGAGGGCAACTTATTAGTTAGTTCCGTTAATATCTGGTTAGGAATTTGATGGGGGTTTAACCAGTCCGGCAAGGCCGACACTGCTAATGTGGAAGCGGGCTGCCCAGTGAGTTCTGTCACCCAGGTTTGTAGTTTTTCCCCATACTGGGTAATTTCCGCTGGTGTTTCACAATTAGCCTCAGTTAAATATTGTCTTTGTTCTAAACTTAACTGATGCCAATGACCTAATTTTAATTTAACCCCACAGGTATCTAGTTTATAGCGGACAACCATGGGGATACAGCGGAGAGAGTCGACAAAATCAGCTTCAAATTGAAAAAACATTGTTATTATTGCAGTAAAATCAATTTAGTTTTTAATGTTAACATTTGATGTTGAGCGAGGACATAATTCAATGTTTTACCCCAGTATTTATCACAACGATTTTTATGCCTGGACAAAAGAACGAACCGAAATACTACTTAGCCAGCAATAGCATAAACTAGATTTAGAAAATTTGATTGAAGAAATAGAGAGTTTGGGGAGATAACAGCATCAGTAACTAAGAAATGCTATAGCAATTTTGCTTGGTCATTTACTCAAATATCAATATCAATCAGAGCAAAGAAGTCGTATTTGGCTGGCAACAATTCGGGTACAACGACGGAATATAGTTGATTTAATTGAAAGTATCCCTGTTCCGTCAGAGAGGGGGAATTAGAATGAAAGAAAAAGACTGAAAAGCCCGGAGGGAAAATGACAGAAGCAAGAGAAGCAAAAAAGACAGTACGATGTGTAGATACCTATAGTGAACTGTATAAGGATATATTTCCAGAAGTGAGGTTTTATGAAGCTTTTAAATATATGATTGTGGTAATATTAAGTGATACAAAAAGAAAGAGTTTACCAGCCATAGCATCATCAGTAGGACTGGAGAATGAACAGGGATTATTGCATTTTGTAACAGATTCTCCGTGGGAGTCAAAAGAATTAGAAGCAAGAAGATTGAATATAATACTAAAAGTCATAGAAGGAAGAGAAAAAGTAGTAATAATAGATGAAACAGGAGATAAGAAAAAAGGGAAGGGAACTGATTATGTAGAAAGACAATACATAGAAAATTTAGGAAAAATAGAAAATGGTATAGTGTCAGTAAATGCTTATGGTTACTGTGATGGAATGACGTTGCCTTTAAAATTGAAAGTATTTAAACCAAAAGGAAGACTAAAAGAAGGAGACAAGTATAAAACAAAGCCGGAATTAGCGATAGAAATAATAGAAGAATTAAAGGAAAGTGGATTTAAAATAAAAAGAGTGGTGTCAGACAGCTTATATGGAGAAAGCCATGGGACTTTTGTGAGTAGCCTAGAGAAATTAAAGATAGAATATGCAGTGGGAATCCTTAGTAACCATGGAGTGTGGCTTCCGAAGGGGGCGAAAGTAAGAGCAAATAGGTGGAGAAAATTCGACCATATTAGATGGGACGATAAACAGGAAGATAGGTATATAAGGGAAATAATTTATGGAAAAAGAATGTTAATAAGGTATTGGGAAATAAAAACAGAAAAAGAAAATAAAGAAAATAAAGAAGGTTGGTTTGTGATGACTAAAGTGCCGGAAATTAAATATAAAGATGTTGGCAAAATCTATGGAATAAGAGAGTGGATAGAATATGGATTTAAACAACGTAAAAGTGAACTAGGATGGGCGGATTTTAGGGTGACCCATTATGAACAAATACAAAAATGGTGGGAGACAATAACGTGTGCATATTGCATGATATGTCTTTATGATGAAAAATTTAACCCGTTAGTTGAGCCCATGCCAAAATCTCATGGTATGCACAAGAAATGGAATGGTGAAAAAGGATGGAAAAATTGGTTGAATAATATTAGATTAGTTACGTCGGTACTTAATGTAATAAATTTTATCAAAGATTGGGTTGGAGTATTCTCAGTTACTCATCTTTTGGAGAAATTAGTAAAGCTTTTTGCAAAGGTTGATAGACTAGACAGGTTAAAAACTTTAGTAAGTTTATGGGATATATTCTGCTATTCTTCTGCCTAGACTGATGGAAGAGGGATATTTCTTGGTAAAATTGATAGTCTTCATTTGGCGATCGCCATTTAAACTTACTTTATTTTCAGACTAAATGGGTTTAACAAAATCACCAACTTGGGGATTATCAAAAGGAATAATTCTTGATTCGCGAATAACTTCCCCCCCCATTATCGGTAACTGAGAATATAAATTTCTAAATTCTCGTGTGTAAGTTTTTTCTTGATCAGATTGAATTGTAGCAAGATTTTCCTGTACTGAAATAACTGCTCCTGTTCCTTTAACTACTTCAAGAAAGCCTAATGACTCACCTGTGTCGGGGTCTTTAATTTCATCGTCATCAATGCAGTAGACTAGCACTCTTTGGGCTTTGCGAATACCATGAGATCTGCCTCGATTAATTACTAATTTAGAATCATCAATAATTTTGGCCACCTTTGCAGGGAAAGTTCCTTTCGGACTTTCAAGAGGTGTTTGCGAAGTTATTTCCATGGTTGTATCGCTCATAGCAAATCCTTTTTAAAATCAACTAAATTGATTGTCGAAAAGTAATTGATTAAATATTTTTTGGGGAATTCCTGGTTTAATGATAGTTCTACCAATAATTGATTTGTCATTACTGGAAAGTTTTTCAAGAATTTCTTTCTGCCCGGTCTCTAAGTTATTTAGTTTGATCATAATCTTGCCATTATCCTGTACATTCTTAACAAAACCCGTCGCTATCAAAACCTCAATATCATCTTGGTTGGTATAGTAAACAGAAACCATCATATCATGGGAAAATATCTCGGAGTATTCTAGAAGACAGTTAATAGAATCTGTATTTTGTTCTTTAAAAGCAGTCAAAATACGGGGAATATTACGCTTCTCTAGTTTGTGATATTCCTGTAAAGAAATATTTAAAGCATTGATCAGAACCATGAAAGCTAGTAGTGTAAACAATCCGACTACTAAAACCAAATCTAATGGAATTGGCATACTGAATGGAAACCGAATTAATACAACTCCAATCAGTATCCCCGAAGCTCCCAAGAACCAGCCATTGATAGCATTAAAACTAGACCATATTACTCCTCGAAAAGTATTTTTCATAGCATTATTTAGACAAGGAGACTAATTATTAGACTAGTCCCCAAGTCTTGTCTAGGCTTATTCTACAACACCCTCAATACGGTCTTCCACTTCCTGGTAAAGCTCCTGTAACCGTTCCAGGTTTTCATCGGAGGTTTCCCAATAGCCGCGACCATTGACTTCTAATAAAGTGCTGACCATGCGGCGGAAGGAGTTGGGGTTTAAGTCCATCAGCCGTTTACACATTTCTTCGTCTTTGATGAAAGTGCTGTTGGCATCTTCATAAACCCAGTTATCGACGGCCCCGGCGGTGGCACTCCAGCCCATGGTATTGACTAACCGTTTGGACAATTCCCGCACCCCTTCATAGCCGTGGGAAAGCATTCCTTCGTACCATTTAGGGTTCAGCAATTTAGTGCGAGCATCAAGACGCACCGTTTCCGACAGGGTTCGTACCTGGGCGTTGGCGGTGGTGGTGTCGGCAATGTAAGCGGCGGGGGCTTTACCGTCATCCCGCAGGGTGGCAATTAACTTGGTGGGATCGGAATCAAAGTAGTGGGAAACGTCGGTCAAGCTAATTTCCGAGGAATCTAGGTTTTGGAAAGTAGCATCGGCGGTTTTCAAAGCCCGCTCGAACATATCCCGATTTTGATCCATCATGCCGGGGTTGTCGGAGTTGAAGGCGAAGGACTTGCGTTTGAGGTACATTTCCTGCAATTCGGATTCGTCTTCCCAACTGCTGTTTTCTACAGCTAGGTTGACGTTGGAGGAATAGGAACCGGAGGCGTTGGAGAAAATCCGGGTGGCCGCTTCCCGCACCCCAATGCCCATTTCCTCTGCCTGTTCCAGGGCATGTTTGCGGACAAAGTTCATTTCCAAAGGTTCATCGGCCTCGGCAGCCAGTTTCACCGCTTGGTCCAACAGATTCATTTGATTAATAAACAGATCCCGGAATACACCGGAGCAGTTTACCACCACGTCAATGCGAGGACGACCCAATTCTTCTAGGGAAACTAGTTCAATCTTGTTAACCCGACCCAGGGCATCGGGCACTGGTTTAGCCCCAAGCATCCACATAATTTGGGCCAGGGATTCCCCATAGGTTTTGATGTTATCCGTTCCCCAGAGCACAGAAGCAATGGTTTCGGGATAATTACCACCGTTTTCTGCCCGTTGTCGTTCTAAAAGGCGATCCACTACCACCTTTGCCGATTGCACAGCGGCCAGGGTGGGGATTGACTGGGGATCCAAGGCATGGATATTTTTCCCTGTGGGTAAAACATTGGGATTACGGATGGGATCGCCACCGGGGCCGGGGAGGACGTATTCCCCTTCCAAGGCTTGCAGTAAACCACCAAATTCGTTATCGGCACAAACCTGCTCTAGGCAAAATTCTAGGTATTCAAACAGGGGTTTGAGTTTGTCCTCATTGACATTGGAATAGCCGGAATCACAGAGGGATTTAACCCAGGGGGCTTTTTTGCCAATTTTGAAGAAGTTCAGTTTCGAAACGAAGGAAACCCGACCGTCAGCGTTAATTTGCTCCTGCACTAAGGCGGCCACCGCGGCCCTGGTAGCGAGGGTGATGTCCTGCAACAATTCCACATCGGTCAAAATACCTTTGTCACTGTTGCGATAAATTTCCTCCATGTTGCGCCCAATGCTTTCGGCGATCAGGGTAGGTAAGGCCCAAATGCCTTCTTCTTCCCGATCCAAACTGGCGATATTGACCAACGTGGCGATCGCCTCTTCGGCGGTGGGGGGTTGGCCGATAACGTGGAGACCACAGGGCAGGAGCCTGGACTCAATTTCCATCAGTTTGCGGTAAACGGAACCGACAATGGTATCCCGCTGTTCAGCAGTCATCTCTTCAGCGTTGATGTCGGGTAAGTTGACATCTTGATCCAAGTTGCAGATGCGGGCTTGATCCATGATCGTGTTGACGATCTGAATACCCCGGCCGGAATCCTTAAGGGTTTGGTAGGAACCAATTAATTCGTTTAATTCCTGTAGCCCTTTGTATAGACCGGCATTTTCTGCCGGCGGCGTTAGGTAAGAAATGGTAGAAGCATAACCCCGCCGTTTGGCGATCGTTGCTTCAGAAGGGTTGTTGGCGGCGTAATAGTATAGGTTAGGAATAGTTCCAATTAAGTTATCGGGATAGCATTCCCCGGACATGCCCATCTGTTTACCGGGCATAAACTCCAAGGAACCGTGGGTGCCGAAATGGAGCACCGCATCAGCTTTCCAAATATGGTTCAAATAGGTATAGTAGGCGGCGAAACCGTGGTGGGGGCTGGCGGAACGGGAGAATAGCAAGCGCATGGGGTCCCCTTCGTAGCCAAAGGTGGGCTGTACCCCGATGAATACGTTGCCGAATTCTTTCCCGTAGACCAGTAGGTTTTGACCATCACTGTTTAAATGTCCCGGTGGTTTGCCCCAGTTTTCCTCTAGCCGCACAGAATAGGGGGTGAGCCGTTCGTATTGTTCCACCGACATGCGGTAGGCAATGTTCAATTCCGGGCTGTTGTATTGGGCCTGGGCGTCGTGGATCACCGCTTCCATCAACTCCTTGGCGGAACCGGGTAAATCCTGCACATCGTAGCCGTTGCCCTGGAGGCCCTTCATTACCTCATAGATGGAGCCAAACACGTCCAGATAGGCCGCTGTCCCCACATTGCCCTTATCGGGGGGAAAACTGAAAACGGTGATGGCAACTTTTTTATCTAATTTGGGCTTTTTGCGTAAGTTGGCCCACTTCATAGCCCGCTGGGCGATCGCCTCTAGACGGTCTTGGAGAGCAATGGCCCGACCGGTGGAACCATCCCGACCGGAAAGAATAATCGGTTCAATGGCTCCGTCTAATTCAGGAATGGCAATTTGCAGAGCTACCTGGATGGGGTGTAAACCGAGGTCACTGGCCTCCCACTCCTCTGTGGTTTGGAACACCAGGGGCAGAGCGCACATATAAGGGCGGTTGAGTTTTTTCAGAGATTCGATCGCCTTAGGATGATCTTGACGAGCCGGGCCACCAACTAGGGCAAAACCAGTCAGGGAAACCACCGCATCCACAATGGGTAAAGGCTCGACCCCGTTAACGGATTTATCCCAGAAATATTCATTGACAGGTTTAGAAAAATCTAGCCCGCCGGAGAACACACAAATGACCCGGGCCCCCATGGCTTCTAGTTCCTGCACCATGCCGACGTAATGGGCATCATCCCCCGTGACCAAGTGGGTGCGTTGCATAATTAGCCCAATGCAGGGGGCCAAGGGGTCTTTTAAGTCGTCATTAATATCTGACCGTTGATTGTACCAATTTAAATAGTCTGTAACATTTTCAAACATCTGCATGGACAGGGGATGCCAAATGCCCATGTCGGGGTACACTACCGGCTCTTGGTAGTTCACCAGTTTGTCCAAGCCCAAATCGGGATAGACATATTTATCCGTCAGCATTAACAGGAAATTTTCCAAGTTCTCCTGGGAGCCCCCCAGCCAATACTGGAAGCTAAGCATGAAGTTACGGGCATCCTGGGCCTTTTCCACCGGCAAATATTTCAGCACCGTGGGCAAAGTCCGCAACAGCTTTAACATGGCATCCTGGAAGCCAGCACCACTGCTGTTTTCCTTGCGCTTCTTCATGAACTGGGCGATCGCACTTTTGGATTGACCCAACTGGGCCATGGAGAAAGAACCCATTTTGTTCAGGCGCATCACCTGGGGCATGGAGGGGAAAACGATCGCCGCATCCAACTGGTCCCGGTAGGGGGTCACCGCTTCCACCACTTTATCGGCCAAATCTTCAATAAAAATCAGAGAAGCAATGAAGAGGTTGGCTTCGCTGACATCGTGCTTAAAGTTGGCATAATTTTCCGGGTCCCGCAACTCCTCGATCAAATAGCCCGTTAACTGGATGGCCAGGCTGGAGTTGGTACGGTTAATGTTTCTAACGGCCGCCGACAAAGCGCTCTGATACTGGGATTCCAAGACCACATAGACCACCCTGAGCAGTTTGCGCCCATTCAACGCTTCGGGATCAACACGGCGGATGGTGGACTTGACGTTAGTAAACATATAATTGGTGTTCTCCTAAAGGGTTCGATTTTAAAGGGATTTTTTCAACAGGCCCCTAGGTATTTCTAGCAGAAAAATCGAGGCCATGGGGGCGTAACCGATGTTGGAGTCAAATATTGGGCCAGCTATCTGACAAAAATCTACTCCGTCCTACGCCTTCTTTGGTACGGTTACAAACATATAAACCCTGACCTTATAAAACTCCAATAAAAGTCACAAAAGTTAATCAAAAAAATACAAATCTAAGCATTTATTTGCACTTAAATCAATTAGCCTAGTGTAAGATTTCAGTATGAACACCTACAGTGGATATCAAACTCCGCTGGTCTATCTAGAAAACACTCAATCTCCCTTGACTTGAGGCTTTCGTCCCAACTTAAGCTCAGTCACCCGCCGCAATCCTATATTAAAAATGCTCGGTGTTCGGGCACTACATTTTTCCGCTTTCCGCTCTACAGTTTGTTTCATAACTAGAGGTTAAATACTATGGCTATCGTTAACGGTACTCCCCAAAACGACAACAACACCGGTGCATCCTTCGGGGGTTTTTTAGGCTTAGTTTTGCAGACCAAAAACTTTCGTCCGGCTTTAATTGGCACCCTAGGGGACGATCAAATCTTTGGTGACGCAGGAAATGACATCCTGGTAGGATTAACGGGGGATGATCTTTTAGACGGTGGTACCGGCGCTGACACCATGTTCGGCGGCTTCGGTGACGATGTTTACATCGTAGACAATGTTGGTGATTTAGTTGGAGAGTGGCTAAACACAGATGGTACAGATTTAGTCAAGTCTTCAGTGACCTATTCATTAAACGGTCCGACTTTTTCTTTGCCCGGTATCAGCGGAGTTGCAAACAATGCTGCTGCTGCTTTGCCCGTAATCGGCCTAGGTTTGGAGTATTTACCCTATCTTGCACTGACCTTGCTTCCGTTAACTCCTCAATTTATCGAAAATCTAACTCTAACGGGCACGGATAACATTGACGGTGAGGGTAATGCCCTAGACAACGTCATCACCGGTAACTCGGGAAATAACAAACTATTTGGCTTGGCCGGAGATGATGTCTTCATCGCTAGTACTGGCGATGATACCATTGATGGGGGCGGCGACTATGACACTGCCGACTACAGCAGTGTGGCGGGAGCGATCACATTAAACGGAACTGGCGATCTGACCCTAACCGTTGTGAAGCCATCTGGAACAGACACTCTCCTCAACATTGAAGAGGTGATTGCCGATGCTAGTGCGAGCAATAACACCATCGACTTTTCCGGTGCTGATCCAGGTATTACCATCAACGTAGATTTAAGTGCGGATAGTATCTTAATTTCTGGTGCATCTAACCTTCAGACTTTAGTCAAGGTGGTTAACTTTGATGATGTTACTGGTACTAGTGGCGACGACACCATTACCGGTGATGACCAAGCCAACAATTTGTTCGGTGGTAGCGGAAACGACAGCATATACGGTGGTGAGGGTGATGACAACATAAACGGCAATATGGGCGATGACCTCCTATACGGTGATATAGGTAATGATACCGTCAGGGGAGGCAAGGACAATGATACTGTCTATGGCGGAGAGGGCGATGATCTCCTATACGGTGATCTAGGGAACGACAGTGTGTTCGGTGAGGCTGGCAATGACACCCTATACGGTGGTGATGGCAATGACACTCTAGATGGCGGTTGTGGAGATGATTTAATCTCCGGTGGCGCAGAGAAGGATATTCTAACTGGTGGTTCCGGTAATGATCTGTTTGACTACACCACTTTGACCGACTCACGGATCGGCATTTCCTGGTTCAACGTTAATCTGTCCAAAGTTGATGTGATCACCGATTTTAAAATTGGTGAAGATAAGTTCTTAGTTCAATCCGCACCAACCAATAACGGTTTCTTTTCTCCTGCTGTTCGCCATCTGAACGTCAACAGCATCTTTGGACTAGGAGCAACAGTGCTTGGCTTGGCAACCCTGGGAGCCTATGATGCTGCTCAAATTACCGTAGGTAGTGGCTTAGGAGCGCGAACCTTTGTTGCCATCAATAATGGTTCGTTTGGCTTCAATGCCAACACCGATGCCTTTATTGAGCTGACCAACTTCAGCGGTAAGTTGTCGGTTAGTGATTTTGCTACCCCGGTCGTCTAGGTGAAATTAAGTCGAACGTTTAACCACGTTTAAGACTCCATTAGCACTTTGACCTGCAAAAAGGTTTTGCTCCTAATCCATCGTATTGGGGGCATTTTTTTGTTATTTTTCCGGTGCAATGCTACCAAAGGCGCTAAAGCTAAATTCGTCCGGGCTGATGTCATACCGTAAAATTCTGGCGGTGATGCCCCGGTTTTCTAATCTTTTTAGGCTGAGGTTATCGCTAAAACTGCCGATGATGCTACTGAGAACATTAGTGTTGATACGGCGGCCATTGAGAATAGCACTGGGGTCCACCAGGATTAATCGATCGCCGTTTTGGATGGAAATACCAGTTTCGATGGCAATGGCTAATTTTTCTAGCTCAGCATTGGGTTCTAGTTGTTGCCCCAATTCTAAGTTAATACCTAGGCGATCGCCTTCGAGGAAATCCACCTGGGCATTGAGCAGTTGAAATCGAGGTACATCTGCCGGCACCCTTTGGTCAATTTGTTTTTGTAACCGTTCTTTAACAGTGGGATTTTGCAGAGCTTTATTGACATCTGCTTCGGTGAGCACCAGTTCCGCCGCTCCCTGGAATGGTTGCCGTAGGGCTTGTCTCAACCCCGGGAGGTTGCGATTTTCCCGCAGAGCTTGCAAATCCACGTCAATGGGATCGGTTTCCAATTGCAGTTGTTCAATCCGTAGGCTGGGCAATATTTCCAGACCCCGACTGGCAAGGCGAACCCGCTGGATTTTGCCCTGGATCAGTTGGTAGTTGGGGGCATTATCCACCCGCACGGATAGGTCTTCCACCCGATGAACCCGCTGGCGAATCTGGTTGGCTATGACTTGATCGCCGATGAAGTTGATGGGAGCAAGGAAGGTGAGAAAAGTGGACAGAGCAATGGCGAACCATTCCATAGAGCCGTTGGCAATGATTGTTTCTCGCCCAGTTTAACCTCGTTGGTACTTTGGGTGAAATGGAAACGGGTTAGTTCCCCTAGTCAAAACCATGGTTTGCAGCCCAAAGGCAAATTTTTCAGGGGAGCTTGACAGAACTCGGAACAGTGCTGGTAGAATAGCAAAGGTTAATCAATGGGGTGTAGCCAAGCGGTAAGGCAGCGGGTTTTGGTCCCGCCATTCCTAGGTTCGAATCCTAGCACCCCAGTTCCAAGGTTATTGAAGTTTTTTGTCCTACTAATCCCGTAGCCTAGTTTCTTTGTGGGGACGGCTTTGGCTAATCCAACTCCTCCAATTCCCCCAGGGACTCCACCTCCTGTTCCAGGCTTTCCTGCAAATTTTTGATGAAATGGGTCAGTTTGCCCCGCTCAATATAGGGCCAACCGCCACTTTCTTCTATATCCCGTAATAAGCCATACAGACCCCGACGAGTGTTGGGCAAAGCCGGTTCAAAATAGTCAATGCGAATGCGACGGTGGAGAGATTCCAGAACCCTTAGGAGTTGTAGCAAACGGTCGTGGTCATCCTGATAATTTTCCGCCAGGGCTTCGGTGGTGGCAATGAGGGCTTCCAACTCAGGAGTTAGAGATAATTTTTGGTTGATCGATTCCATTGATTCCAGTAAAGCTCAGTTAGGCAAATGGGCTGTTCACAAACAAACGCCAACCCAAATGATAGTGGTTTGTGGCCAAGGCCCTGTTCTGAAATTGTTCACCCCCAGACCTGGGCTGGTAAGGTAACGAAAGTTTGGTAGAGTGGATCTCGTTAAAATAAGCCTATTTTGTCCATAATCCCTAGGGTTGCATGCGTGTAAGTCTGGAGCCGGACAAGGCCTGAAAAAGACAAAAAATTTGAGATTGACTTAAGCGAGGTTAAACCATGAGGTTTCGTCCGTCTATTATGGCTTTGCTTTCAGTCTGCTTTGGTCTACTAACGTTTTTCTATAGCGGCAGTGCCTTTGCGGTTGATAAGAGCCAGCTTACCTACGATGACATTCTAAATACGGGCCTAGCTAACGTTTGCCCTGAAATTTCTTCCTTCACCAGAGGCACCATTGAGGTGGAACCGAATAGTAAATATTTCGTTTCCGACTTCTGCATGGAACCCCAGGAGTATTTTGTTAAGGAAGAACCCGTTAATAAACGCCAAAAGCCTGAATACGTTAAAGGTAAGGTTCTGACCCGTCAAACCACTAGCCTAGAACAAATCCGGGGCACCATTGCCGTGGCTGCTGATGGCACGCTGACTTTTAAAGAGAAAGATGGCATTGATTTCCAACCAATCACGGTGTTGTTACCCGGTGGTGAAGAAGTACCCTTCTTTTTCACGGTGAAAAATTTCACTGGCACAACGGAGCCTGGTTTCACTTCCATCAACAGTTCCACGGATTTTGTTGGCGACTTCAACGTACCTTCCTACCGGGGTGCTGGTTTCTTGGATCCCAAAGCCCGGGGTCTGTATACCGGCTATGACAATGCGGTAGCTCTGCCTTCGGCGGCGGACAATTTCCGTACTAATAAGAAGGAAACCCCCTTGGGTAAAGGAACCCTTTCCTTGCAGGTGACCCAGGTTGATGGTTCCACTGGGGAAATTGCCGGTATTTTTGAAAGTGAGCAACCTTCCGACACCGATTTGGGTGCGAAGGAACCCCTCGATGTTAAAGTCCGGGGTATTTTCTACGGTCGGGTTGACACCGATGCTTAATCATTTCCGTGGGTAACTGACTGGTTCGAGTTGATTACCCTAACGAGCTGAATTATTTGGCGATCGCCTTTTGGGGGGGTCGTCTTTTTTGTTTCTCCACTGAATTTCTAATCAAATCCGGGTGAAAGATTCATTCACCAATCATCCTGGCGTTGGGGTGGGGGACTATCCCAATCGGCGTAACGGGTACGGTAAACTTCCGGCTCCGGTGGGGTGGCTTCGATTAATTCTTCTTCCAAAGCAATTAAATTCTCTAATTCTGGCAACGGTTCTAGCTGTTCTGGGGGACTGTCAACGGTCTCTTTAACCCAAAAATCCTCCAGGGGTTCCACCACCTTGGCGATCGCCTGCTGAACAAAGGCTTGGATAAATTCATCTTTGCGACTGAGTTGAAATTGCTGTTGCACCACTTCCGCCACACCACCATCGCCCCAGTCCTGGTCCTGGCGAAAATATTGAATAAAACTTTTACCAGCAATGCGGGTTAGATAGCCTGCGGTTATGCCCTGGATCGCTTTGCCGATGATGTAGGTGGTGAGTTGCAACTGCATTGCTTGGGCCATCAACTCCACCGCTCCTTTGACAATGCCTAAACCCACAAAGGTTTTACCCAGGGAAATGGCCAACTCCTTACCCCGATCGCCGTCGATTTCACAGCCATAGACCCGACCGATCTCCACCACCATTTGGGCATTGATGGCCGTAGTCGCTAAAAGATCAATCACCGGCAGAGGTGTAACCGCAATGGCCCCGGCCCCAATCCACTGGTAACGGTCAATAATTTTCATCGCTTCCCGTTGCCGTTGTTGTTCAATAATTTGCCGAGCTTCATCCCCCAGCCGTTGGGACTGCAACAGAATGTTATCCGCCATCAGGTCATCCCCATCACTGCGGAGCACAGCCACCAAACGTTTCACCAAAGGCTCAATTTCCGGATCGGGCCTCATCATTAACCCCGGTTGAATGGCCACATCCTGGGGTCGAGCGGCGATCGCCACCACATCTTCCGGGGGAATAAAGCCTTTGACCCGTTGCCGGAGGGTCTGCAAAAGTATTTCCACCTCCTCCGGGGGGTACAGATCAGCCTTGTTGAGAATTAATAGGGAACGTTTGCCAATTTTAGCCAACGCCCTGAGGGGTTCATATTCCGACTGGCGTAGGTCATTATCCACCACAAACAAAAGTAGATCCGCCTCCGTGGCCAATTGTCGAGCCGCCGTTTCCCGTTCTGTCCCCCGTACCCCCGCCTCCAAAATGCCCGGTGTGTCCGTAATTTCCAAATCCCGGCTTACCCCATCCAGGTAAAGGTAATATTTTTCCCCCGCAGTAGTAGTACCCATGGTCGGGGCCACTTCCCCTTGGATTTGGCCTAATAAAGCATTGACCAAAGAGGTTTTTCCCGCCGCTCCAGTGCCAAAGACAACTAAATTTAAATTGCCCCGTTTTAATTGGGCTTCAATTAAGCGAGTTTTTTCCAGAAGGGCCCTTTGGGCTACCTGGTCTTGAATCTGTTGCATCTGCCGCCGCACTGCCTGCAAATTGGCCGCCGCCGTTTCCGTTTTTTGCTCCGGTAATTTAATGCGCCGCCGTTTTTTACCTGCACTATCCTTGGGCTGGTTAGCCAGGTTGAAATAGTAGAAAAAAGTGGCAATCAACAGGGTGAGTACCCCGATAATTAGCAAAATGACAATATTTGCCAAAAAAGGGGAAGTCCAAGCCACCTGGGAGTAAAGCCGCAGAATAGCATCAATGAGCCAAATCACCATCCCCAAAATGAAGCTGACAGCCAGAACTATAGTCAGTAAACGAGGTAGGGGCATGGACTAGGGAAAAAGAAGGAAAAGTGAATGTTTGACTTTGCTTTTTGATCATAGCAATGACAAAAGCCAGGGTTGGGCATTGATTTTCCTTAACGGGTATGGCCCCAGGATTGTGTTAGCGTTGGGGTCGGAAAAACCCTGTGGTTGCCAATGGCGGCCCTGGGTCGTCTTAAAAATGGTTTTGTTGCAGTGATTAGGAAAAAGTTATGGAGCCGGTAACTCTGGGGCAAAGGGTGCTCAAACCAGCGGTGGGCTTGATCAATCGTTTGCACTATCCCCAAAAATTTGCCCTGATTAGTGTTTGCTTTTTGCTTCCCTTGGGTTTGGCTATTTTTCTTTTGCTGTCGGAAATCCAGGGTCAAATTCAGTTTGCCCAACTGGAACGTCAGGGTTTGGCCTACCTGAATCCTCTCCAACAACTACAGCAAACGGTGTTGATGCAACCCCTCACTTCCCTGGGGTCCGCCCATTGGCAAACTCCTATGGATCAATTAGACCAGGCCCAAGCCCGCTGGGGAGAACAGTTAGCCACAGCAACAGACTACGGTGACCTAGAGCAAGCTTTAGCAACCGTTGGGGAGATCAGAAAACAAGAAACACTGGAGCACATCCTCCAGGCGATCGCCGTTCTGCGGGCCAAGGTAGGCAACCAATCTAACCTGATCCTCGATCCGGATTTGGATAGTTATTACCTGATGGAAGCCCTATTGCTGAAATTGCCCCAGATTCAGACCGATTTAGCTCATTTGGGCGATATTATCGCCACCCATAGGGGTTCGGGACTTTCCCCTGGGGAGGAATCCCAATTATTGGTGATTAAAGCCCAGTTAGACCAGTTGAGAACCAGTTTGGTAAACAACCTTGGGGTGGCCTTTAGCCACAATGCCAATGAACAATTACAACCCAGGGTAGATAGTGGCCTGAACGGTTTGGCCACCGCTCTGGAAGCGTTGGATCAAAGTTTAACCAGGGTAATTACGGGGCAAATCAAGCTCGATGATCCAGGGTTAAGTCAGCGGAGCCAATGGAGTTTACTGAACAGTTTGCAGTTTTGGCGGGTGCTTAGTCCCGAATTAGACCAGTTATTGTCCCAAAGGATTCAGCGGTTCCAGCAACGGCAATGGCTCCTCAGCACCTTCGTTTTAGCCACCTTGGCGATCGCCGTTTATCTCTTTTGGGGCTTTTATGCCAGCGTTATGGCCACCATTGCCAGTTTGAGTAGTGCGGCGGAAAAAATGGTGGCGGGGAGGGAAACGAAAGCGGTGGAATTGCAAACCCAGGACGAAATGGCAGAGGTGGTCCATGCTTTTAACACGGTGGCCGATGCCCTCTGTTGCCTGACGGAGAAATTACAGGACGAAAATTTACGGTTGGAAGCGGAAATCGACATTACCCGACAATTGCAACAGATGCTAATGCCTTCGGAACAGGAATTAGCGGCGGTGGCAGGGCTAGAAATTGCTGGTTTCATGGAGCCCGCCACTGAGGTGGGAGGAGATTATTACGACGTATTGCAAACCAACGGTCAAGTTCGCATCAGCATTGGGGATGTCACCGGCCATGACCTAGAAAGTAGTTTGGTGATGATTATGGCCCAAACCGCCCTGCGGACTTTGTTAGAACATGGGGTAACAGATCCGGTCAAATTGTTGAGTGCCATGAACCGTACCATCTACGAAAACACCAGGCGCATGGGGTCTTCTAAAAATATGACCTTAAGCTTGTTGCAATATGAAGCGGGGCTAATCCGTTTGAGTGGGCAACATGAGGAGGTGTTGATTATCCGCAGCACTGGGGAAACGGAACAGATTGATACTTTTGAATTGGGTTTCCCCCTGGGTTTGGAACAAGATATTAGTGCCTTTGTGACGGAGCGGGAAATTAGTTTAAATAGCGGTGATTTGGCTGTGCTCTACACCGATGGCATCACCGAAGCAATGAATGGTCAGAGGGAATTTTATGGCATAGAACGGCTCCAAACAGTGCTTTCCCTATACCGACACCAGACCCCGGAGGAAATTCGTCACCAGGCGATCGCCGATTTGAAACATTTTTTGGGAGATCAACCGGCGGAGGATGATGTCACCCTATTGATTCTCAAACAAAAGTCGTCATCGGAAGAATCTGTGGGGAGACAACACCATTGCTGATCAGGGCAATTTTTCCCGCTTTAATTTTTGCCGTAGTAGTGTTTTTCCCTGGCAATTAACCAGGCGGCGATCGCCCCACCAATGAAGCCGAATAAATGGCCCTGCCAAGAAACCCCCGGCCGACCGGGAAGTAAGCCCCAGAGAGCACTGCCGTAGAGAACTAAGACAACGATGGAAAGAACAATGGAAGCGAGATTTTTTTGGAACCAACCCCGCAATAATAAAAATCCCAGGTAACCAAAAATCAAAATGCTGGCCCCAACGGTGACAGTGTTAGGGGGCGCAATGAGCCAAACCCCTAGGCCTCCCACCGCCATGGTAATAATGGTTACAATCCAAAAATCGCTTACTTCCTGGAGCATCACCAACCAAGCTAGAACAACAAAGGGAACGCTGTTGGCGATTAAATGGCCGAAGTCGGCATGGAGAAAGGGGGCAAACAAGATTCCCCTCAGACCTTCTAGGGAGCGGGGATAAATGCCGAATTGGTCCAAACTGCCCTGAAAAACAAATGCATCCAAAATTTCCAATAGCCAAAAAATGGCTAGAAAACTGACAATAATCGAGAACTGATTTTGTAGGGTGGCCCGCAAGGGAGTTTTGGTACTTTGACTCATGGCAATGATGGGCGGTGGTGGCTGAGGTTAGCAGGGACAGGGACCTATCCTTAATCAAGAATAACTAATCGCCCTAGAATGGGACAGACCAGAAACTAGATCCTATGGCGACTATCCACGGTAATTGGCAACCTTCCCACGGGGAAAACAGCGGCAAACTTTTTCTTTGGGCCGATACCTGGGGTACTCCTCTACCGGAAACCGTCGGCGATCGCCATCCCTTTGCGTTAGACCCACCGGCATTGGTTCAAACTTGGTCGAATGTGCCCCTTGCTTTTCCCCCAGAGGACAAGGTAACGGAGCAAACTTTAACACTGCATTTACCAAGCCATCGTCAGCAAAAAACTTCCCTGCCCTTTGTTACAGGGCAAGACCCCGTGGCCATGGATGCGAAATATCTCCACTGGCGATCGTGGCAAGTAACTGGGGTGAATCTGACCCCAAGCCAGACGTTAACGTTACTGCAATCTCTTCCCCTGGGGGGTCAAGCCTTAGCTAACTTAGGATCGGAATTCTACTTTTATGGTCAACTGCAGCGCTGGTGCTTAGATTTGGTCCTACGGGGTAAATTTGTGCCGGGGCTGGAGCAAAGGGGGGAGGACGGTAATTACTATGCCCAATGGATTCCCATCCTCGATAGCATTCAAGACCAAACCCATTTAGCCCAATTTAGTCAGAGGGTTCCGGCCTGTGCCTTGGCCAACCTGGCGGGCCCCCAGGAGACCCAAATGTTGGTGGTGGATTTACTACAACAATTATTGCAAGCCCAAATTGGTACCGTCAGTCCCAGCCTAGCCAATGTTAAAGAAGCCTGGTTGAATGATTGGCTCCGGGGATTAACCCATGGGGGGCAAACCTCCCTCGGTTATGGTAAAGCCTTACAACGATTAGCCACATCCTTAGACCATTGGTATCTGCCAGTCCAGAATTATTTAGGTCGTAAAAATAACCAAGCCCTAGCCCAAAGGCAATGGCGGGGTGCTCTGCGGTTACAGCCTCCGGTGGATGATGCGGAGGGAACTTGGCGACTCGATTATGGCTTACAAGCCCTGGATGATGGGGAATTTTGGCTACCGGCGGCTTCCCTCTGGGCCATGGCCGGCGATCGCCTGGTGTGGCAGGGAAGGAGGGTTGACCAGGGTGCGGAAAGTTTATTGCGGGGGTTGGGGGTGGCGGCCCAAATTTACGAACCCATTGCTAAAAGTTTGACGGAACGCTGTCCCACGGGTTGTGGGCTAGATGCCATCCAAGCCTATGAATTTATCCTGGCCATTGCCCATCAGTTGCGAGATCGGGGTCTGGGGGTAATTCTACCACCGGGGTTAGAACGGGGCGGCACCGCCAAACGATTGGGGGTAAAAGTAGTGGGGGAAGTGCAACGGCAAAGGGGCCAGCGGCTAACTCTGCAAAGTTTAATTAACTATGACCTGCAATTGGTGATGGGTAGCGGGGACAATGCCCGGTTATTGACTGCCAAAGACTTTGAGGCGTTGCTGGCCCAAAAATCTCCCCTGGTGGTGCTGGATGGGGAATGGATTACCCTGCAACCGGCGGACGTGCGGGCGGCCAAAGCGATTCTACAGCAACAACAGTCTGCTTCGCCCCTAACGGTGGAAGATGCTCTGCGCCTCAGCATTGGCGATTTACAAACCGTCTCTAAACTGCCGGTGACTCAGTTTGCCGCCCGGGGGATATTACAGGAATTAATCGATACCCTCCGCAATCCCGAAGGAGTGAAGGCCATTGCCACCCCACCGGGTTTTCAGGGTACTTTACGGCCCTACCAAGCTAGGGGGGTAGGCTGGTTAGCTTTTCTGGAACGATGGGGGCTGGGGGCTTGTTTAGCGGACGATATGGGGCTGGGGAAAACCCCCCAATTGCTGGCTTTTCTGCTCCATTTAGCTGCCGAAGATATGTTGGTTAAGCCGGTGCTGATTGTTTGCCCTACTTCCGTACTAAGTAATTGGTGCCACGAAATTAACAAATTTGCCCCCCAACTACAAACCGTTCTGCACCATGGCGATCGCCGTAAAAAGGGGCAACCGTTGGTGAAACAGGTCAAAGATCAACAGATTGTCCTTACCAGTTACGCTCTGTTGCAGAGGGATTTTAGCAGTCTGAAATTGGTGGACTGGCAGGGGATAGTGCTGGACGAAGCCCAAAATATCAAAAATCCCCAGGCCAAACAGTCCCAGGCGGCCCGGCAATTGCCAGCGGGTTTTCGCATTGCCCTCACGGGGACTCCGGTGGAAAATCGATTGACGGAACTGTGGTCTATTTTGGAATTTTTAAATCCCGGCTTCCTGGGCAATCAGAGTTTTTTCCAACGACGCTTTGCCAATCCCATCGAAAAATTTGGCGATCGCCAGTCGTTGCTGATTTTGCGTAATTTGGTGCGGCCGTTTATTTTGCGACGCTTAAAAACAGACCAAACCATTATCCAAGACCTGCCAGAAAAGCAGGAAATGACTGTATTCTGCGACCTTTCCCAGGAGCAAGCTGGTTTATACCAACAGTTGGTGGAGGAATCCCTCACGGCGATCGCCGACAGTGAAGGCATTCAACGGCACGGTTTAGTTCTCACCCTATTGACTAAGCTCAAACAGGTTTGTAACCATCCCGATCTATTGCTCAAAAAAACGAAAATTACCCACGGGCACCACTCCGGCAAACTGATCCGTTTAGCAGAAATGCTCGAAGAAATCATCAGCGAAGGCGATCGAGCACTAATTTTTACCCAATTTGCCAGTTGGGGCCATCTGCTCAAACCCTATCTGGAAAAATACTTTAACCAAGAGGTGCTCTATCTCCACGGGGGCACTCCAGCAGCTCAACGGCAAGCTTTGGTGGAACGGTTCCAGCAGGACCCCCACAGTCCCCATTTATTTATTCTTTCCCTCAAGGCCGGGGGCACAGGGTTGAATCTCACCAGGGCTAACCATGTGTTCCATGTGGACCGGTGGTGGAATCCGGCGGTGGAAAACCAGGCTACGGATCGAGCTTTTCGCATTGGCCAAACCCGCAACGTCCAGGTGCACAAATTTGTTTGCACAGGCACTCTGGAAGAAAAAATCAACGCCATGATGGCCGACAAACAACAATTAGCAGAACAAACCGTGGATGCGGGGGAAAATTGGCTTACCCGTCTGGATACCGACAAACTCCGTCAGTTGCTTACCCTCTCCGCCACCCCAGTGGACTACCAAGCCGAGGCATCGGATTGACGAAATTCCAAAAAAATACAGTAGGGAAAATTCACTTCCTACTGTTGATCTCGATTTAGCCTGGTGTCGAGGTGTTTATTTTGGCCAAGCAATTGCCATTAGGGGATATTCCCACGGCCAGAAAACTTGCTAGACGGAAACTTCGCTCAGTTCCCTGGTCATGTGATCAAAGGGAGAAGCAATGAAGTCCGCAGTTCTTAAGTTGGAGTCCTCCGCCATGGCTTCGATCATTTCCTTCATAATCTGAATGCCCCGCACCGTAGGTCCAATGGGTACCCCAAGGGAATTGTAGGTTTCCCGCAGGCCTTGCAAAACCCGCTCATCGAGCACGTTATTATCCCCGGCAATTAGGGCATAGCTGGCATAGCGGAGGTAGTAGTCCATATCCCGCAGGCAAGCGGAAAAACGACGGGTGGTGTAGGCATTACCACTGGGGCGGATGAGTTCGGGGATTTCTTCAAACAGTTGGGCGGCGGCCCGTTTGACGATGGTGGCCGAATTGGCGTTAATCATGGCGGCGGCGGCAATCCTAGCCGAACCGGACTCAAAATAAGCTTTGAGCTCGTCCATGGCGTTCCGGTCTAGATAGCGACCGGTCAAATCATAGTTTTTTATTAAAGTGGTAACCGCGTCTCGCATTTAAAAGGTTCTCCCAACGGCAGTTTATAGTTAAGGGGCTTGGGCAAGCCATTTTAGTTCTCCTACCTATCATTATTTCCGAGTGAACGCAAGTCAAGGGAGCCCTTAACCCTGCAATAAAACTACATATTCCCGCCGTCAGGGCCTTAAATTTTTGCATTGTTCTTGCTCTGATTCGCCGGATCTAATGGCTATAAATGATAGATCTATTAACTGATTGGTATGCTTTGCCTAACTAAGCCCACGAGGGCGCCAAAGACCACTAACCAATGGGAACTGATGGAAAATCGTCCCAGGGCGATCGCCCCCAGCAGCGCTAAGCAGATAGTCAAAGGATCAATTAGAGCAGAACGGGCCAAACCAACGGTGGTGACCACCATTAAACCCCAAGCTCCGGCATTAATGCCATCGAGAAAGGCCCGGAAAATTAATGACTTTTGCAGAACATTAACCCAGGGATTAACCAGGGCCACCAGTAAAAAGGACGGTAGAAAAATTCCCACCGTAGCGGCGATCGCCCCAGGGTTGCCGGCTAGTAAATAACCAATGAAAGTAGCCGTGGTGAATAACGGTCCTGGGGTAATTTGGCCAATGGCGATCGCATCAAGGAGTTGTTGGGAAGTTAGCCATCCCAGACGATCCACTAGATCAGCTTGCAAAAAAGCAAACAACACGTAACCGCCGCCATAGAGTAGACAACCGATTTTAAGGAAAATACCAAATACAGACCAGGCATTGATGCCACTGACGGCTAACACCGGAGAAGCATTAAGTTGACCCAAGGGCAAAAAAATCAGCGGTAAAGACTGGAAACGTCCCCGCCCCATTTGGATCAATACCAGGGCTAAACCGGCCAGCAGTAACAGTAAAATTTCCGGCTTACCCCAGACTGTGCCCACCATCACCAACACCGCCGCCCCGATAGCAAGGGGAGTTTTCAACGCCTTTTGCCCCAGTTTCCATAACGCTTGCCCGATCAGGGGAATAATCATGGGCTGAATGCCGTAGAGCATATTACCCACCGCTGGCACTGATTGGTAGTGAACATAGGCGATCGCCAATAACCAAACCACCACCATGGCCGGCAGAATAAAGGAAACTCCAGCAATAATCAAACCGGCCCATTTACCCCGTTCATAGCCCAAGTGGATGGCCAACTCGGTGGAATTTGGCCCGGGGATGAGATTAGTTACCCCGATCAGATCCAAAAATTTGCCGTGGCTGAGCCATTGTCGCCGCCGCACTACTTCCTCTTCCATCATCGCGGTGTGGGCCGCAGGGCCGCCAAAGGAAAAAAGTCCTAAACGGAAAAATAAAAGGCCTAACTCCTGCAATCTTTGCCGTTTTTGCAGGGGCGTTAAAGTTCCATAATCCGCTTCTAAGGTTTCCATCGGGGGTTCATTACTCACGGTTAATAACCAACGAAAACCATAATAAAACTTCACCCTAAGGCAACTACTGGTTAATGTATCTAGGTTTGCAACAGCAAGAAATAATGCTCAATTACTCCCAGTCTGTCATTCATTACAATAAAGCAAGATTAAAGTAAATTTAAGTAATCATGGCAACAACAGCAGATGAAGTATGGCAACTCCTCGCAGAGTTAGTCCAGACACAAAAGGAAACGGAACGACTCATGAGGGAAAAAAGTCAGGAAACAGATCGCCGTTTTCAGGAGACCGATCGCCAAATCCAAGAATTGGGCAAACAAATTGGTGGTCTGGGCAAAAAGTTTGGCAGTTTTACCGAAGGGTTGGCCCTGCCTTCCATGGAAACTATTCTCTATGAAAAATTTGCCATGGAAGTTGTAACCCCCAGCGTTCGAGCAAGTAAACAGGGCAAACATATTGAACTTGATGTCATGGCCTATGCCAATGGGGATGTGAAAACCGCCATTGTAGTAGAAGTCAAAAGCCATGCTCGCCCAGAATCCATCGGCCAATTAATCAACCATCTCCAGCGATTTCGGGAATTTTTCCCCGAACATCAGGACAAGAAACTCTATGGCATTCTCGCCGCGGTGGATCTTTCCAATGCCCTCAGAGAAGAGGTATTAAAAGCCGGGCTGTACGCCGCCCGTATTCGCGACGAAATTTTTGAACTGGATACCCCTGCTACTTTTCAGCCTCGGGTTTGGTAATGTCTTGACTCCATGTTAAAAATCAAATGCCCGTACCATAAATAAAATGGGTGGAAGCAGCGGAAGAAGCTCCAGCAAAAACCTTAGCGGCCCGGGGCTTAATAAATACTTTTTGTCCAACTTTGGGGTTAAGCTGTTGCCGTTGCTCCCGATTCAGGTAGGCAAGCACAGTGGTGTTGTCCGTTAACAGTACCTCCACCTGTATTTCTGAACCCAGGTGAATAACCCTTTTGATGATGCCCGCCACGCTAGCGTCGTCCGCTTCCGTTAATAGTTCAAAGTCGTGGGGCCGAACAAACACAGGGTCTTGATGCCCATTATCACTGTGGTGGGGTTCAAAAGCATGGTAGTTAAACAGGGATGCAGTGCGGGGCAAAACATTCACTTCACCAATAAAACCCATCACAAAGGGACTAGCGGGATTTTCATAAATTTCTTCCGCCGTGCCCACCTGTTCGATTTTGCCGTTACTCATAACCACAATTTCATCGGCCACTTCCATGGCTTCTTCCTGGTCGTGGGTGACAAATACACTGGTAAGGTGAACTTCGTCGTGTAGTTTCCGCAACCAAGCCCGCAATTCTTTTCGCACTTTGGCATCGAGGGCACCGAAGGGTTCATCCAGTAATAAAACCTGGGGCTGTACTGCTAAGGCTCGGGCTAAAGCGACCCGTTGCCGTTGACCCCCAGAGAGTTGACTCGGGTAGCGATTACCTAAACCTTCCAATTGAATTAGGGCAAGTAATTCTTCCACCCTTTCTTTGGTTTTCGCTGGGGGATGCTTACGAATTTCCAAGCCAAAAGCAATGTTTTGCCGAATGGTTAAATGTTTAAACAGGGCATAATGCTGAAAAACAAAGCCAATATTACGTTTGCGAATGTCCACATGGGTGGCATCCTGGCCATTAATAATAATTTGTCCTTGGTCGGGGGGCTCCAAACCGGCGATCGCCCTTAGTAAAGTTGATTTACCGGAACCTGAAGGCCCTAGCAGGGCGACTAATTTACCATCGGGGACTTCTAAATTAATGTCCTTGAGGGCGATAAAATCACCAAATTGTTTAGAAACATTATTAATCACAATGCCCATCGCCATGTCCTCAGTTAAATGTAAAAAAGTTAGGTAGGAAAACTAAAAATAGGTTCGGTTTGGGAGTCTGTTTTAAAAACCCCCCTGACCCCCCAAGCTTGGGAGTAGACTAAAACTTTGCCAACAGCTTCCAGGGATCAAACGGATTTATGGTGGCCAGTGCGTCGCTCCAAAATCTCTTTTAATATCAGGGTGACCACCGCCAATAACGCTAGCACCACCGCTGCCCCAAAGGCCGCTTCTGTTTGATAGTTTTTGTACTCCTGCTCCACAAAAATAGGCAATGTACTGGTTTTACCCAAAATACTGCCGGAGACCACCGCCACTGCGCCAAATTCCCCCATGGCCCTAGCGTTGGTTAACAGAACCCCATAAAGTAAGCCCCAGCGGATATTGGGCAGAGTGACTCGCCAAAAAATTTGCCAGTCTTTCGCCCCCAAAGTGCGGGCCGCTTCCTCCTGTTCTGGCCCCAATTCTTCCAGTACAGGAATCACTTCCCTCGCCACAAAGGGCAAGGTCACAAAAATGGTGGCGATCGCCATACCGGGAACGGCGAACAGTATTTGCACATCGAGGGCGCTAAACCAACTACCAATCCAACCATTTTTGCCGTAGAGCAAAACGATCATTAGACCAGCCACCACGGGGGAAATGGAGAAAGGTAAATCTAACACGCTTAAAAATAATGCCCGACCGGGGAATTGATTGCGGGCTAGAACCCAGGCGGCACAAAGTCCAAACACCGTGTTTAAAGGGACAGAAATCAGGGCCATCACAATGGTCAATTGCAGGGCGGACTGAAAATTACGATCGCCCAGGGCTTCTATAAATGGCCCCACCCCCTTATGAAAAGCTTCATAAAAAACGGCGATCGCCGGCAAAAGTAAAACTAAAACTAAATAAAATAAGGCTAGGGCAATCAGTAAATGTCTAACTTTAAAACTTTTCGATAGATTAATCGTTTGCATAACGACGCCCCCATTGTTGCAGTAGATTAATAATTAGCAGTAGGATTAGCGAAACAAAAAGTAGCACCGCCCCAATTACCGTTGCGCCCGAATAATCATAT
Organism: Synechocystis sp. PCC 6714; assembly: GCF_000478825.2. NCBI lineage: Bacteria > Bacillati > Cyanobacteriota > Cyanophyceae > Synechococcales > Merismopediaceae > Synechocystis > Synechocystis sp. PCC 6714. The sequence goes on along the minus strand of NZ_CP007542.1, from coordinate 3,120,640 downwards.
TGTTCCAGCCGCTCAAACACTAATACCGGAGCAATAAGATCTTTAAAGGGAATATTAGAAGCAATTAACACCACTGAGCCATATTCCCCCACCGCCCTAGAAAAGCCCAAGGCAACCCCCGTTAAAATAGGCGGAATTAAAGGGGGAAAAATCACCCGCCAAAAGGTTTGGAATTCCGTCGCTCCCAAAGACCAAGCGGCTTCTTCTGCCTCCTCTTCCAACTCCTGTAAAACCGGTTGCAGCGTCCGGACAATAAAGGGCAAGGAAATGAAAACCATCGCCACAAATACCCCCAGGCGACTAAAGGCAATTTGAATGCCAAAGGGGGTAAAAAAACGACCAACCCAGCCGGTTTGACTATACAAAGTTGCTAACACCAGACCAGCTACGGAGGTGGGGAGCGCAAAGGGTAAATCCACAATGGCATCAACAATTTTTTTGCCAGGAAATTGATAGCGTACTAGCACCCAAGCCACTAAGGTTCCCATCACACCGTTGATAATCCCCGCCGCCAGGGCGGTCAGAAAAGTGACGTTGTAGGTCGAAATAGCAATGGGGGTGGTAGCGATTTCCCAAAATCCCCGCAAACCCAAGGAGGCGGATTTAAACAGCAGGGCCGCAATGGGTAACCAGAGGATCAGTAGAAGATAAATGATCGTTACCGCCCACGGGACAGAAATATATTGTCCCAAATTAAACTTAGCAAATTGTTTGGGTAGGGAAGAAAAACGAAGATTTGTGGTCATATTACCAGCCATCGGACTCTTGGTCTAAAACTATAGTGATTTGCAGTTCCTCCAGATAAGCTAAGGCATCATTGATAGCTTCCGTGTGACCGATTAAAGTCAATTTAAATTGACCCTGACCACCATTTGTACCTAAAGTGGCCGCCAGGATATTTACCTGGAGCTTATAGCGGCTAACCAGTTGGGTCACGATGGGTTCCTGCCGATAGCTTGCGGGAATAGTTAGGTAAAGGGTTACTTCGGTGGTTCGTTGGGAACTGGGGGAATGGAGGTGGGAGAAAGTTGAAGATTGCATAGGTCAACCAGGCGTTAATCAAAAGTTATTAAAATTTCTATTGCTTACCAATTTTGGTAATCACTTGGTCAAAAATACCGCCGTCTTCAAAGAATTCTGCTTGGGCTTTTTTCCAGCCGCCAAACTCTTCAATGGTGGCTAAGTTTTCAACTTTGGGATATTGGCTAGCAAACTTAGCTAAAACTTCTTCATTGACGGGACGAAAGCCGGTTTCGGCAAAAATTTGCTGTACTTCTGGAGTGAAAAGATATTGCACAAAAGCATCCGCCACTTCCCGAGTTCCTTTTTTATCCACTGTGGTGTCAACAACGGCCACGGGGCCACTGATAGAAACATTAAAATCCGTAGGCACAATGTAGGGCTGATTTTCCCCTTTTTGCTTGGCTAACAGGACTTCATTTTCATAATTCAGCAACACGTTGCCTTGACCCTGTTTATAGAAAACATCAGTGGATTCCCGGGCATCTTTTGGCAATACGGGCGCATTGGCTAAAATTTTACCGGCAAAGTCAAAGGCTTGTTCTTCTGTGCCCCCGGTTTTGGTCACCGAACCCCAAATACCGAGGAAATTCCAGCGGGCTCCCCCGGAGGTTTTGGGATTGGCGGTAATGACTTTAACTTCTGGCTTGGCCAGGTCAGACCATTTTTCCACTTTGATGTTGTCCGATGCTCTGGTGACAAAGGCGATGACTGAGTTGGTGACAATCGAGCCATTGGGGGCTTCCTCTTCCCAACCGGGTTGAATCAATCCGGCACTTTCAATTTTTTGGACATCGGAACTTAGGGCCAGGGCAACGATATCCGCTTCTAAACCATCCACCACTGCCCTGGTTTGACTACCGGAACCACCATAGCTTTGCTCAAAAGTGACATCTTGGCCGGTTTTAGTTTTCCACTCTTCTGTGAATTTGGGAATGATTTTTTCAAAGGCGTCCCTAGTGACCGCATAGCTCACCAAGGTCAAATTGGCGGGGGCTTGACTGGTACTCTCCGCTGGCCCTGGCTCGGTGGTGGCGTTAGGGGTGTTGTTGCAAGCGCTGATACTGCCCACCATTAAAACGGCGATCGCCGTAGTACCTAAAGAAAAAAAGGATCGAGCCATAAGAAAATTCCTTAACTGAGAAACTGAATTGTAACGCAAGAGTAGCATACACGAAATGAAAAACAATTACAATCCATTTTCCATTTGAGAATGATCAGAATGCAGATGTTAAAGCCACTCCATTTTTTATGTCAGTCAAGCTGACTGCAGTCCATAAAAAGACCCCCAACCATTGGTCAGGGGTGGCGATTAAAGCCAAATTTAGAATCCGTATAGGTCGAGGGTGAGGAGTAAGGCTGGTTAAGTCTGGGTGGCGGAGCCGTTGAGAAACTCTAGGGATTGCTTGGCCTCAGTCAAGGTCTGATCGAGGGCAGTCACTTGTTGTTCAATGGTCGAGCGCAGGGCTGGGGTGCTTCCCCCTTTAGCTTTCTCGGTATTATCGGCCAACTGATCAACTAATTCTGCAACTTGATCCAAAGACTGTTGTGCTTGCTGAAAGCTTTTTTCTGCTTGGGCTAGGGCTTCCGGGGCAAGATTGGCCACTGCCAACAGCCTGGGACTGACATCCTCTAGTTTTTCGGCAAGATCATCAAGGTCATCGGCTACATTTTCCAGGTCATCCTGTTTTTGGCCTAAAACTTTCTTTAATTGCTTCCGCTCCGCAATGTCCGTTGCCGCTGTCAGTTGATCAAGTTGACTAGTCAAGTCGGCGATCGCCGTTTTTAACTGGGCATCGGCCTCCGCCAACACGGACTGGGTTTTAGTGGCCAACTTTTGCCAAGGGATGGGTAATGCCGTCGATGGAGATTCGTCAGGGGCCACCACTGCATCGGTGGTCGTCACCGCAAAACATTGGGCAACGGGCATGATCAGCAAAAGACCGGTGGCTAAAAGTAACGACAGGAGCCCATTGGCCAGCTTTTTGACCAGGGGCCGACGCTTTTTCAATTTCAGTCGAACTAAGTTGGTCACGGACATAAAAACAACCTCCCGGAAGATGGTTAAAGACAGCAGAATAGCTGAGATTTGCTTGCATACAATCAATTTTGCATCTTAATTCATTTTCAAAAAAAATACAAATAATGTAAAAATGTTTTCGTGTAGCGTTATGATCGACTTGGTTCTCACTTCCCTCCCTAAGGCCCAACTAAGTTATGCCCTGGGTCAACTTATCCGGTTATCTGGTCATGACTACCGAAGTCTGCAACTCACCAATCAATTCCCCGTCATCGCCAGGGCATCGTCCCAATAAACTATGGATTGTTAGATTGCTCCTCGGGCTAGTCCTATTGGCGATCGCCTCCACTTTTCTTGTCATTATTCCTCCAGGGCACCAAGGCATTTTGTTGACCTTGGGCAAAATGCAAAAACCCCTGCTAGGGGAAGGCCCACACCTCCTTTTGCCAGTGGTGAGCACAGTAGAAATTTTGGATGTCAGAGTACAAAAGCGACAAATTGAAGCAGAGGCATCCTCGAAGGATCTTCAGGATGTATTCACCGATGTAGCCCTTAACTGGCATTTAATTCCACAGACCGTCGACCAAGTTTTTGCCAAAGTAGGCGATCGGGAACAAGTGATAGACTACATTATCGATCCGGCCATTAAAGAGATATTAAAAGCTGTTTTAGCCAAATACACCGCTGAAGAAATTGTTACCAAACGAGATCAGGTTAAAGGAGAAGTAGATGCACTACTAATTAATCGCCTTGGCAATTACCACATTGCCATTGATGATCTTTCTTTGGTACATGTTCATTTTTCCAAAGGATTTCGGGATGCAGTGGAAGCCAAACAAATTGCTGAGCAGGAAGCCAAACAAGCTGAATATATTGCCCAAAAAGCTATTAGCCAGGCAGAGGCCATGGTCAATTTAGCCAAAGGAGAAGCGGAAGCCCAACGATTGATCAAAGTCACATTAACCCCAGAAATTTTGCAAAAACAAGCCATTGAAAAGTGGAATGGGAACTTACCGCTCATGGTAGGAGATAGAAATCATAAATTTTTAGATTTAAATCAACTTATGCCCACCAGCCCTTAAGAGACCATTTGAAAAATTAAAATTTGCCTCCTAAATCAATCTACTAAAGCTCTGATAAATTTAGGTAATTTTAAGTTAAATTTCCTCTCAAATTGGTGGGATAGAGAAGCTTTCAAACATAGTCTAAAAGTTATGATCAAAATCCTGGCAGAGTATTTCTTCAAAGGCTTGAACAATACGGGTCTGAAAACGATGTAAATGTTTTAACTTTAGTATTGGTCTAATAATGGCCATCTCCTCAGCTCTAGAGGAGTCCAAGACTTTAATAGAACGCAAAGTATTTAATTTTAGTTCTTTCCTAATCATTAATTCTGGTAAAGCCGTTGCCCCTACTCCCTGTTCCACGACCGCTTTGACCATTTCACTACTATTAAACAATAAAGCAACATCAAGGGCTTGGGGATTAATTCCCCAATTTTGCAATGCCCGCTCAAAGGCTTGTTGACTACCAGAGCCATCCTCTCTCATCACCCAACTGGTGTTTACTAAATCATCAACCATAATTTCCGGTTGATCAAACCAAGGATGGGATTGACCAACTACAATCTGTAGGCGATCTCTTCCGACAATTTCTGACACAATATTTTTTTTCAAGTTAAGCTTAACTTCCCCAGCAATAATACCTAAATCATATAAACCAGTCACAGTACCGCCACAAATATCATTGGCATTAGCTAAGGTGCAATTAACAGAAATTCCTGGATATTTTTGCTTAAATTTACTAATTTTTTCCGGTAACCAATAGTTTCCTATAGTCAAGCTAGAACCTAAATTAAGTTCTCCCTGCTGCAAATTATTTAATTCCCTTAGTGCTCGCTCCGTCAGCGTTACTTGATCCAAAATTTTTTGTGCTTCTATCTGGAGCATTTTTCCCGCTGAAGTGATTTCAATTCTTCTGCCCATGCGATGAAATAATTTCACTCCGTAATCAGCCTCTAAAATGTGAATTGCAGCACTAACCGCTGGTTGTGTCAGATAAAGCTCCTCAGCGGCATTAGTAAAATGAAGATGCTTAGCCACAGCTAAAAATACACGCAATTGTTCTAGAGTCATACATAAAAGTCCAGCTTAAAATTTGGCAACTAATAGGTCCAATTTTGTCGGGTTTGTAAACTATAAGTTCCATCCTTAACGTTAATCCGTTCTGGAATTAGTTTCAAATCACTAAAAATATTAGCTTGGCGTTGCAAAGTATTAAGGGTTAAATCATCAATTGGAATAATTGCTCTTTCAATACTACGCTGTTGTAAATTAGCTAAAATTGCAGGATCTAATTGATGATTTTCTACCAAACGCTGGGCCGCCTCCAGCTCTCGTTTCTTCGACCAAATCCCTGCTTCATTTACTTCTTCGAGGATAACTTTTAAAATATTTGGATAATCTCGTACCAACTCAGGCACAGCATAATATAAAGTTGGAACTTCTAGGGAAGCCTGATTGCCAAAGACATCTTCTAGATCGGCTAAAACTCGGCCAGGGTAATTACTCCTAGCGGCGGTGGGAGTATAGGGAACCCAAACAACCCAAGCGTCCACTTCGCCCCGGTAAAATTTAGGTAAGGCCTCCGGTTGGGTTAAGTAGACTGGGTCAATATCTTCATAGTTTAGTCCTGCTTTTTTCAAAGCCCTGATCAACACATAGTGGGCACTGGAACCTTGATCTAAAGCAACTTTCTTCCCTTTTAAGTCCTCTATCTTTTGGATTGGAGAATCATTCCGCACGAGGATTGCCTGGCCTTTGGGGATTGTATATTTTTCCTTGGCAACTCTCATAAAAACATGTTCTGCGGCCTGGGAAAAAACACTAGCTGTTCCTCCACCACCACAAAAATCTATCGATCCATTGCTCAAGGCTTCAATCAAGGTAGATGCTGATAAAAAGCTTGTCCAAGTAATAGTTACTCCCAAGGGTTCTAGGTGCTTTTCTAGTAATTTTTGTTCCCTTAGCACAGTAAAATTAGTCATCCCCTCAGGGTAGCCGATATTGAGTCTTTTAAGTCGTTTGGCTTCCCGGACTAATAGGCTATCTTCGTTGCCATTAAAATGCTGAAAAAACCATCGATCTAAAAAAATACAAAAAATTATTCCTCCGACAAATAAAAGTATGGTTTCAACTAAACGACGGGTTGTATTGGACGGCAAAGTAAATGAGCTTATCGGAGCATTTGATGTATTTTCACTAGTTTGAGAGACACTATCCCCCCCTAGAATTACGCTTATTAGAAAACTTAAGAAAAATCCAATGAAAAATAAAATAATTAATCGATGGCGGGTCAAGTGATACCAAATTAACCGCGGCATCCCCCGTAACAATTTTCTTGTAGGTTGTCGGCCAAAACAGAAAATTTTTTTAAAGCAATAATTAATCACAGATAAAAATATAAATTACATCCATAAAGAAAAGATTCTATCTTAGTTACAAAAATAATTACACTTTTTGTATAAGCTTTTACATAAAAATATTTTATGGATTGATTGAGTCACAAGATACATATCTTCTAAACTATCAAATGGTATCGTCAAAAAACTAATTCTTGTACAAGATACTATCTTTTTTATTATAAAAATATTTAAGTAATCAAGTAGGTATAAGTAATTATTAAAGTTCAAGTTTTGAATTTTTATCTGCCCATTTTTATGTTGCCTAAGAAGCCACCTATTTAATTTGGCAGTTTCAACATAAATATAGAGAAATTAAGTACCAAAATGTTTTAAATTACAATGATAGATTGGTTATTAGCAACTATAAAAGTGGGAATAGCCACAGGGGTAGCAACTACCTTCGATGATAATATTTACTTAACAGGTTTTTTTAGCGAAGTTAATCGAAATTTTCGCCCTAAGCATGTTATTTTTGGTGAAATAATTGGTTTTACAGCTTTGATTGTAGTGAGCTTAGTTGGGTTTGTAGTTGGCTTAATTATCCCCTCTGATTGGATTGGACTACTGGGAATATTGCCAATATTAATTGGGGTAAATAATCTACGCTTAATTATAGCCAATAAAGAAGATTTCTCCGCCAACACAACGGAGGCAAAAAAAAGAAATTTACAATACCATGGCTTTGATTCCCGTCGCTTGTCTCTATGGGATACACTCCGCGATCGCCAAACCTACAAAGTTTCTGCTGTGACTATTTCCAACGGAGGCAATAATCTTGGTATCTACATCCCTCTTTTCGCTAGTAGCAATTTCAGTAGTCTCCTTATTATTATTCCAATTTGTTATTTTATTATTGGTACTTGGTTATTTATCTCCTATCATCTGACCCGCCAACCTGGTATTGCGGTGATTTTAAGTCGTTATGCTGGTAAGTTATTTCCTTTTGTCTTAATGTGGTTGGGGTTGAGAATAATTATAGATAATGAGTCATATAAACTATTTTCTAATATTTCATAACTGCGTAGCACTCATTTGAGGCTGAGTGGGACTAAGTATTAATAAGTATTAGTCGGATTTCGGATTACAGTATAAATTAAATTTATGGATTGAAGAAAAAACTCTGTTTGATTCTTCTGATCTCTTTAATTAGAGTGGAGATATTCAAGCTATTCCCAGGAGACTAAACCATGGATGAATTTGGTCTTTTGACTGCGATTCCAACAGGTATTACGGCTTTTTTAGCTACAAATTTGGATGATATTTTAATTCTTTTACTTTTTTTTACTCAAACTGATCTAAGTTTTCGCCGTCGGCAGATTGTTGCAGGGCAATACTTAGGATTCTTGGCGTTGATCATTATCAGTTTACCTGGATTTTTGGGTGGTCTGTTATTACCCCGTCCATGGATAGGTTTACTAGGTTTAGTACCTATTTTAATTGGACTTAATCGTTTACTCGTGGGCAATGGAGATGAAAGTGATGAAAATTCTGAAGCAGTAATCACTTCTGCATTAAATCCTGCAGATAACTCCAATAATTTAAATAATTTAAAATTGAAAATACCACTAGGAGGAATTTTTACAGCTCAGACCTATAGCGTAGCGGCAATTACTTTTGCTAATGGCGGCGACAATGTTGGTATTTATCTACCATTATTTGCCAATAGTTCTTGGCAAAGCTTAACGATTATTTTAGGCATATTTTTTCTGTTAGTCGGGCTTTGGTGCTACGTCGCTTACCAACTTACAAAGGTTAAAATTATGGCCGACTATATCACTCGCTATGGAGATGTTATTATCCCTTTTGTCCTAATTATCTTGGGGGCGCTTATTATCTTCGATAGTCACACCCTTGACCATCAAAGTTTAGTTGTCCTAATTTTAATTACTATCGCTGTTTACCTAGCAAATTTTAGCAGTCCTCATTTATCTTGTTAATAAGATAATAAGATGGGTTAGATTTTAGCTAATGATCATTGCTAAACTAAATTTCATCAAAATTAATATCAAGCATGGGTTGGCTATCACAAACAATAATTAGTGCAGTGTCTGCTTTTGTAGCCACCAATTTAGACGATGTTTTAATCTTGATGTTTTTCTTTTCCCAAGCAAAATCTCCCCAGTCTAATTTACGTATTCGTCATATTGTATTTAGTCAATATATTGGTTTTATTGTCATTATTTTGCTTAGCTTACCTGGTTTTTTTGGTGGATTAATCGTTTCAAAAGAATGGACAGGATTGCTGGGATTAGTACCAATATTTATAGGAATAAAACATTTGCATGATTTAAGTTCAGAGGATGAGGCATTCCAGTCTTTACAAAATACCATTCAATCCCCCCAATCTCCACCGACTGCAGTTGTCAATCCAATTAGTGCTTTTCTCTCCCCGCAAGTTTATGGAATTGCTGCCATTTCCATTGCTAATGGCGGTGACAATATTGGCATTTATGTTCCTTTTTTTGCCAGTCTATCTTGGTTAGGCCTATGGGTTGTCATTAGCATTTTTTTGGTTTTAGTTGCCGCACGTTGTGCTACTGCCTATTATTTAACTGGTCATCCCTTGATAAGAAAAATAGTCACTAGATATGGCCAGAGAATTATGCCTTTTGTGCTTATTGGTTTGGGCGTATGGATTTTTGGGGATAGCGGAAGTTACAAATTATTAAGACTGTTACTCAAATAACAATTCATCGGTAATTCTTTAAAAATCTTCCTATAATTATTGGTTATAAACTTTAAGATATACCTGTTTAAAAATGCAAGTAGATAATAAATCCTTGGATAATTCAGAACAAAAAAAACGGCGTAACTCCTCTAGAATTCGGGATCACTTGGCTAACGAAAGAACTTACTTAGCCTGGCTACGGAGTGCTGTAGCCTTGATGGGATTTGGAGTACTTATTGCCCGCCTGAGAGTGTTTCAACCACCTGAGGTGCATAGCCCTGGAAATGGTTGGAAACTAGGGTTATTTTTTTCCATCATTGGTCTGCTGACTGTTTTACTTTCAACTCAACATTACTTTGCCGTTCGCTATGATATTGATGAAGATACCTACGAACCCGCTGATCGGTGGGTTATTATTTTCAGCCTCTCGATCTTGGTGTTAGGTTCCGGGGTAATTTTCTATCTTTTTACAGCTCCTTTAAATCCTTTAAGTAGTATCGTTTTTGAATGATTCGATTCGTATCTGCTTTATTTTTATTAAGAAAATAATGTCGTAATAACCACTTAGCTATGATTTGTATCATTGTAGACACAGCAATAAGTAAGTGGTTTCAAGTCACAACACTGACAATACTAATAATTAAAAAATACACTTGGGGTCAATGGCTGAGGCAAGGGAAAGATAAATTATTTTCAATTTCAAGTTTAGCAGAGAAATTCGTGATATAAGAAGTGGGGGTAACTAGCTTGCGGATTTATATAGGTTATTTTGCTGATCATGTGTCAATTACTCGGCATGAATTGTAATGTTCCTACTGACATTTGTTTTTCTTTTGAAGGATTTTGTGCTAGAGGTGGCAAGACCGATGAACATCGAGATGGCTGGGGCATTGCCTTTTTTGAAGATTTAGGCTGTCGCTTATTTTTGGATGATAATCCGTCCATTAGTTCCCCAATCGCTGAGCTAGTCAAAAAATATCCGATTAAGTCCCGTAATGTTATTGCCCATATCCGTAAAGCGACCCAAGGTGAAGTAGGCTTAGAAAATTGTCATCCTTTTCAGCGAGAGTTGTGGGGAAACTACTGGGTTTTTGCCCACAATGGTAATTTGGAAAATTTTGAGCCTAACTTAATCGGTCCCTATCAACCGGTGGGGGCAACCGATAGTGAAAAAGCTTTTTGTTTATTGTTACAAATCTTGCGGGAAAACTTCCCTAACAGTAAACCAAGCCTAGAAAAACTTCGTCAGGTTTTGCAGACAATAATGGATATTTTCTCCAGCTATGGCATTTTCAATTGCCTACTTTCTAATGGAGAATATTTGTTTGTTTATTGTACAACCCAACTTCATTACCTTGTCCGCCAGGCTCCCTTTGCCGCTGCCCATTTAGTGGATGAAGATATTACCGTTGATTTTCAGGCCCTGACCAGTCAAGAAGATAGAGTAGCAATTATTGCCACAATTCCCTTAACCGATAATGAATCTTGGACGGCGATCGCCCCCGGAAAATTACTCGTTTTTCAGGATGGTATTCCGATTCTTAGTGAAACCTGAAATAAATCCTTGCACTAGTAAACTCCAGGCGATGGCCAGACTCCATCCTCCTAAAATATCAGTGGGATAATGAACTCCTAAATAAACTCTTGTCCAGCCGATGAAGATAACAAAAATTGAGCCTAGGATAATGATTAAATTTCTCCAATTAGTCTGCCAACCTAAAATGATTAAAATTATCACTAGGGTCATACTGGAAAAGGCGTGACTGCTAGGGAAGGAAAAACTGTCGGGCCAAGGGTAAGTAGATTGCCACAAATGGGGACGCACACGGGAAAAAAAACTTTTCGTTTGATAACCTAATGCAATGGCTCCTAAAGCGGTTAAATCCACATAAGCTAAATGACCCCATTTCTTTCCATAGGCTAGTATTAAATTTATAACTAAGACTATGGGTACTGTGCCTTGGTAAATTGCTAGATCAGTGAACAAAGTAGCAAATTGATCCAAAGATGCACTAGCTGAGCCGTGTAAGGTTAACAGAATTTCTCGATCTAGCCAGACTCCTTGGGGATAATAGAAAACGGCGATCGCCAATAATATAAAAATCTGTAGAAAAAACAACGCCCAAAATAAAGTCTTAGTGTTCATATGTGAGATTTTTCATAAAATAGAGAAAAAATCCACCTACCATAGAAAAGTAGATGGATATTGTCCACATTCATAATTTAATGCTAAGCACTCCTTTCGGGACCGGTTTCCACTGGTAAATCTGTTGTGCTGTACTCTGTCCAGGAACCCTCATAAATTCGAACATTGGGATATCCAAGCAAATGTTTAAGTACAATATATTGCAAAGTCGCTTCCCGTCCAGTACTGCAGGAAACAATAATGTTATCGTCGGGTTTGATATTCCGCTCAGCCAAAAGTTGTTTAATCTCGTCTAAAGATTTCAACTTATGGGGATTTTTCAGAGCCTCATCGGGATTATTGGCTTCAGTGAAAGTCGGCCAAGGAATATTTTTTGCCCCAGGAATATGACCATTCCTGACCCAAAGATTAACTTTGCCTTCAAAAAGATCCGCTGGACGGGGATCAATAATTACGGTGCCTGGCTTACCAATTAAAGGCTTGAGCTGTTCTATGCTGACACGAATGTCAGGATTATCTTGTAATGTAAATCTACCGGGTGTATAGCGGGGAAACTCCTTGGTTACGGTTTCCTTTGCATCTTTAAAGCCTTTATAGCCGCCATCTACTATTGCAACTTCTTTAGCTCCAGAACGTTCCAACAAGTAGGCAACCATAGTTGCACCTAAAACGTTATTACCGTCGGAATAAACGACGACCTGGTCGTTATTACTAACGCCAGATTTACTCAATAATTGCACAATTTTATCAGCATCCCAGTATTGCACTGGCAAAAAGCCGTTGGGTCCACGGAAAACATTGTCAGCAAGGTTAACAGCTTTAGGGATATGCCCGTCAATATATTCCAAAGGATTGATCCGTACGTCTAGGACTTTTACTTTGGGATTGTTAATATGTTGACTTACCCAATCAGGGGAAACAAATTCAATTTTAGTAGTGGGGGTATTAGCAACAGAAGGAATAGAAGAAAGTAGAAAAAAACTGACTAATCCTCCCAGAAAGATAGCAAAAAGCTGTACGAACTTTCGTTTAGTCCATTTCAGCTTTATTGTCAGATTAGAAGGGGTAAATTGAATCATAGGAAAATTCTCCGAAATAAACTGGGGTGAAACAACAAAAATTTAAACCAATGGGTAACTAACAAGGGCTAGAGGATGAGAAACCCAGTTAAGTTTATAATTTGAAAATGAATTAGTAAAAGTAGGAGTGTGGTGAACAGACTAGAAGAAACAATGCCAGAGAAAAGAATCTTTCTAAAACTCTTTGGCTCAGTTTTTATTGAAAAATTTGATCTCCTCCGACGTGCATTAGCAAAATTCTTCCCAAGTTTGATAACCAGTAACCGGCGATCGCCCCTGGCAAGAGTGAGCCATTGACAAATAAGTTACAAACATAGCCAAAGCCATAGACTAGGGGTAAGGGTAAATTAATCATCAAACCATTCCATCAGCACAAGGGGGACAACGAGAAACTAAAAAGCAACAGCAATAATCCTTCCAGATAGGCTAAATCCTGCTCTATGGAAATTGGGAGACAACTTGAGATAATTAAATCTTTATTCTTGACCATCGGTGAAGAGGTGTAGAAAGCATTGAGAAAATCAATCTTAAGAATTCAAGACCTGGTTTATCTAGGTTCCTAAATTAGTTAAGGATGATGGCATTTGCTTGATTTTAGCTTTTCTGAGTAACTGATTTAACTCTAACCGATAAATAAACTCAAATAAATATAAAAAACCAATACCACTAGTAATCAAAGCTAACAAGCTTAGAGCAATAAAATAAGCATAAGTTTTCCAAATTAAGCCCCGTAATCCCAAAGGATAAAGTGGAGGACTAGTAGGAATAAAATTAGATAAATGCCAGGTCATAGTTTTCATAAACCTAATGATTTAGCTAGGAGAATACAACTTAGTTAATTATCCCATTCAGCACTAAAAATCTAACAAAACTGTATAAAGAGTACATTAAATCAATCAATCAAATTTCATAGTGCCAAATTTCTTCCTCGTTTAAAATGAAACGATGTAAGGAGTTTTGTTTGATTCGACCTTGTCTTTCCAATTGATTTAAATTTCTAGTCACTGTTACCCTGGTTATTCCTAAAATATCAGCAATATCTTGGTGGGTAAGACGAACATCAATTAACTTACCATTGGGGACTTTTTTGCCAATTTTTTTGCCCAGCCAATCAAACAATTTGATTATCATCATATCCGTTGTTTTGTAATCACGGATAATTCCTAATTCATGGACAGACTGAATATAGGTCAGCAGTAAGTCTATATTCTCTTCCGATTTTTTCCAGGGAACTAAGGAGGCTTTAACTTCTGTCAAACACTCTAATTCATAAGGCTTAATATTAGTGAAAATACGACTGACAATTTCACCACTACTCCAAACTCCTAGAGTAACAATGCTACCATCTTCTAAAAGAGTGTAACCTTTGACTAGTCCGCTATCAATTTTCCATACACTATTAATTCTATGCGGTAAATTGGAGCGACTATCAAAAAAATGCCACTTACGATATTCTTGGGCTAAAAGCATTTTCTCATTGCTCTGGCTAGAAGATAGGTTTCGATAATTTGCTCTATAGCTTGAGGTTTGCATTTTCAAATCTGGATTTAGCTAATTGGTGATCGAGTGTTATTTAACATTAATTCAGCAGTCAATTTTTTCCAGAGCCTTAATACAATGATTGATTTCAGATTTTGTATTATAAAAAGCAAGGGAGAGTCGCACCGTTGAAGTTAATCCCAATCTTTTTAAAATTGGCTGGGCACAATGATGACCTGAGCGCACAGCAATGCCCTGCTTATTTAAGGCTTGTCCCACTTCTGAGGGAGCAAAACCATCTAACAGGAAAGAAATTACTGAAGCTTTCTCCATCGCATTACCAACTATATGCAATCCTGGAATTGTCTTCAGTCCTAACGTGGCATACTCCAATAATTCGTTTTCATAATTGGCGATCGCCGTTAGACCGATATTTTGCACGTAATCTAAAGCCTTACCTAGGGCCACTACATCAGCAATATTGGCGGTGCCGGCTTCGAATCGTTTGGGAATAGGACGATAGCTAATATGCTCAAAGCTTACTTCACTGATCATATTTCCCCCGCTCTGCCAAGGGTCCGTGGCATCTAGTAAATCCTGTCGTCCATAGACTACACCAATGCCCGTAGGACCAAAGATTTTGTGACCAGAAAATACAAGCCAATCGGGATTTAATTCTTGGATATCAATGGGAATATGGGCAATGGATTGGGCCGCATCTATCAACACTTTTGCTCCAATTTCATGGGCTAAATTGACAATTTCTTGGGCTGGAGTAACGGTTCCCAATACATTCGATATGTGGCAAAGCCCGACTAATTTAGTGCGGGAACCAAGCAATTTTTTATATTCATCCAGTAAAATTTGTCCCTGATCATCCACTGGCGCCACTATCAACTTTGCCCCTGTTTCCATCGCCAATTGATGCCAGGGGACAATGTTGGCATGGTGTTCCAGATGGGTTAGAAGAATTTCATCTCCAGCTTTGATATTTTGTTTACCCCAACTTTTTGCTACTAGGTTTATACCTTCCGTTGTGCCCTTGACAAAAATAATTTCATTGACCGACTTAGCATTGAGAAAATGACGCACAGTTTCTCTGGCATTTTCATAAGCATCGGTGGCTCTGGCAGCTAGGGTATGGGCGGCTCGATGGATATTAGAATTTTCATGTTGATAAAAATAGGTCAGACGATCAATGACCGTCTGGGGTTTCTGGGTGGTGGAAGCATTATCAAACCAAATTAGGGGTTTTTCGTTTATTACTTCATTCAGAATGGGAAAATCTTGGCGAATTTTTTCAACATCAAAAATAGCGGCATTGGAGTCGTAAAGCTTGCCATTACTTTTATTAAAAATGGGAGCAGAATCTTGATAAATACGCAGCGTATTTGCCTTGAAATATTCCATTGATTTACTTTTCTTAAGATTGTTGATAATTGTAAAATTGACCACAAATGGCGTCCTATTCCAACATATTTATTAGTTGATTTTCAGCCAAAAGTATTTAATTTATATTTATTTATGTCTATGCCGCCAGCCCTTCCTCATCAAATACTCCGTGGAAAAGCACTGAACTAAGATAACGCTCCCCAGAATCCGGCAGAATTACTACAATGGTTTTGCCCTGATTTTCGGGACGTTTAGCCAGGCGAGTTGCTACGGCCGTGGCCGCTCCACAGGAAATACCGGCCAAAATGCCTTCTTCTTTGGCTAAACGTTTGGCGTAGATAATTGCCTCTTCATTGGAAACAGTTTCCACCGCATCTACTAGGGACACATCTAAATTTTTGGGCACGAAACCAGCTCCAATACCCTGGATTTTATGGGGGCCAGATTTAATTTCTTTGCCGGCCATTGCTTGAGAAATAACAGGACTTGCTTCTGGCTCAACGGCCACAGAGGTGATGGATTTACCCTTAATTTCTTTGAAGTAACGGGAAATTCCTGTGATGGTTCCCCCAGTGCCAACACCGGAGACGAGAATATCCACATCGCCATCGGTATCGTCCCAGATTTCCGGTCCTGTGGTTTCTTGGTGAATGCGGGGGTTAGCTGGATTGCAGAATTGTTGTAGCAAAACATAGCGTTCAGGATCAGAATTGGCGATCGCCTCAGCTTTGGCAATGGCTCCGACCATACCCTGGGTACCCGGGGTTAAAACTAAATTTGCCCCATAGGCTTGTAGCAACTTGCGCCGCTCCAAACTCATGGTTTCCGGCATGGCCAAAGTAAGGGCAATCCCCTTAGCCGCCGCCACAAATGCCAGTGCAATGCCTGTATTGCCACTGGTCGGTTCCACCAATTCCTTGCCTGGGCCCAGTAAACCCCTTTGCTCCGCATCCCAAACCAAAGCCGCGCCTAATCGACACTTAACTGAATAGGCCGGATTACGACCCTCGATTTTCGCCAGCACAGTGGCATTAGTGTTTCCAACTACATTATTTAAACGGACTAAGGGAGTCCGACCAATGGAAAAACTATTATCCGCAAACCATTTGCCCATTAGCGGCGCCTCCGAACACGATGGGATGTTTGTGTTTTGTAGATAGCTTGAGCGAGAGCATCTAGAATAAAAATAAATCTTACATTAATTAAACATAAAATGCAACTCACTTACAAATGTGTTGTAATTGCAATCCGGCGTGAAACAATGGAAGGTTGGCTTTGTGCGATGATCAGAGCAATGTAAATTTCCCTTGAGTTATGGCAAAAAGACAATCCATGTCCCCGTCCCCCGAGCCCATCACCAAGCTGATTGAAACGAATTATCTGTTTCGGGGTCTAGATACCCCGTGGATAGGGGAATTACTTGCCAAAGACCAGGTCAAAGTAGAAAAGCTGTTTTCCAATCGCCCCCTGTATACGGCCTTTTTGCCAGACCAGGATTTAGACAGTCTCTATGTCATGTTGGACGAGGGCATTGTCATCACCCGTAGTACTCCCCTGGATCGGATTATTGCTATCCACTACGCTGGCAGTTGTTTTGGCCTACGCAACCTACCCTTTAGCTATGGTTTAGCCACCAAATCTTTTCCCTGTCTGGTGGAATCCTACAAAACTAGCCATGTGATCAAAGTTCCCCTGGCCACCGTTCAGCAAATTTATGAAAATAGTGAAGTTTTTCGGGAACGGTATCGCTTTCTGTTTGAATTACAACAAAAATTTGAATACCATCTGCTCAATTGCAGTACCTACCCTCCCCAAGCTGTTGCGAGTTTGCTGCGGGCGTTGATCTACCAAGAAAGGGAGTTGGGTAACCAACCCGATCGCCAGGGGAATTATATTTTTGATTTGCCCATTGATGTGATTGCCAGGGCTTGCCAACTGAATCAAAGGACGGTGGAGCAAGTATTAAAGGGAATGCAAAAACACCATCTGATTGCCATTCCCAAAGGGGAAAAAGAAGACTTAATTCAAATTCTGGCTCCGGAAGGACTCAAAGAGGTTTACAGTTCCACCCGGGAAAAGGTTAGCTGGTGGCCACTGAAATAGTTCTAGAACCACTCTATCGGGAGGATTATTCAGTGGTTATGCCCCTGCTAACAAATGCGGGGTAACTGTTCCCCACTGATCATATCCAGTAGGCGGGGGGCCCCAATGGAACTTTCCAGGCTGACTAACCCCAGAGTTTGTTCACTTTTGCCTGTCACTGTACCGATCGCCGTGGCTTGGGGATGGAAAGTTTGCAAAATTTCTATGGTTTTCTGCTCTGCCGTCGGGGGCACAATAGCTAAAAACCTTCCTTCATTGGCCACATAGAGGGGGTCAAAACCCAACAGTTCACAGGCGGCCTGCACCTCGGCTTCCACTGGAATTAACGTTTCCCGCAAAGCCATGGTTACTCCAGCAGTTTGGGCAATTTCATTTACCGCACTGGCCAAACCTCCTCTGGTTAAATCCCGCAGACAGTGAATGGGTATTTCCGCTGACAATAATGCCTGCACTTCTCTGTGAACCGGGGCTGAATCACTTTCAATGGTGGTTTCAAATTCTAATCCTTGGCGCACCGCCATAATGGCCATGCCATGGCGCCCCAAATCGCCGCTCAAAATCAGGCGATCGCCCACCTGTACCTGATTAGGATGAATAATTTGTTGATGGTCAAGGGAACCAATGCCACTGGTGTTGATGAAAATGCCGTCCCCCTTGCCCCGGTCTACAACTTTGGTATCGCCGGTAATGACTTTTATGTCGCAATGCTTGGCTGCTTGCCCTAGGGATTGAGCTACCCGCCAGAGGGTTTCCATGGGCAATCCTTCTTCGAGGATAAAACCAACGCTAATGTAACGGGGAGTTGCCCCGGCCATGGCCAGATCATTTACCGTGCCGTGGACCGCCAAAGAACCAATGTTCCCGCCTGGAAAAAAGAGGGGATTGATCACATAGGAATCGGTGGTAAAAGCTAAGGAACTATGGTTGACAGCAAAAACCGCCGCATCATGGCCTTGGTCTAGGGGACAACCAAAGGCAGGGAGAAAAATCTGGGTTAGTAATTGTTGACTCAACTTACCGCCGCCACCGTGGGCCAACAACACCTGGGGATAACGGTCAAGGGGAATAGGGCAGTTCAAGTTTGCTATGGGTTAAATAATTTTTTGGAAACCTGTTTGGGCCCATGGCAACTGTCAGCAGCTAACAGTTAGAGCCAAAAAGTTAAATTGCTTCAGGATTAACTCCCAATTTCTTTAGTTTGGCCGTTAGTCGATCAGCCCGTTGTTGTTCTTCGTTGGCCCGTCGCTTTTCCTTTGCCATTGCTTGATTAAGCTCCACTGTGGTAAGAAACTTCTGCCCATCAGGATAATAAACTTCCAAGGTATCAGTGGTTAGAAGAAAGCGAATGCCCAGGAGGGGGCTCGTCCAATCCTCTATGGTCCCGATCACCTCTAACCCGTTCTCTCCCCGCTGAAGTCCAGTTAAATAGAAAAAACGTTGAACTCCCTGGCTTAAACTCCCAATTGAGTGATGGCAATGTTGCCAGAAAAACAAACGTCAATATCCGTTCCCGGTTTTCGGGGTCGTTGGCTATATTCTCCCCGATAAAAGAAATTTGACCCTTCTTTGGTAAATGCCACGGGTAGAGGATCCCGACTAGGTTCACAAAAAATAATCTCCGGCTCCGGATCGCCGGCCTGCCAATGGGGCAAGTTCACATTCCAAAAATGTTGGGGGGGTAATTCCTGTTGCCAAAGGGTTTTCAATACCACCGCCGACCAGCGGGAAGCCCAGTCCCAATCAATGGTACGGGGTTTATTAATCCAGTGGGAAATGGCGATCGCCTTATGGCCAAGGATAGCCGCCTCCCGCACCGCGGCCACCGTGCCAGATAGGTAAGAATCAATACCCATATTGCCCCCCGCATTAATACCTGCTATTACCCAATCAACTTCCGGGTAAAAATGGGCAACCCCCAAACGGGTACAGTCCGCCGGAGTGCCATCCACGGCATAGCGATCTTTTCCCCTCTGCTCCACAGCGATCGCCTGGTCAGTGGTTACTTTATGGCCGCAGCCAGAATGCTGATCTTTGGGGGCCACCCACATTCCCCTTTGACCGAGGGCCCTATAGAGAGCCTCAATACCAGGGGCGTCAATGCCGTCATCATTGGTAAGCAAAAAATTCATCAAAAAAACTGGGCCTTAAATCCCGGTGGCTTTGCATCTAGAACTCAAGAAGATATTCTATCGGCCCACAAGACAGATCAATCCTCTCCCGGCAAATGGTTTTATTTCAAGACCACCCTTGCCCAAAAAGACCACGGGGTGGGAATAAAAATAATTGTACTAATCGCCCAATCCTAATCATTGCCCTTGGCACAGAGTTGACAAAGTCCGAAGAATTCTAGGGTGTGGTAGTAAATCCGAAACGAATAATTAGTCTGCAAATTTTCTTCCAGGGATTGGACTGGGCAACCCTGAATTGGTACCGATTCCCCACACTGTAAACAGGTCAGACAATGTTGGTCCTGCTCTAAGGTTTGGTAAAGCAATTCCCCCGTCATGGTGGCTTGGTGTTGGATAAACCCCGCCAATTTGAGGGCTTCCAAAGCCCGGTACACGGTGGCTAAACCAATTTTCTTGGTCTCCCTCAGTTTGGTGAACAGGTCCTGAGCTGAAAGCGGTTCCGTCTCCCTCTGTAAAGCTTGGAGTACTAATCGTTGGTTAACCGTCAGGGCTTCTAGACGAATGGCAAGGGAGGGGGGGGAAAGACTCATGACAATGGCGAGGAATTATGCAATGATAACGATTATCGTTTGTTATTGAGCTCCGCGGGGATGAATTTCCCGTCGGCTCGATCTTCACTGTATTGCACATTGGTAATGTTCATTTTGCCCACTGTCCCCCGCTTTGTCCAATCCTTTGGTCTTGCCGTAATTGTGGGTTTAGGAACCCTAGGCTGTCAGTCTGCCGTTGAACAAATTGGGCAAAATGGCCAATCTGGGGATGCCCCATCGGTGGAAGCCATGGATATTACGGTAAGTATCCCTCCCCAACAATACTTTTTGGAAAAAATTGGTGGTGACTTGGTTCGAGTCAACGTCCTGGTGCCTGGTAATAATGATCCTCACACCTACGAGCCGAAACCGCAACAATTGGCAGCCCTGAGTGAAGCTGAAGCCTATGTTTTAATCGGTCTTGGGTTTGAGCAACCCTGGCTAGAGAAGGTCAAGGCTGCCAATGCCAATCTGGTTTTGATTGATTCCGCTGAAGGCATTAATCCCTTGGAGATGGAGGAGCATGGTCATGGGGAGGAGGAAGGGCACGGTGACCACGGCCACGACCATGGGTCAGAGTCAGAAAAGGAAAAGGCCATGGGAGCAGTGATGGTGGTGGATCCCCATATTTGGTTATCTCCCACCCTGGTAAAACAGCAGGCCACAACGATCGCCAAGGGATTGGCGGAGCTTGACCCGGATAATCGTGCACAGTATGAGGCTAATTTAGCTAAGTTCATCGAAGAAGTTGGGCAGTTAGATCAGGAATTGCGACAAACCCTGGAGCCCTTACCCCAAAGAAAATTTATTGTTTTCCATCCTTCTTGGGCTTACTTTGCTCGGGATTACAACCTAGTGCAAATTCCCATTGAGGTGGAGGGCCAAGAGCCCAGCGCCCAGGAATTGAAACAGTTAATCGATACGGCCAAGGAAAATAATTTGAGGGTTGTGTTTGGAGAAACCCAATTTAGTACTAAAAGTGCCGAGGCGATCGCCGCTGAAATTGGGACGGGGGTGGAGTTACTCGATCCTTTAGCCGCCGATTGGTCTAGCAATCTTAAATCCGTTGCCCAAAAAATCGCCAATGCTAACAGTGCCCAGCCCTAATGCTAATGCCTCCATGGTCAGCCATTCTCCCCCTGTAATTACCGTTGAAAATTTGTCCGCCGGCTACGATGGCAACCCAGTACTGGAAAATATTGACCTGCAAGTAGAGGAAAGGGATTTTCTCGGTTTAATTGGCCCCAATGGAGGGGGAAAAACCACTCTGCTCAAAGTGCTGTTGGGCTTAATCAAACCCCAGCAAGGCAAAGTGCAAATCCTTGGACGCCCAGTGGAACAGGGGCGACGCTACGTGGGTTATGTGCCCCAATGGTTGGAGTTTGACCGGGCGTTTCCAGTGCGGGTATTGGATGTGGTAAGGATGGGTCGCCTGGGGCGGGGCAAATTATTTCGCCGTTATCACCAGCAGGATGAAGCCATTGTGCGTCGTTGTTTGGAACAGGTAGGTATGGGAGATTTGGGCGATCGCCCGCTGGGAGCTTTATCTGGGGGACAACGGCAACGGGTTTATATTGCTAGGGCCTTGGCTTCCCAACCAAAGATTTTATTGCTGGACGAACCCACCGCCAATGTGGACAGTAAGGTGCAAAAAAGCATTTACGAGTTGTTGGGGGAACTGAATCAAACCATGACCATTGTGATGATTTCCCACGACCTAGGGGCCATTTCCCGCTATGTCAAAACCGTCGGTTGTCTAAACCGCAGTTTGCACTACCACCAAGAAAAATTTATCACCCCCCAGATGATTGAAGCCACCTATCAATGTCCAGTGGATTTAATTGCCCATGGTGTGCCCCATCGGGTTTTCCCTAGCCATGACCTGGCTTTACCTGTGCTGGACGGAACCAATGGTCAAGGTCATTCTGTGGAGTGTCACCATGATTGAGACCCTGACTCAGGCGTTGCAATACGAATTTATGCAAAACGCCATCGTAGCCAGTTTGCTGGTCAGCTTAGCCTGTGGATTAATTGGCTCTTTCATTGTCATTAACCGCATGGTTTTCATTAGTGGCGGTGTAGCCCATGCTGCCTATGGAGGCATTGGTTTAGGCTACTATTTTGCCTTTAATCCCCTCTGGGGAGCATTTGGTTTTTCCTTAGTGATGGCCTTAGCTATGGGTTGGGTAGCGAGGAAATATCAACAGCGCAGTGACACTTTAATTGGAGTGATGTGGGCCCTGGGCATGGCGATCGGCATTATGTTGATTGATTTAACCAAGGGCTATAAAGCCGATGTAGCTAGTTATTTGTTTGGCAGTATTTTGACGGTGCCCCGACAGGAACTCTGGCTCATGGCCGGCCTAGACCTTGTGATCATTATTCTTTTATTTCTGCTGTACAAGGAGTTTTTGGCCATTTCCTTCGATCCCATCTATGCCACCACCCGTAATTTGCCGGTGGATATTCTTTATTTAACCCTAGTGGCAGCCATTGCTTTAACGGTGGTGATGGTGATGCAGTTGGTGGGATTAATTATGGTTATTGCCCTGTTGAGTATTCCGGCGGCGATCGCCGGTCAGTATGTGCGGGATGTGCCCCAAATGATGGCAGTGGCCAGTGGTCTGGGTATAATCTTTTGCACTTTTGGGTTGGCACTTTCCTACAGTTTCAACCTTTCTTCCGGAGCGACCATTATTTTGGTGGCTAGCATTGCCTATCTGATTAGTTTGGCATTTAGACAGTGGATGGCAAGGTCCGTTGCCTAGGGCATATACTCGACTCAAACCCCTTCTGAGTTACTCCATTTATGTCCCAAACTACCGCCACCCTGCCATTGCCCAGCCCGGAAAGTGCGATCGCCTTAGCAGGAAGCGGAGAAGATAACCTGACCTATTTGGCCCACCATACCGGTGCAAAGTTAATTCTACGGGGGCAGGAACTGATGGTGGTCGGCACCGAAAAAGCCGTGGCTAGGGTTATGGCCGTGCTCCAATCCCTCGCTCCCTACTGGCAGAGTGCCAAGGCCATTTCCCGTCCCGATTTGATGACAGCTTTCCATGCATTGGATACGGGCAAACAGGAAGAATATCAGGCCCTACAACAAACGGTGTTGGCTAAAACCCGCCGGGGGGAGACTGTCCGCGCCAAAACCTTTCGGCAACGACAATACATTAAAGCGATCCAAAAACATGATGTGACGTTTTGCATTGGCCCAGCGGGGACAGGGAAAACTTTTCTGGCAGCGGTGCTGGCGGTGCAAGCGCTGTTGAATAATGAATGCGATCGCCTGATTTTGACTCGACCAGCGGTGGAAGCGGGGGAAAAATTAGGTTTTCTGCCGGGGGATTTGCAACAAAAAGTTGATCCGTTTTTGCGCCCCCTCTACGATGCCCTCTATGAATTCATAGAACCGGAAAAAATTCCCGATTTGATGGAGCGAGGCAAAATTGAAGTGGCGCCCCTGGCCTATATGCGGGGAAGAACTTTGACCAATGCCTTTGTGATTGTGGATGAAGCCCAAAACACCACCCCAGCCCAACTGAAAATGGTCTTAACCCGCCTTGGTTTTGGCTCGAAAATGATTGTTACTGGCGATATAACCCAAACCGATTTACCCAATTACCAAAAATCGGGTTTGCAAGTGGCCCAAACCATCCTCAAGGATGTGGAAGGGGTTGCATTCTGTTACCTTAATCAAGCGGATGTGGTGCGTCATCCCCTGGTGCAAAGGATTGTGGAAGCTTACGAACGTTCTGAAAATACCAGTCCAGCAACTCTCAAGTAATCTTGGTGAAAGGTCTATGTCTAAAGGGTTTGAGAGCATTGAGCCACCCTAAGGCCAGGGGCAATTTTCCCAGAAGCAAAAGTTTGTTGTACACTGATGCGGGCGTGAACCCGTGGCCAATGGTCAAGGTAATCGCCAATGTGGTGTGGGGTGAGACCGGGGGCGAATGAACCGTCTCTAGGCCTTTTTTGTCTAAAGCAAAATTAAACCAAGTTAAGCAAATGCCAAGCCGTCCTTCGGGGCGGAGTTTCACCACCAGTTTTTCAATGAATTTACGCTACCTCTGGTCAGGCAGACAAATATTGATGGGAGGCAGTTTAATTCCCCTGTTATTCAGTGCCACTGTGTTGGCTCAATCTTCCATCCCCACTGAGTTCAACCGCCATCCCAACGTTAACCCCCTGCTGGCTCAACGCTCAGCGGCCGATGATAGAAGGCAGTTCAATGAGCTACTGCGCCAAGGCAAGGCCTATGTGGATAACGGTAATTTTCCCCAGGCGATCGCCATTTACCAACAGGCGGCCATGTTAGACGGGGAAAACGCAGAACTGTTTGGCAGCATGGGTTATCTCTACGCTCGCCAGGGACAATTTGCCGAGGCAAGCCAAAGTTTTCAGCAGGCTTTGCGGGTAAATCCCAATAATCCTGAATATTACGATGGTTTAGGATTTAGTTACGCGCGCCAGGGATTGTTAAACGAAGCCGCCAGCGCCTATGCCACTGCCATCAGTTTAGGTCCCAATTCCCCGCAGTCAGTTAAATATCGCCTTGCCCTGGGGGTCATCATGCTCCAGCAGGGAGACTACAACCGAGTGCGTCAACTGTATAACGAAATTCATCGTTTGCAATCGGATAATGAAGAAGCGGCGGTGATGATGGGGGCGGCCCTCCTCCAGAGCAATGAGTATGAACAGTTAATCACCTTCAATAATCAGGCTCTCAGATTATTTCCTAACCGTTCCGAACTGAACTTGCAACTGGGTAAAGCCTATCTGGCCCAGGGGGATCTGGTGGCGGCCCGCAGAGTGTTAGAACCCAGGCTCAATCCTGATTGGCGTAGTTTTTCCCTATACCTTACCTGGGCAGAACTGCTGGAACAGGAAGGGAATTTTGCCGGGGCCCTGGATGCCTATAAACAAGCCCTCCGCAATGAACCCACGGCGATCGCCGCTAAAATAGGCACTGGCCGGATGTATTTGGAGCTGGATAACCCTGCCGAAGCAGTTTGGGTTTTTCGGGATCTAACCCGTCTGCAACCCACTAACGCCGATTTTCACTATCTGCTGGGGGAAGCCTACCTCGTTGATGGGAAAACTGACCTGGCAAAAAAGTCCTTTGGAGAAGCCGAAAAACTTTATCAAACCCAGGGCAATATCCCCGGCCGTGACCGGACTCAAGAAAAGCTGGATAATCTTTAGAGAGCATTTATAAAGTCCCCCTGGTTCCCCAAAGTTTTGGGGAAGCTAAATAACAATCCTCCGGCATTGGGAGATGTAGGGGGCAAACTAAAACTTCGTAAACAGTCTCTTAGTGAAAGTTCCCCAGGCTAATACTTGGCGACAAACTTTCCACCAGCCTAATTATTGTTTTTTTGATCCCTATTTAATTTTCAGGAGTTAATCATCGTGGATGCCATGGAGTTTTTTCGCAATAGTTCCGGCAATTGGCGATCGCAACGGACCACCCACCACCTGGCCTTCCGTCGGGCCGAAACGGGCACTTCAGAAATTTTTGTTGAAGCCCTAGCCGCTGATGACCCAAAGATCATCGAGATCTGCCAGCTGCACAACTGTGACCCCACTAAGACCGTAGGCGGAGCCTTTGTCCGCTGGGAAAGCGCCATGGCCTGGGATAAAGAAGATGAAAACCACGAAGGCACAACGGTTTTTGCCCTCATCCCCGAAGAAGACAATCCCCAACAGGGTCTGTTGTTGAGGGAACGGGGTTATGCGGAAATTGTGCCCATCGCCGGTCGCTATCACATCGACGAAGAAGACGCCCTAGTACTAGTGACAGACTATGAAACCATGACTACCATTGAACGGTTTTGGTTTGCCAACCCGGATATGCGCCTAAGAACCAGCACTGTGCAAAGGTTCGGAGGTTTCAACACCGCCACCTATTGCACGGAAATGCGGGTTAAGGAAGATAGCTCAGTGCCGACAACCCCTTCCCCGACCTACGAACAATTCTGCGGTTGGTAGTGCTACCTTTCCCAGGAGGGAGAGATTAGTGCATCAAGGCTAATTCCTGGGAAATGAGCTACAACGGCCAAAGGCTAACAATTGTAATAAATTGTAATATTTGCCAACGATCAGGACCCTTCGCCCTTATTATTTAAACTAACTCATTATCAAGCTCTTCTTAAGATCACGGAGGTTTACACTTGGCTCTTCCCCTATTGAACTACGCCCCCAAAAGTCAGAATGTGAGGGTTGAAGGTTATGAAGTTGGCTCTGAAGAGAAGCCTGTTGTTTTCACCACCGAAAACATCCTCTCCAGCACCGACATGGATAACCTGATCGAGGCGGCCTATCGTCAAATCTTTTTCCATGCGTTCAAGTGGGACAGGGAAAAAATCCTTGAGTCCCAACTGCGTAACGGCCAAATCACTGTACGGGATTTTGTGCGGGGATTGTTGCTTTCCAACACCTTCCGCAATAGCTTCTACGAAAAAAATAGTAACTACCGCTTCGTTGAGCATTGTGTACAGAAGATTTTAGGACGGGACGTTTACAGCGAACGGGAAAAAATCGCTTGGTCCATTGTCGTAGCCACCAAAGGCTATCAAGGGCTGATCGACGACCTACTCAACAGCGATGAGTATCTCAGTAACTTTGGCTATGACACGGTACCTTACCAACGTCGTCGCAATCTTCCCGGTCGGGAAGCGGGTGAATTGCCCTTTAACATTAAATCTCCCCGGTACGATGCTTACCACCGTCGTCAATTGGGCTTCCCCCAAATTGTTTGGCAAAACGAAGTGCGTCGTTTTATTCCCCAGGAGAAAAAGCTTACCGCTGGCAATCCGATGAATTTCCTGGCCATGGCCCGCAGTATCAACCCTGCCGCCAATACTATTCCCAAAGTTTCTGCCCAAAATATCAACATCCAAGCTTCTGTACCCCGTCGCTAGGGATCAAAGTCAGAGGGTTGAAGGATTAGTACATTCCCGGCATGGATAGTTAAATATTTTTCTGTCGCAAAACTCAAACAGAAAAGTTCAATAATTGTTTCGCTGGGACTTGTTGCTAGTCCCTTTTTTTTGTCTCTTTTGGGGGCAGCTATATGAGTATAAATACGAAACTAAACCAGCGGCGGTGGCTAATGTGGGAGTAATTGTGAAGTCTTCTAACAATTGTGGAACCTCTGGCAATAATCTCAGACTAAAAAACTATACTTGCCCCCAATACTAACTCTTCACCGACCTAGGGTTTGAAGTTGGTTGTGGTAATAGTTTCCCCAGAGTGGAGTCCCCCATGATTGCCCCTATTTGCCGTGCTCTGCGTTCCCGTCTCCCCTTCGCTGCCATGCTGATGATTGCCGCCACCGCTACCCCAGCCCTCGCTAATTTGCCGATCGCCGCTAATCTTCCTGTTAATCAGCCCGAGCCCCTATTGTTGAACGGTGTTTTGAGGCCCTTTAGTTTTACCCCGATGGGGGTTCCCGACGATCATTTTCTACTCAATGTCACCGATGTACGGGAAACGGATCCCCTTGATAGTCCCTACCCGGTGCCCTGGGAATGGATTGTCCGCACCCAGCAGGATTATGCAGAACAACAACAGTCAGGGTTGCGCTACTACCGCAGTCCAGCTTTAGTGTCTCCCTCTGGTCAATATGCCGCCTATAGTCGCATTGAAGTGCGGGCGGAGCCTAATTCCTATGAATCCAAGGTGTTGGGGGTAATGTTTATTGAAAATTTAGCTACGGGCAAGCTGCAGGTAGTGCGGGCCAACTCCCCCATTGCCAGCTATCTGCAAAGGGTGGGGGAAGATAGTCCAGAAATGGCCGGGGTAATTTCTATTCTTTTGCCAGCTTCCTGGTCTGAGGACGGCGATCGCCTATTGGCCCGGCAAATGGAAGGGGCGTTTAATTCTTCCGATATCAGCGATTATGGCGTTGTTTGGCAAAAAGGTTCCATCCGTACCCTCAGTGCCATGCCCCAGAACAACACGGAATCCAGCGCGACCCTATTGGGTTGGCATGAGAGCGATCCCGGTCAGGTACTTTTTCAGGTGAGCCATTTTGACCAAGAGGAGGACGAAAATTCTTTGGTCAGCGTGGCCCTAGATGGCAAAGTCCAACCAGCAAAAGCCCCCACAGTCATTGCCTACGGGAAACGGGTCAGCCGCAGTTGGAGCGGAGTGCAATCCATGCGCTAGGAAGGGGAACCGGAGCGGTCTGGAGGCTGAAAAAGCTCGAAGGCTTGGCGGGTGAATTGGCGCAGTTTTTCCCCGATGTCCTGGGCGGGGAGATATTTACCCACCACCTGCCAGTTGTCCACTGTGGATAGTCGCCAGGCCTGCCCTTGGTGATTGATGCCGACGGTTTCAATGCCAATAATTTTCGGGGATTTTTCCATGGGATCTGGATGGAAGCGAATTTGCACCAGGATACTGCGGCTCTGGTAACGGGGACTCCAACCGGGTAAATGGAAACCAATGTCGATGGAGTGGGGGTCCACCTGGGCTTGGGTCTGGCGATCGCCTTGCCAAGGTGCGAGGTCGGCCCTTGCATCGGGAAATTGGGCTTTAAAGAGGTTCACCACAGCGGCGATTTTACTAGTGGTAGCGAGTCCAATGGCTTGTTCTGCCGCATTCATTGGCAATGTCTCCTGCCGAAAAGTTAACCGTTGGCCAGGACAGGATTATGGTTAGCCTGGCGATGGGGGATGGGCACAGGAAATGGGACAATTAATGGCCCAGAATTGATTCCATAGGATAGCAAACCTCCGTGAAAATTTCCGAACAGACCCTTGAGGTGGGACAGTTTCACTGGTTTTACCGCCAGATTCAGCCGTCCCAGCCCACCAATAATCCCCCCGTTGCGCTGCTCCATGGTTTACCAAGTCAAAGTTTGTGTTGGACAGGAGTAATGCCCCTGTTGGCGGAAAAGGGGTTAACGGCGATCGCCCCGGATTGGTTAGGGTTTGGCTTTTCGGATATCTTGGACAAACGGGATTTTGCTTATACTTCAGTGGCCTATGAACAGGCTTTGGGGGAATTTTTACAGTCTTTACAATTGAAAAAAATATCCTTAGTGGTGCAGGGATTTTTGGCCACAGCTGGCATTGAATATGCCCTCAATCACCCAGACCAGATTGAACGACTTGCTATCCTAAATACCCCCGTTGTTCCTCCGGTGTCCTTACCCTGGCCCATGCGCCAATGGACAATTCCTTTGGTGGGGGATATGGTCACCCAAGATCCACTAATTATCGACCGTACGTTGGAAGGGGGTAGTGGTTTTGTGATCAGTGACGAAAAACTCAACATTTACCGTAAACCGTGGCTAAAAACTTCCGCTGCCGGTCGGGCTTTAATGGCTGCCACTAAGAATTTACCCACCACTAATGCTCTGACAAAAATTGGCGATCGCCTGCAAAAGGAATGGCGAAAACCGACCTGCTTTATTTGGGGAATAGCGGATAAATGGTTATCGGTGGAACCCATTGAGCATTTAGTCCAGGGAGCCAACCATCTGGAATTGGTCAAATTACCGGAGGCAAAACACTATCCCCAGGAACATTTTCCCCAAGAAGTGGGAGAAACCCTACAAACTTTTTTCCGTAAACAAATTACTTAAAGGACACCTTAGGAGAACTAGTATAGTCGTTTCCAGTAAGACTGAGGCAGTCAAATTCACCGAAAAGCTTGTCAATAAAGACTTAAGCAGTCTCGAAATTATTTGAAATGACTATACCTACCTACTCGCCAGATCCTAATGACATAGAGCATGATTTTAGTGCATTGAAAAGAGCAAGAACATACGTATCTCCAGGTGTAAGCATAGATGAAATTATTCGTAACTACTGTGTAGCATAGTGTCCTATATTTATTTTAACTAGCTATACTCATCTTTTGGAGAAATTAGCAAAGCTTTTTACAAAGGTTGATAGACTAGACAGGTTAAAAACTTTAGTAAGTTTATGGGATATATTCTGCTATTCTTCTGCCTAGACTGATGGAAGAAGAGTAAAATATAACGGCGATCATTTCCCCAAAAAATAGATAAAACCGCAAAACAAACTTATTTTGAATAACTTATTAGCCTGTTAAATTTGTAGAATTGGAAGTATGACAACTAAGCAAGCGTTTGAAACGCAATCTTTGGAATATTATCTAGACTTGAAATATCCCATCTATATCATCCCAGAAGAAGAAGGAGGATTTACTGCGCTGATTCCCGCCTTGCCGAGTTGTATGCCTCAGGGAGAAACGATGGAAGAAAATGAATATGAATAATCATTGTCAAAGGCGATCGCCACAGAGTTCGATTAGGGCAGGGATATTGGGACGACGAGCGGGAATACGCCAACTAATGGCAATGTGACGCATTAGGGTAAGGACTATGTAAATATCAATAGCTTGGCTCAAATAAGGGTTATTTTGGGGTTGTTTGGCCAGAAAAGCAGTTTTTAATGTTTGTTCTTGACTAACCATGGCATCGGGATTACCCCAGATACGGAGGCTATACTCGGTCATGTGGGCGATAAAGTTTCCCAAATCAAGGGCGGAATCCCCTTGGCAATAGAGGTCGAGGTCCACTAACCAAAGGCGATCGCCATCTACCAAAATTTGGTCGGGGTAAAAGTCTCGGTGAATGGTCGTGAGGGGATGGGAATACTGTTCTAAAAGCTTTCCTAGCCGTTCACTCTGGGCGATGAAATGTTGAATTTGTTTTTGCCACTGGGGTTGCTGGTGGACGAACTCCCGGAGGCGATCGCCAAGGATCTGTAATTCAGCGGCAATGGTGTGGATTTTGGTAGTGGGGACAGAATAGCTATGGATTTTGTGGGCCAGGGCAGCAACTTTTTCCGGTAAGCCGGGCTCAGTTAGCAATAAATTTGTTGAGAGTTGACCAGGAACCCACCGTTGGAGCCACATCTGCCAGGGTTTAACTAGCCCTAAAGGTTCCGGTACGGATAGGCTATCTTCACTATGGCCATGGAAGCCATTCTCCCAGAGCGCCCGTTGACAGCCATAGCTTCTGTAATCTGTGCCTTTGGCGCGAATTTTGCCGAGAATAATCCGTTCCCCCCCATCGGCTTCCAAATGATAGGCAATCAATGCCCGTCGCCCAAGTTTATGGCGTAGAAGCTTGGTTTTCTTGACCTTTTCTAAGCCAGGAAAAATGCTAGTCAGGTGTTGTTGAGATAACTGACAATCGAGGGCCAACGGTAGCCAGGGCATTTTTGGGTCAGGGGAAATTTCAGCCATGGTTAACGCCGCAGGGATTCGGTGACAATTGCGAAGGTTTGCCGCTGGAAGAGGTCAGCATAGGCCCCTTGGTGGGCCAGTAATTCCCCATGGGTACCCTGCTCCCGGATTTGTCCCTGGTCAAGGTAAAAGATTTGGTCAGCGGCGATCGCCAACTGGAGATTATGGGTTACCAGAAAGCTGGTGCGATTTTCCGCTAACCGTTCTAAGGCTTCAAAAACCAACTGTTCATTGACTTTATCCAGACCGCTGGTGGGTTCATCCAGGATCAAAATGGGGGTTTGCCTCATGGCCGCCCTGGCGATCGCCAACCGTTGCCGTTGCCCTCCGGAAAGAGTAGTGCCCCGTTCTCCTACCACCGTGTTGTAGCCCTGGGGCAGTTGCAGAATAAATTCATGGGCATTAGCCAAACTTGCGGCCGTTTCAATCTCTGCCATCGTTGCCCCCTCGATGCCATAGGCGATATTTTCTCGAATCGTTGCTGCAAAAAGTAAACTCTCCTGCAATACCACTGCCATTTGGTTCCGAACGCTCGTCAATTGGTAATCCCGCAGATCATGACCATCGATGAGAATTGCCCCTGCGGTGGGATCGTAGAGACGCAATAACAGGCTGAGAAGAGTAGATTTACCACTGCCGGAAGCGCCAACGAGGGCGATTTTTTCCCCTGGTTTTACCGTTAAATTCAACCCCTTAAGAATTGCTTGGTCAGGGTGATAGCCAAAGGAAACATGTTTAAATTCGATAAATCCCTGGAGGAATGGGGCAAGAATAGCCCCTGGTTTGTCCTGAATATCAGGAGTTTCCGCCAAAATATCTAAAATCCGTTCCCCCGATGCCGCTGCCTTGGCCAAACGACCTGTGTATTTAGCAAAATTCTGCACCGGTTTGTAGGCGTTACGTAGATAGGTTAAAAATACTAAAACTGTTCCCGCTGTCAGAACATCTTCAATGACCAGATGGCCTCCATAACCCATCACTAAAGCCGTGCCCAGGGCAATCAGCACGTCCACTGACCGTTCCAGGTTGGCCGCCAATCGTTTAGTTTCGATGTTTTCCTGGAGGCTCCGTTGATTTTGGCGGCTAAACAAATCGGCAAAGGCCTGTTCTAGGGAGAGGGCTTGGACAAGTTTAATCGCAGCGAGGGATTCAGCGGCGGTGGAGGCAACGGCCCCTTCCCGGTGACGTTGGGTGAGGGAAGCATGGCGAATTTTGGCACTTAAACGATTGGCGGCGAACCAAAATAGGGGAAAAGTAACCAAGGACAAAAGGGTTAATTTCAGGTCTAGCCAGGCCATCACCCCCACCATTCCCCCCAAGGTTAAAAGACTGACCAGCAGGGGCAACGCCGCCGTGAGTAAAATTTCCTGGAGACGGTTGGCATCGCTACTGACACGGATAATCAGATCGCCACTGCGGGCTTGGTAGTGGTAACGCAGGGACAGCCGTTGCAAATGCCCATAGAGTTGATCTCGCACCTGGGCCATGACGCGACTACCAACGATCGCCAAACTAACGGTATTCCAATAGGTGGCGATCGCCCGACTGATGGCAATGATAATCACCCCGACGGTGACCAAGACTAATAGCCAATTGGGATTGAGGTTAGTAAAGCCCCAGAGAGAAAGGTTTGGTTGGGTTTGAGAGGGAATCAGTATCCCATCAATGAGTAGTTTTAAGGGCCAAGGTTCTAGCAGCCGCAACCCCACGTCCACCAGCAAAGTTACCATAGCCACTAGCAATAATCGCCACTGGGCGCGAATTTCGGGCCAAAAGGTGGTGATCACTGCCCAGAGGCCGGGCACAGCTTGGTTCATGGGGGAGGCACGGTTCATCTATTTGTAACTTTTAACTTCAACTAACTAACTTCAGTGGTAAAAAATCAGGCTTGGGCGATCACCAAAATTTCGGCAGCAATGCGATCCCAGGTATGGTGTTTAAGTACGAAACCACGGGCAGCCAGACCTAACTGTTCCCGTTGCTGGGGCGATCGCCAAAGATATTCGAGGGCTTGGGCGAGGGCTGTCGCTTCCCCCGGTGGAGACAAAATGCCCGTCACCCCATGGTCAATAATGTCCCTCAGTTGACCGATGCGACTAGCTATCACTGGCAACCCCGCTGCCATGTATTCCACCACCTTGAGGGGCGAAAAATAAAAATTTTCACTGGCAGGATAGGGAGCCACCGCAACGCTCATCTGGCTTAACCAGTGGGGTACTTGCTCTGGTAACACTGTGCCTGTCCATTGCACCTGGGCTGTTAGACGGCGCTGGGCGATCGCCCGTTCAATCTCTTGCCGTTGGGGGCCATCACCGACCATCAACAAGCGGGCCTCCGGGACAGTTTGTCGCAATTGGCCAAAGGCTTCAATCAGGCAATCCAGTCCATGCCAGGGCTTGAGGGAACCAACAAAACCAACGGTAAAAGGCATTGCTCCGCACGGCTTGGAGGTACTGGAAAAACGGGCGGAATTCACTCCATTGGGCATTACAAAAAGGCGATCGGCCGGCACCCATTGCTGTAGATAGGATTTAACCCCTTCCGATACTGCGATCAAAGCTGTGGCTTCCCCAAAGGCTGTTTTTGCTACCTGCAAAGCCAAATCCCGGTCTAGCAAACTCCGGTGGGTGGCCTGCTCTTCAATTAGGGGCGCATTCACCTCTAAAATCCCAGGAATCTGCCGGTTTCGCGCAAAGCTCATCCCTGCCCGACTCCAGAGAGAATAACGTTCATAAACAAGATCGTAGGGCGCTGCCTGGGTTAATAAATCTTGCAACGTCTGATTTTGTTGAAATAACCCTTGCTCGCGCATTGCTAGATCTCCTTTGGGTACCTTGGGCAGGCGATAAACGGGCAAATCAACCAAGTCTGCGGGCGGTTTCCCCCCAAGCCTCGCCGCAAATAGCGTCACCGTTGCGCCCTGGTGGCGAAAGGCACGGATCATTTCCTGGACGTGGATCGAGGCACCTTTGCAGCCAAAGACTGGAATACCTGGATCGGCGCAGACGTAGGCAATCTTCATAGTTGCTCCCCTAAATGAAACAATTCACGGAGCTGGGCGGCATTGCGGTGTAGGTCAAAAGCTTGTGCTAACCGTTGGCGGGCTGCCTGGGCGAAGCGGTTACGTAGGTCCGCGTCGTTCAAGAGGGTTTGCAGAGCTTTGGCTAACTGTTCCGGATCATTTTGACCCACCAGCAACCCCGTTTCCTGATGCTGAATAATTTCGGGAATCCCCGTCACATCCGTCGCTACGCAGGGAGTACCCAAGGCGATCGCCTCTAACAACACTGTGGGTAAACCGTCCCGATTGCCATCCTTACCAACAATGTAGGGAGCTGCAAACACCGTTCCCTGTTTTAGGAGCCGAAATACCTCTCCCTGGGGTTTAGGGCCAGTAATCTCCACCCAAGGCTCCAACTGGTGCTGGGCAATTTGCGATCGCAATGCGGGTTCCAGGGGGCCAGCGCCTACTATCTGACAGCGGAACGAACAATTCCAACGGCGTAGCAAACCACAGGCAGCAATCAAATAAGTTAATCCTTTCTTTTCTACAAACCGCGACACTGACAAAATTAACGGCGGTTCACCGTTGTTTGGGCAGGATTGATAGGGCAATTCCATTAAATCCATGCCGTTATAGATACGCTGTACTCTGCTGGCGGCTCCCCCGTACTGGTGCTGTAAATAAGCCCAGTTATAGTCACTGACGGTCACCACAGCGCGGGCATCCTGGAGTTTGCGGGCAAAATCTGCCGCATCAACGCTTTCATGGAAAATATCCTTAGCATGGGCGGTAAAACTGTAGGGTACCCCAGCAAAATATGCTGCTAAGCGAGTAACACTGGTGGCGACGCTGGCAAAGTGGGCATGGAGATGGGTAATTCCGTAGTGACGGACTGCTTGGGCAAGGCAGAGGGCCTGGTATAAAACACTAGAGCGTTCCCCGGTCGCATAGGCTAATTTTCCCCAAAGGTCGGGAATTAGAGCAGCGGTGGCTTGGATTTCGGCCCAGAGGTAACTGGCGGCGGTGGGATTTTGCCCCAATAAATCAGGGTGCGATCGCCCTTGGTTGGGTTTTTGAATGTAGGTGACAGGAGCTTTGACCTGGGCAATTTTATCTTGGAAATGGCTATCCATCGGGGGACGGAGGGCAAAGATTTTGATGTCTAAACCCGCCGCTTCGTGGGCAAGAATTTCATTGACAATGAACGTTTCCGAATAACGGGGATAGCGTTTAACAACGTAGGCAATGGCCATGGAAGATTTACAACGGAATTGGCTAGCAGGCTTGGGAGATAAAACGGGCACGGGTTTTGAGCAAATGATCCAACATCAGGGGAAGTTGTTGGGTAGCCCGGAGATTTAGAACTGGTTTGTCGTGTTGGTTTGTCGGGGCACAGTGGAGCCAAGCGGCCAGGTTTTGGGCATTTACTTGATTGGGATGGAGCACATCTACCAGGCCCAGTTGTTGTAAGCGGGTCGCCCGGAGCCATTGTTCTTGCCGGGGTTTAATGCGGGGAATAATCAAGGCCGGCTTCTGGAAGGAAAGAATTTCGCAGGTGGTGTTATAGCCCCCCATGGTGATTACCCGTTCTGCTGCTGCCATCAGCATGGTCGGTTCGGGACAGTGGGTCAGGATGCTGAGGTGGGGATTTTGTTGGGCATTGACCTTTAACTCTTGCCGTACAGACTCCGGCATAAATGGCCCAGTGAGTAGTACTCCCGGTAAGTCAGCAGTGAAGGGAATTTGGGCAAAGGCGATCGCCAGGGTTTCCCCATCTTGACCTCCTCCGACAGCCCCTAAAACAAAGCGAGGCGGTAAATTCCAATTTTTCTGGGTTTCTGCCCATGGTTGGGCCAAATACCGGAGGCGATCGCCCTGATGGAAATAACCAAGGGGCTGCATTTTCGCCTTTATATCTGGGGCAAAACCATACTCCTGCCGCAGATCATAAACTTGCGGGTCGCCATAAACCCAGACTGCATCGTAATAGCGACGAATGGCCCTTTCATTGTCCGCTCGGTCCCAATCCCGCTTTACTGCCCCCGGCTGATCCAAAATATCCCTTAACCCAAGCACACAGAGCATTGCGGGGCGCTGTCGCATATATTCTAGACTGGGATCCAGTTCCCGTTCCACTCCCCGGGGCACATTGTCCACAATCAGCACATCGGGCTGAAATTGTTGGATTGCTTGCAAAATTAACTGCGATCGCCAAGCAATCAATTTCTCCAAAGGCAGATTCAGATCCCGGCCGCTGTAGGAACCATCGGAATTTTTTCGCAGACTGGGCAAACCCACATAGTCAATACCCGCCGCAGTTAAGGCACCATTCCCTTCTTCAATGCCTGTAATCACCAAAATTTCAACGGGTAATCCAGACCTCAGCAACGTTTGGGCAATTAATAAGTTACGGCGCTTATGCCCCAACCCCATGGTGTCGTGGGAGTACAGAACAATGCGATAGTAGCAACGGCAAACGGTAACCCTATGGCGCAATCCACCGGACTTTTTTAACGCCAATTTTTTTGGTGATCGCCAGGGAAAATGTTGTCGAAGTGGGGGTGATTGAATGGATTGCATGGGAAAATGTTGGCTGTTCCAAATCTAACGTTGTTGATAGTAATTTCAAATTGGTCAGCCTCGGTTGTGTTTCAATAACGCTCCCTTGTTCTAAATTTGCAGTAAGATTTCAATAAAAAATTGTCTCTATCTCTTACGTTAATCTAGGTGGAAGGATAATAAACTATATGCTGTCCATTAAGCATAAATAACCAGTACTAGACACATTGATATTTGGCACTACTTCCCACGGTTGAGACCTTCCTAGAAAAGGCTAAATAATCTTGCTAGTACTGTGAACGCAACACTAATCTTTTCTATCTTTCTGCTAACTTGCTGACAAAATATGTTCGAACAGGATTCTACTCTGCCCTTAAAACCCATTGGACAATTTTTCATTTGCCCACTCGCTCAGACAATATTTGAGGGGCTTTTACCTAGTTGCTCCCCAAAGTTGAGAGAGGGCTGTGGCGCTTTTAATCACATTCCTAAAATAATTAGAAAACCAACTAAGATAAACTTCCGACCCATCTTAGTGCTTCCATTTGCCCCAAAATACTGTTTCCATGGGAGTTTAGACCATGACTAACAAAATATTGCCTGGTTAGAGCCAGATCCCCCGAGTGGCCAAAAAGCTCTAACCTAAACCCTTGCTAGAGTTGAGAAAAATCCCACCATGGCCAATATCCTTTTAGTGGACGATGAAAACGCCTTAACTGAACCCTTGAGCAAAGCCCTAGGGCACCAAGGCCATAGCATTGACATAGCTGACCAAGGAAAAACAGGCTTAGCCATGGCGATCGCCGGCCAGTACGATCTATTAATCCTTGACTGGATGTTGCCCCAGGTGTCGGGGTTAGAGATTTGTCGCCAGATTAGGACCCTGGGCCACTCAACGCCGGTTTTGTTTCTCACTGCCAAAGATACCCTGGATGACCGAGTGGCGGGGTTAGATGCTGGTGGAGATGACTATTTAGTTAAACCCTTTCAACTCCGGGAATTATTGGCCCGGGTGCGGGCCCTACTGCGACGACAAGGTCAGGGAGAAACTGGCCTAGACAATGGTAGTGGAGGACGGGGATCATTGCTCAGCGTCAACAACATCAGTTTGGATATAGCCAATCAGGTGGCCTATTGCCAGGGCCAACGCATTGCTCTTTCGGAAAAGGAAGTAGCCCTGTTAACCCTATTTTTACAAGCTCCCGGACAAATTCTCAGCCACGAAGAGATCTATTCCCACCTTTGGCCCGGTGAAAGTCCCCCCAGCAGCAACGTGCTAGCGGCCCTGGTACGATTACTACGGCGCAAAATCGAACAGCCCAATACCCCCCGCCTGATTAATTCTGTTTATGGCAAGGGGTACTGTTTTGAAGTCAATTAGCCGACGATCGCCTTGACAGCATCAACGATTTGGGGCGGTTGCACAATGGTCAGCCGTTCCAACATACCGTTGTAGGGGGTAGGAATATCCTGGGAAGAAAGACGCACCACTGGTCCATCCAACTCATCAAAGAGATGGTCATTGATTAGGGCAATTAGCTCGGCTCCGATGCCTCCGGTTTTCATACATTCTTCAACAATAATGACCCGATGGGTTTTCTTCACCGAAGCGCTGATGGTTTCCATATCAAAGGGCTTGAGGGAAATCAAATCGATAATTTCCGGGTCGTAACCCTCTTTTTCCAAAGTTTTCAGTGCCTGCAAACAATGGTGGCGCATACGGGAGTAGGTCAAAATGGTTACATCCTTACCGGGGCGCACCACTTCAGCTTTGTCCAAAGGCACAATGTATTCGTAGTCGGGTAAGTTTTCTTTGAGGTTATACAGTAGGACGTGCTCAAAAAATAGGACCGGATTATTGTCCCGAATGGCCGCTTTGAGCAAACCCTTGGCGTTATAGGGGGTGGAGCAAGCCACAATTTTTAGTCCTGGCACCGCATGGAAATAGGCCTCCAACCGTTGGGAATGTTCTGCCCCCAATTGCCGACCCACGCCTCCAGGGCCACGGATAACCATGGGAATTTGGTAATTACCGCCGGAGGTGTAGCGCAACATCCCCGCATTGTTGGCGATTTGGTTAAACGCCAGCAGAAGAAAGCCCATATTCATGCCTTCGATCACTGGGCGCAACCCTGTCATGGCGGCCCCCACAGCCATGCCGGTGAAACTGTTCTCGGCGATGGGAGTATCCAGCACCCGCATTTCACCATACTTTTCGTACAAATCTTTGGTCACTTTATAGGAACCGCCATAATGTCCCACATCTTCTCCCAGCACAAGGACGTTGACATCCCGTCCCATTTCTTCGTCAAGGGCTTGGCGTAGGGCGGCAAACAGTAGGGTCTCAGCCATGATTTCTGGGGGAAAACTTAGTTTGTGATAACGATTTAAATCGCCGCCGCATCATCCCTGATTAATTCCCACTGGAGAAACTAGTCAAGGGCGATCGGGGCACAACAATCTAGTATTTTGACATACTGACCGACCCCCCATGGCGGGGATTTTGGCAGGGATTAAACATTGAAGTTGATTAGCCCGCCAGTGTCCAAGATATTCAGTCAGAGATCCCATCTTGCCTCGGGTTGCGGAAATAACCAAGGTCTCCAGCTAAAAGCAACGGGGCTTTTGGCAATGATTTGCCCGTGCCATGTTTTTGCTAGGATGAAAACCTAGCTGAGGTCTTGTCTTAGCTTGTTTCAGTTTTTATCAATATTTTCCATCCGTCCCCCAGAGGAACTTCCCATGCCCCAAGCCGTTGGCGTTATACAAACCCTTGGCTTCCCCTCCGTTTTGGCCGCCGCCGATGCCATGCTCAAGGGGGGTAGGGTGACCCTTGTGTACTATGACCTGGCAGAACGGGGCAATTTTGTGGTGGCGATACGGGGGCCTGTGTCGGAAGTTAATCTCTCGATGAAAATGGGTCTAGCCGCGGTTAATGAATCCGTCATGGGGGGAGAAATTGTCAGCCACTACATTGTTCCCAACCCGCCGGAGAATGTCCTAGCGGTTCTGCCGGTGGAATACACGGAAAAAGTTGCTCGCTTCCGCACCTAACGGGGACTTTTCTGCCTTCGTAGTCCGATGTACACCACTTAGCCTATAGTTGACCATGGGATTCTTGCTAATTCTCACCCCGACCAATAGTTGAGTCGAGGGTTTTGGTTCGCTCTGTCCTTTCGTTTTTGCCGCCACTGTCAAGGAGAACAATATGTCCGCCCAATCCGCCGTCGGTTCCATTGAAACCATTGGTTTTCCCGGTATTCTTGCCGCTGCTGATGCCATGGTTAAGGCCGGTAGGATTACAATTGTGGGCTACATTCGGGCGGGGAGTGCTCGGTTCACCCTCAACATTCGGGGGGATGTGCAGGAAGTGAAAACTGCTATGGCGGCGGGCATTGATGCCATTAACCGCACCGAAGGGGCAGATGTGAAAACCTGGGTGATTATTCCCCGACCCCATGAAAACGTAGTGGCGGTTTTGCCCATTGATTTTAGTCCTGAAGTTGAACCTTTCCGGGAAGCGGCGGAAGGTTTAAATCGTCGTTAGTTTTTTGTTGGGAAACGGGGAAGCATAGATTCAGGATAAAGTCGGTTGCCAAATTCCCCAATGCGTCAAATTTTGGTTGCGCCGGACTCTTTCAAGGGGACTCTTTCCGCTGGGGAGGTTTGTCGGATTGCTTTGGAGACTTTAGAACCGGAATTTGACTGTGTTTCCCATCCCCTAGCCGATGGAGGTGAAGGGACCTTAGAGGCGATCGCCAGTAATCTCCACAGCCAATGGCAAACTCTGCAGGTACAGGGCCCATTACCACGTCAAAAGGTTAATGCCCGTTATTTATGGTTACCGGAAAAGGAAACAGCCGTTATTGAAATGGCCCAGGCCAGTGGTTTGCCCTTAGTTCCGATTGGGGAACGTAATCCAGAAATTACCACCAGCTACGGCACCGGGGAGTTAATGGTCCATGCTATCCACCGGGAAGCTAAGCAAATTCAATTGGCGATCGGCGGTTCTGCTACCAATGATGCCGGCTTGGGTTTACTAATGGCGTTGGGTTGGCAGTTTTTAGATCACCAAGGTCAATCCGTCGGTTGGGGAGGGCAAGCGTTGGGTAAAGTTGCCGAAATTATTCCCCCAGTCCTAAATGCTTTTCCCCGGGTAACAGTGCTGTGTGATGTTACCAATCCTTTTTATGGTTCCCATGGGGCCGCCCAGGTCTATGCTCCCCAAAAAGGGGCAGATCCAGCTATGGTTCAACGTTTAGACCAAGGTTTGTGCCATTTTGCCCAGGTAGTGCAAGGATTTGATGGCTTTGAAGTCAATTTTCCTGGGGCTGGGGCCGCTGGGGGAATGGGAGGGGGCGTGGCCTGGGCACTAGGGGCAAAAATAAAATCAGGTTTTGCGGCGATCGCCAACTTGACCCAGTTGGAACAAGCCATGACTGAATCTGATCTAGTGATTACCGGGGAAGGCTGCTTGGATCATCAATCCCCACAGGGCAAAGTGGTGGGAGGAGTTCTTGAGCTAGCAAAGAAAATCAACAAACCGGTGATCATCATAGCGGGACAATGCCAATTAAGTCAGGCAGTTTTACCCAGCGTGCTCAGAGTTTTTAGCCTGGTGGGGCCCGATATTCCCCTGGAAAAAGCTTTGCAACATCCTCAAACAGCTCTAAAAAAAAGACTGGTTCAAGTTAAGCAACACCTAGCCCAAGGCCAAAACTAACTTCAGA
Organism: Synechocystis sp. PCC 6714; assembly: GCF_000478825.2. Lineage (NCBI taxonomy): Bacteria > Bacillati > Cyanobacteriota > Cyanophyceae > Synechococcales > Merismopediaceae > Synechocystis > Synechocystis sp. PCC 6714. The sequence goes on along the minus strand of NZ_CP007542.1, from coordinate 3,079,029 downwards.
CAGATTCTCCATCATTAGGAGAGGGACCATGGCCGGACTAAAAACTGACCCTGCCCCTAGCCATCCCCAAAATAGCAACTATAATCTGTTATTAACCATCAACATCATCGTTCCGTGAGCAGAAGCTGTAGGCGGTTTTTCTTTACCAACACTGATTGTGGCCCTGGCTTTCTAAGCTAGTCCGCAAAACAGCCCAATGGCCTTGCTGAACCTAGCATCTACCATGAATCTAAAGAAAATTGTCAACTTCTCCCACTCTTTCGAAAAAAACGTGTACAATGTGTTACTGAGTATAGGACTTGGTTCCCGTAGTCATTATTAGGTGTGAGGAAAAGCTAAAAATGCTTAAACTATCTTGGAAGTCCCTGTTAGTGAGCCCTGCTGTGATTGGTGCCGCCCTGGTGGCTGGCGCTGCGAATGCTGCTCCCGACAATGTTACGAATGCTCAAGTTTTAGACCAACTCGATCAATACACCGCTGAAGGTCAGTCTTCTGCCATTGATCAAGTAACCAGCGTCAGCGAACTCCGCGATGTGCAACCCACTGCCTGGGCCTATGAAGCGCTCAAGAGCTTGGTGGAACGCTACGGTTGTATCGTTGGTTACCCTGACCGTACTTTCCGAGGCGATCGGGCCCTCAGCCGTTGGGAATTTGCCGCCGGTCTTAATGCCTGTATGAACGTTATGGAACGTTTAATTCAGGAAAACGTGGCGGTTCTCCGGGAGGACATCGACAAGTTAAAACGCCTCATGCAGGAATTCGAAGCAGAATTGGCTGCCTTGGGTGCCCGGGTAGATAACCTCGAAGCCCGCACCTCTTTCCTGGAAGACCACCAATTTTCCACCACCACCAAATTGACTGGGGAAGTAATTTTTGCTCCCACTGCCATCTTTGGTACCAAAAAAACCCTCAACAACATTACCGACAACAACCAAGCGGTATTCCAAAACCGGGTTCGTTTGCAGTTTAACACCAGCTTCTCCGGTGAAGACCTGTTAGTCACTCGTCTTGCCGCTGGCAATGGTAACCGCTTCAAGAGTTTCTATCCCACCCAGAACGTACTTGACCCCGAAACTGGTCAACCCCTTGGCATCGTAGGTGACTACTATGAGAGCCCCACCTTTACCCAGGTGCACCAGCTTTCCCCTGGCGACAACAATAACGTCGCTGTTGACTGGTTGGCTTACTACGTCCCCTTAGATCTGGGTCCCAACTTCCGTCTTAACAACTACATCGCTGCCTGGGGTGGTATCTGGGACGACTTCGTTCCCACCCTCAACCCCTATTTTGATGACTACACCGGTGGTAAAGGTGCTCTGAGCCAATTCACCGCCCAGAACCCCATCTACTCCATTGGTGGTGGTACTGGTGTGGGTACCAGCTTGGAGTTGGGCTTCCTCAGCAATCTCTTAGGCCCCACCTCCTTGAGCTTGGGTTACTTGGCTAGCACCGGCAACAACCCCAGCAGTGGTAACTCCGTTGTTAACCCCGCCACTGGCAACAACTACGAGTTCAGTAGTGGTGGTAACGGTCTGTTCAACGGTGGCTACAGTGCCCTGGCCCAGATTACCACCAACATTTTTGACCGCGTAAGCCTAGGCTTCACCTACGTCAATGCCTACACTACCCCCGACGCCGCTATCTTCGGTAAGGGTGGTACCCAGGGCATCGTTGGTACTACCGCCGCTAACCTCAACCGCTCTGAGTTGAATGATTCTTTCGTCAACGGTTTGGGTGTGGGCGCTCCCCCAGTGGATGCCGCCACCTATAACTCCAATGTCAGCGGTGGTACAGCCTCCGGTAACGTTGTTAATCCTTACGACTTTGGTGGTAAGCAGACCAACAGCTATGGTGTCCAAATGGCTTGGAATATCGCTGATTGGTTGAGCTTCAGTGCCTACGGCAGCTACACCAACGTTACTTTGATCGGTAAAGATAACGGTGACATCTGGACCTACGGCGGTGGTTTTGCTTTCCCTGACCTCGGTAAAGAAGGCAACGTTCTAGGTATCTTTGCTGGTGTTCAACCCTATGTGGGCGGCTTCAGCAACAGCACCTTAGGAACCACCTTCATTCCTACCACTAACCCCGTTCAAGTTGAACTTTTCTATAAGTACCAACTCACCGACAACCTTTCTTTAACCCCTGGTGTGATCTGGATTTCCAAACCTGAACAGACCACCAATGCCACTGACGCTTTCATCGGCACCATCCGTGGTACCTTCACTTTCTAGACTGCGATCTGAGCACAGTTTAGGTTGACTTTTTCCTACCAGTTAAAGTTTAATCACTTACGAACCCCGCCTCTGGTGGGGTTTTTCGTTGTAAGATCCAGGCAGACTTCCCTTCTTGGTGGGCCCTTACCTATGAAAATTGCCAACAACGTTACAGAGTTAATTGGTCGCACGCCTCTAGTGCAGCTCAATCGCATTCCCTCTGCGGAAGGATGTATGGCCAAGATTATAGTCAAGTTGGAGGGGATGAATCCGGCGGCGTCAGTTAAAGACCGCATCGGCATTAATATGATTAACCAGGCAGAAAAGCAAGGGTTAATTGAACCTGGTAAGACTCTGCTCATTGAGCCCACTTCTGGAAACACAGGCATTGCCCTCGCTATGGTGGCGGCGGCTAAAGGATACCAATTGATCCTAACCATGCCGGAAACAATGAGTCAGGAACGGCGGGCGATGTTAAAGGCCTATGGAGCGAAACTAGAGCTGACTCCTGGGAGTGAAGGGATGGGGGGATGTATTAAAAGGGCCCAGGAATTGGTCAATAGTCTACCCGATGCCTATATGTTGCAACAGTTTGATAATCCCGCTAATCCTCAAATTCATCAGCAGACCACTGCCCTGGAAATTTGGGAAGATACTGACGGTCAAATTGATTTCCTTGTGGCGGGAGTTGGTACTGGCGGTACTATTACCGGGGTAGCTTCTGTGTTGAAGGAAAAAAAACCTAGTTTCCAGGCGATCGCCGTGGAGCCAGAAAATAGCCCAGTTTTGTCGGGGGGAAAACCGGGACCGCACAAAATTCAAGGTATTGGAGCCGGCTTTATTCCAGAGGTGTTGGATGTGAATTTAATTGACGAAGTGATTACGGTTACCGACCAAGAGGCGATCGCCTACGGAAGAAGATTAGCCAGGGAAGAGGGTTTGTTATCGGGTATTTCTACCGGGGCAGCCCTAGCCGCGGCTCTCAAAGTTGGCAAAAGACCTGCCAATAGAGACAAACTGATTGTCATGATTCAACCTAGTTTCGGAGAAAGATACCTCAGCACTCCTCTGTTCCAGGATTTAGATTAGAAGAAATTTTTCTTAAAACTTTGCGGGGAAAAGAAAACTTTCTGGAATTGTGAGTTATTTTAAAGCGTAAGTGGCCACACAATACGAGCATTCCCCATGGTAACGCTACTCGAAAACCCTTTCCGCACCGGACTCCGCCAAGAACGCACACCGGAACCCCTCATTCTGACCATTTTTGGCGCATCGGGGGATCTGACCCAAAGAAAACTGGTGCCTGCCATCTACCAAATGAAACGGGAACGTCGTCTTCCTCCGGAGTTGACCATTGTCGGTTTTGCGAGAAGAGACTGGAGCCACGACCATTTTCGTGAACAGATGCGTAAGGGCATTGAAGAGTTCTCCACCGGCATTGGTAGTGAAGACCTGTGGAATGAGTTTGCTCAGGGTTTATTTTATTGCTCCGGTAACATGGATGACCCGGATAGCTACCTGAAGCTAAAAAATTTCCTCGGGGAATTGGATCAAAAACGTAACACCAGAGGAAATCGAGTTTTCTATCTTGCCGTTTCTCCAAACTTTTTTCCCCCCGGCATCAAGCAATTAGGGGCGGCGGGTATGCTAAGTGACCCAAGCAAAAGCCGTATTGTGATCGAAAAGCCTTTTGGGCGGGATTTGAGTTCGGCCCAAAACCTGAACAGGGTGGTGCAAGCAGTCTGTAAGGAAAATCAAGTTTATCGCATTGACCATTATCTGGGCAAAGAAACAGTGCAAAACTTGATGGTCTTCCGCTTTGCCAACGCCATTTTTGAACCATTGTGGAACCGTCAATTTGTTGATCACGTACAAATTACTGTGGCGGAAACCGTGGGAGTAGAAGAACGGGCCGGTTATTACGAATCTGCGGGGGCCCTACGGGATATGGTGCAGAATCACCTACTGCAACTCTTTTGTCTAACAGCGATGGATCCCCCCAATGCCATTGACGCCGATAGCATTCGCAACGAAAAAGTCAAAGTTTTGCAAGCTACCCGTTTAGCGGATATCAATAATCTGGAAAATGCTGGCATCCGTGGTCAATATAAAGCTGGTTGGATGGGAGGTAAGCCAGTACCAGGCTACCGGGAGGAACCGGGGGTAGCACCTAGTTCCACCACTCCCACCTTTGCTGCCCTTAAATTGATGGTGGATAATTGGCGTTGGCAGGGGGTGCCCTTTTATCTCCGCACTGGTAAGCGCATGCCAAAAAAAGTGAGCGAGATTGCCATTCAATTCCGGGAAGTACCCCTGTTGATCTTTCAATCGGTGGCCCACCAGGCTAATCCTAATATATTAAGTTTGAGGATTCAGCCCAACGAAGGTATTTCCCTGCGCTTTGAGGCGAAAATGCCCGGTTCAGAACTACGTACCCGTACGGTGGATATGGATTTCAGCTATGGCTCTTCCTTTGGGGTAGCTACGGCGGATGCGTACCATCGTCTTTTGTTGGATTGTATGTTGGGGGACCAAACTCTCTTTACTAGAGCAGATGAAGTGGAAGAGGCTTGGCGGGTGGTAACTCCGGTGTTATCAGCTTGGGATGCTCCCAGCGATCCCTTAACCATGCCCTTGTATGAGGCGGGCACTTGGGAACCGGCGGAGGCGGAATGGTTGATCAATAGAGATGGTCGCCGCTGGCGCAGACTTTAGACTTTAGCGGTCAACGAAAGCGATCAAAAAAATCTGTATCAATTTCATAGACCGTCTTGGGTTTTAAGCCTAGTTCTAATTGCTCGAACATCTTAATTAATTTGTTTGAGTCCACCAATTCTATTGGGGATACTCCATCCCGTATGGCTTCCCTTTCTGCTTCTTTAGTGAAACTGCCGGTGGTGATCAAAATATCCTTATCAGCCCGTCCCATCATGGCTCCGCGAAAATCCCTAATTTGTGGCGCCCCCACTGAGCCAGTGTAACGCTTACATTGAAATAAAACCGGAATGCTTAACAGGGGATTAATTTGCAAAATACCTTTGCCATCAATGCCTCCATCCCCAGTTTTGCCTGTCACCTCCACTTCTTGAAAGCCAGCTTCCCGTAAAAATTGCTTACACAAATGCTCAAATCCGTTGGGAGAAAGATTGCGTAAAATTTGTAGTAGTTTTTCTCGATAGTCAACGGTGATTAGACTAGTATCGCTATCCGGAGCAGAAATTTCTTCTTGAATGTCCCCATCAATTGTCGTTGAATTCCCTGATTTTTTATCTTTAAAACCACCTTGAACTTCTTTAAAAATCGCGAATGCTTTTTGATTGTTTACTGTTTCCACTATGCCTTTTTCCGTTAGTGTCCACACTCCCCGTTTAGAAGCATCTAGATAACCTGCCTTCACCAAATAGAATCTAGCCCAGTCAATTTGGTTAATTACTCGGGAAGAGCCACTTTTCAGTTTTTCCTCCAATAACTCTTCAGAAATTTGCAGTGTTTCAATGATCAGATTCTTTACTTCCGTGGGAGTGCCGGAATAGCCTAATTCCTTTAGGGCGTTCAGTAGTGGAACGAAGTATTTGACAAATTCTGGCCCCTTAGTTGCCTTGGACATTAATAGTTATTTTGATCTGGCTAATTTTGACGCTTTAGAAAATTGTATCAGCTCAACATTTCTTGCTCAGTCTAAATGGCGATCGCCGGCCCATATCAACAAAGACCGTTTAAGATTATTGTGAAGAAAAGTTAAGAATGTTGCCCTTACCCCATGCCAGAGCAAAACAGCATCCGTATCCGAGGCGCGAGACAACATAACCTGAAAAATGTGGATCTGGATTTGCCCCGCGATCGCCTGATTGTGTTTACGGGGGTATCGGGGTCAGGGAAATCATCTTTGGCATTTGATACCATTTTTGCAGAGGGGCAACGACGGTATGTGGAATCCCTAAGCGCCTACGCTCGGCAGTTTTTGGGGCAACTGGATAAGCCGGATGTGGACAGCATTGAGGGGCTAAGCCCGGCCATTTCCATCGATCAAAAATCCACTTCCCATAATCCCCGCTCCACCGTGGGTACAGTGACGGAAATTTACGATTATTTGCGCCTATTATTTGGTCGGGCCGGCAGTCCCCATTGTCCCCATTGCCAACGGAACATTGCGCCCCAAACCATCGATCAAATGTGCGATCGGGTGATGGAATTACCGGACAGGACTAAATTTCAAATTCTTGCCCCGGTGGTAAAGGGCAAAAAAGGCACCCATGTGCAACTACTTTCCAGTCTGGCTTCCCAGGGATTCGTACGGGTGAGAATTAACGGTGAAGTGCGGGAATTAAGTGACAATATTGAACTCAAAAAAAGCCAAGCCCACACCATTGAAGTAGTCATTGATCGCCTGATCAAAAAAGATGATTTGCAGGAGCGCTTGGCGGATTCTTTAAGTACCTGTTTAAAACAGGCGGAAGGCACCGCCATTATTGATATTTTAGATGTTCCAAAACTGGAAGTATTGGACGGTGGTAAACCAGATAATTCAGAGGGGTTAAAAGCGGCGGAAAATGGCCAAGCTTATCAAACAAATTTGCCGAAAGAAATAGTTTTTTCGGAAAACTTTGCCTGCCCAGAACACGGGGCGGTAATGGATGAACTTTCCCCCCGCCTATTTTCCTTTAACTCTCCCTACGGTGCTTGTCCCGATTGCCATGGCATTGGCTTTGTGCGATCCTTTTGCCCCGATTTGGTCATTCCCGATCCTGATAAACCCGTTTATGCGGCGATCGCCCCCTGGTCAGAAAAGGATAATTCCTACTATTTATCGTTGCTGTACAGTTTAGGGCAACATTTTAATTTTCAGTTACAAACTCCCTGGAAAAAGTTAACCCAAGAACAAAAAGAAATAATCCTATACGGCACAGAAGAAGAAATTTGGTTTGAAGGGGAATCCCGTTACCGTAATCAAAAGGGATATTACCGTCGCTTTACGGGGGCACTGAACATTCTACAAAAAAGTTATGACGAAACCAGTTCCGATGCCATCAAACAAAAGTTAGAAAAATACATTATCAATCAACCCTGCCACACCTGCCATGGCAAAAGATTAAAGCCGGAAGCGCTGGCGGTAAAACTGGGCCAGTACAACATTGATGACTTAACCAGTGTGCCCATCCGTCAGACCCTAGAGCGGATTGAAAACCTAGCCCTAACTTCCCGTCAAGCCATGATTGGGGAATTGGCGCTAAAAGAAATTAAAGCCCGTTTACAATTTTTGCTAGACGTAGGTTTGGACTATTTGACCCTTGATCGGGCCGCCATGACCCTTTCCGGCGGGGAAGCCCAACGCATCCGCCTTGCCACCCAAATTGGTTCCGGTCTTACTGGAGTTTTATACGTTTTAGACGAACCCAGCATTGGTCTCCATCAACGGGACAACGATCGCCTGTTGGCCACTTTAACTAAACTACGGAATTTGGGTAATACCTTAATTGTGGTAGAGCATGATGAAGATACCATCCGCCACGCTGACTATATTGTCGATATTGGCCCCAAGGCGGGCATCCATGGTGGGGAAATTGTCTGTCAAGGGGATTTTCAGACCTTAGTAAAAAATAAACGATCCCTAACGGGGGCTTACCTTTCCGGTCGGGAGGCGATCGCCACTCCCCAGGAACGAAGAACGGGCAACGGAGCTAAGTTGACCCTGAAAAACTGTAGCCATAACAATTTACGTAACATTGATGTCACCATTCCCCTGGGCAAACTGGTGTGCATTACGGGGGTATCCGGTTCCGGTAAATCTACCTTGGTCAATGAACTGCTTCATCCTGCGTTGCAACATCATCTCTCCCGGCAGGTGGCCTTTCCCAAAAATTTAGGGGAAATTACCGGCCTCCAGGCGATCGATAAAGTCATTGTCATTGACCAGTCCCCCATTGGCCGTACCCCCCGCTCCAACCCTGCCACCTATACCGGCATTTTTGACCCCATCCGGGAAATTTTCACCCAAACCATTGAAGCCAAAGCTCGAGGCTATAAACCGGGACAATTTTCTTTCAACGTCAAAGGGGGTCGCTGTGAAGCCTGCGCCGGCCAGGGGGTTAACGTCATTGAAATGAATTTTTTGCCCGATGTTTATGTGCAATGTGACGTGTGCAAAGGAGCCAGATATAACCGGGAAACGTTACAGGTCAAATATAAAGGTCATTCCATTGCTGACGTGCTGGCCATGACCACCGAGGAAGCGTTAACGGTGTTTGAAAATATTCCCCGGGCGGTGAATCGCTTGCAAACCTTAGTGGATGTGGGTTTGGGCTATATCAAACTGGGTCAACCGGCCCCCACCCTATCCGGGGGAGAAGCGCAACGGGTCAAACTAGCTTCCGAATTGTCTCGCCGGGCCACAGGTAAGACTTTATATTTAATTGACGAACCTACCACGGGCTTATCTTTTTACGATGTCCACCATTTGCTCAACGTACTGCAACGCTTGGTCGATAAAGGCAATTCCGTTTTAGTGATTGAACATAACCTCGACGTAATCCGCTGTAGCGATTGGATTATTGATCTAGGCCCCGAAGGCGGTGATCGGGGTGGGGAAATTATGGTCACTGGAACCCCAGAAACGGTGGCGCAACATCCCACTTCCTATACAGGAAAATATTTAGCCAAGGTGTTGCCATCCAAAAGTGTTGAACGATAGGTAAAGGAAGAAAAAAGGGGGATAGAATAGACAAAATATCCCCCAAATAAGGAAAAAGCCGATGGGCAGGGGGATTGAGATAAGTACTTGTCGTTTGAAGATTATGGGTCCCCCATAGGGAAAATCTATTCCGGAGAGGACTATACTGCCAGGAATTTTTGAATTACTTCTTGGCTCAGGGTTTGGGTTTCCCCGGAGGCGACAATGCCTCCCTTTTGCATGGCGTAGTAACGATCCGCCTGGCGAACAAAATGTAAATGTTGCTCCACTAAAAGGACAGAAATGCCGGTGGCGGCAATAATTCGTTTCACCGCTGCTTCAATTTCCAAAATAATGGATGGTTGGATCCCCTCGGTGGGTTCATCCAACAGTAATAGTTTGGGCTGGCCCATCAAGGCCCTGGCGATCGCCAATTGTTGTTGCTGACCACCACTCAGGTCGCCCCCCCAACGGGAAAGCATGGTTTTCAGCACAGGGAAAAGCTCAAAAATTTCGTCGGGTATACCCTTCTGTCGTTGGCTTTTATCAGCACAGGCTTCCAAGCCCAGCAGCAAATTTTCCTGCACTGTTAGGCGGGGAATGATCTCTCGCCCCTGGGGAACGTAACCAATGCCCAAACGAGCCCGTTTATCCGTCGGTAAAGGATTCAAATGGCGATCGTTGTAGACCACGTAACCACTGCGGGGGGAAAGCAGTCCCATAATGGTTTTGAGTAGGGTGGTCTTACCAACCCCGTTGCGGCCAATCAAACACACCATTTGCCCCGGAGCAATGGACATATCCACATTCCGCAAAATATGGCTCTCGCCGTAATACACATTCAGATCGGAAATTTGTAGCATGGGGACAATCCAATTAGCCGAGAATGGGGGAAAGAATAGCACAGGCATCGAGAATGTTCAAATTCCCCGTCAAGCTTTGTTGATGGCGATCGCCAAAGGATCTGCTGTGGGTTGCGCCGGTTGATAGGTTTGTTACTTCTGGGCGTAAGGCAATATAATGCCGATAATCATTAGCCCACTCAATAAACGGTTCTTCGTCGCGAATTAAACCATTACTGTATAGATTAAAAAATTCCTCGGAATCCCAATGATATTGATGCTCAAATAGGCTAAGACGTTTAGTGATGGCAACTAATGCATCTAGACTAGTCGAATACTCAATTCTCTGTTTTCGGATGGTTAAAATTTCGTTGTTTTTAATTGGTGTTTAATTGATTAAATAGGATGGCGATCGCCTATGAATAAAGTCTTCATAATTAGAAAATAATTAGTCATGGCTATTGACTGATGAAATAAAGTAAATTAACGCAGGAATATCTTTTTGTATAGCTTCCCAAATAATATCACAATCAACTTCTTTATATTCATGGACAACCCGGTTCCGCATTCCACGAATCTCATTGAATGGAATTTGGGGATATTGACTTTTGAATTGTTCAGATAATCGGTTTACAGCTTCTCCTATAATTACTAATTGGTATAAGACTGAAGATTACGTTTTTTCATCATCAACAAATTCTTGTTTATCCATATTGTGAGTAAAACTAAGAATTTGATTGAGAGCATGATAAAGATCCAAAATAATTTCTTGATCACTGAGCATAAATAATCTCCGCATCATTGAGAATATTCTTGCGACGAATCCAATTTTTGCTATTTTCAATCGCTTTTTTAGAAACGAGATCAATATTTCGTCTTAGTAATCTTTTAAATTCATCTTCTATTTTAATCATATCCATTAAACTAATATGGGCATTCGGATCAAATTTAACCAATAAATCAATATCGCTATCAAAATTAAAATCTTCCCTTAGGATGGAACCAAAAACGGATAATTCAGTGATTTTATGTTGTTGGCAAAATTGACGAAGGATTTGGAAGGAAACTCCCATTGATCATATTCATGAACAATAACATTCCGCATTGCCGCCATTTCTCGCCAAGCTAAGCTATGGTTGGATGTTGATTGCGAAAGTCTTGAGAAATTCGCCTTGTTGCTTCTCCAATAATCGTAATTTGATAGAGAATGGCTGATAATTTCTCATCGTTAATTTCTAGTTGTACTTTATCAATTTCATCTGTGTATCGTAAAATACGTCTGATAGCATTGGCAATATCAATTAGAGATTCTTGATCACGTTGCATAGATAATCTGGGCCGATTCTAAAATGTTTTTGCGTCTGAGCCAATTTTCACTTCGATTAATGGCATTTTTGATAATCAAATCGATGGGACGTTGAAAGATAGCTTGCAGTTCATCCTGCATCTGTATTGTTTCTGTCAAACCTCGTTTTGCTGTAGGGGCAAATTCAATGAGGATGTCAACATCGCTGGCTGAATGGAAGTCTGGACGTAGGATGGAACTAAACAAGGCAAATTCCTTAACCTGCCATTTGTGACAAAATTGACGAATCTGCTCCATTGGTAACTCTTTGGTCAATTTACTAACGTTTATCTTGTCCATGATGTTTATTGTATAGCTGAGTTTATTGAAATTTGAACTTTAGAGATTTTGGCGATCGCCTAGAGATCGACCTTTCTTTTTTGACAAGTTAAATTAGTAGACTTCATCATGGGAACCTAAATTTAGTAATAAAATTGCCTCTTCGTTATCTTCTAGGTTGTTCACAAATTCAAATAGCAGACGATAATTATAGTCGATAGAGCATGACCAGACGTTAGCTAGTTCTCCTTTTAGTTTATGGGTGCGTAGGCTAGGGTGAAAAGGATCTGTTGCCAACTGATGTAATACTTGTTCAATCATCGGCCTCAGATTAGGATTTTTGCGAATCAGGCGCTTGAATGAACGTAACGATTTTGGAGACCAGGCAATTTTCATTCTTGATCGAGCGCTTCTAAAAATTGATTCACTGAACCAAACTGAACATCACCGTTAGCAAATTCTTGGCGAATCTCTTTGATTTCTTCGGTTAATTGTTTTCTTCTTTTTTCTTGCAATCTTTTCTGGATAATGTCAAGCAAGATTTGTTGATCATCTAGGGGGAGATTTTCAACGGATTCAATGGCTTTTTGGAATTCTGATGTTTTTAGCATTGTAGTTTGACAGGATTTGTTTAAAGTTTGAATTATGTGAAAAAGGATTAGCGATCGCCTATGAATAAAATTGCTCATAGTTTTTGTGGCTACCAATCCAAAACCAAGTTACTGTATCTTTTTCAAGAATACCTAGTGCTCGATAATTAAGACTAACTCTGACAGACCAAATATCTTCCTGTCGATTAATACATTTAAAATGTAGAGAGGGATGAAACGGATTATCACGCCACAAGTAGTAAGTTTTTCTAACTCTTTGTCTAGTTTGAAAGTCTAGTAATTTGTAATTCTCCCAAAATGATGGTATGGTTGCTGATTTCATAACTTTTCGTAGTCCATCGGCTTGGATTTTCCGTCAGCAATTTCCTGCTTGGCTTTTTTTGCAGCTTGAATCAAATTATTCTGAGTCTTACTGACAAGATTATCCCATTCTAGTTCGTCCTGAAGACTAGTAATATATTCTCGAAGATGTTCAATAAGCTGAGTCTGAGCTATCTCCGGCAGAGATTCTATCATTTTGGTAACGGTAGCAATGTTTTCAGATGACATGGGTCAAATTCCCGTTGAGTTTACTGACAATTATATTCCATTGAATGGATTAGTCTGAGTTGGCGATCGCCAAGAGTTCAGCTACGCGGTGCGCTGAGTGGTTAAAAGTGACAAGTCAAATTTTAATTGATAGTTTATTCTGCCCGGTTTTCCAAGAATAAATTGCTAATGCGTGAAAATTCTCGAACATTATTGCTCACAAGAGTTACTTCCAGACTTAACGCATGGGCCGCAATCAGCATATCCATAGCCCCAATGACAAGACCTCTACTTTCCAGATTACTTCTGATATTGCCATAGGCGATCGCCGCTTCTTGATTAAACTCAATGATTTCTAGCGGAATCAAGAACTGCATCAAGGCATCACGGTTTTTCGATTGCTGTTGACTTTTACTGACACCATATTCTAATTCTGCTACGGTAATGGATGAAATACCAATTTCTGACACTTCTAGGGTTTGAAATTTTGCCAAGACTTGGAGCGGCTTCTTCTTAATTAGATAAATGCGAATATTTGTATCTAGTAAGTATTTCATCTAAAATTCTTCTCGCACATCGAGGGGAAGCTGTTCCCTAGTTGCCATAAAGTCATCTGAGAATTGATCTAAGCTTTCAATCAAGGATTGCCAAGGGTTATCTTTCGAGATTAAAACAACCGTGTTTCCAACTTTTTTAATGTAAACCTCAGTACCCGACAATTTGAAGCCTTCGGGGAGTATTACAATTTGATGAGAACCATCGTTACTAATTTGGGCGGTGTTCATGATGTTTATCTTTTAACTAAGTTGATCAAAATTTAAGATTTTGGTGGATTATCTATAGCCCAGGGGCCGATAATACTTTCACCTTTTTTTTCCTTTTCAGCAAGTTCAAGATTGAGGTTTAAAAGTTTTTCCAGAATGTCGTCATCTTTTTTGAATCCATAGGCTTTCATCACTAATTCATCCAGTTTTTTATGGAGTTTATACAGTTGACTGGCCGGCTCATCGAAAAAAGCATTATACAGTTTGGTAATTCCCCATTGTTTGGCCTCCATTTGCTGACTACGATATTCATGTAAATCAACCATCGCCTGACGAATTTGTTGGGTCAGTTTTTCACTGGCGGTTTGGGGAAAGGGAAAGGTTTCAAAACAAGTATTGTGAGTGTAACGGGTATCGCCCTTTAATGTTGAGCTTTGGGTTTTTACCCATTGACGATGAACGTCAGAGGTCAATATTCCCAACACATAAAAATCATCCGAAGCTACTACTGTCGTTGAATCTGCCGGTAAATACTTTGTTTCAATCGGCAGAAAAATAAACCACTTTGATACCCTAGAAACATTAAAAAAGAAGGATAGTTTGGTTACGGCATTTCTCATTGCTAAATTTGTACGTTTAAACTTCCACCAATTTTCCCGGAGCATTGATACTCTATTTGTTTGGCGAAATTCCTTAACCGTATTTTTGACGTGCTCGAAAGGCAGGCAAAACATTTGAGCTTCTTCTACGCTAAAATCCCTAAAGTCGATAATCCACCTCTCTGGTTTTCCATGGGGATTACGAACCAAATTCGACCCCATCGAAAATAATTTAAGAACTGCCTTATTAGATTGATTTTTATAAATCCATTCGTGAACAACATACTCATTAATAAAAAAACCACTACCATTAGGTTCAACTCCTCTAAAAGCAACATTCTGATTGATTTTTAGAATCTTTGCTAGTCGAATATCTGAAGCTGATTTTAATGATGAATTGATTAAACTGACTTGCCGGTTATCCAAATAGAATTCAGTCGGTTTAGATGTCATCCAATTGACTAAACTAACATGTACTTTTGCATCTCCTGACCAAATTTGCGACGAAATAGCATTATGAATATATCCTCCATGCTCAACAATATAGTCTAAAGATGCTTGACGACTCTTGCCTTGACTAATTGAATTTGTTCCCACTAAACCTGCACGTCCAGAATTTTCTTTTATTTTATTATGAGCTAGGCGAAACCAATGACTTGCAAAGTCTATTTGTTGATTAACGACTTCTGGAAACTGCTTGAAAAGCTTGTCAACATAATTATCACCTAGTTCTATACGCATTAAATGTCCCCCAAGAAAAGGTGGATTTCCAATAATGGCATCGGCCCTTGGCCAATCTGTAAACAAAGCATCTTGGCAAAGAATATTTTTATCTAACGAATCTAGCGGTAAAGCTGGTTCTGTTAACTCGAATTTATCAATGGCAATTTTTCTGGCAATCATCATTGTTACCCTGGCTAACTGCACCGCAAAGGAATTTGTATCCATGCCAAAAAGCTGTAAAGGTGTGACAAAACCTATTTCCATTTGGCTTGGTGGTTGCTTGCGTTTGTCTGCAATCTTCTGAATTAAAAGCCGTTCAATGCGTTTTAGTTCCTGATAAGCTACATAAAGAAAATTCCCCGATCCACAGGCCGGATCAAGCACTCGATAAGCTTGTAACTCTAGCTGAAGCTGATTTAATTCCCCAATCGTTCTAGCATTATTGATTTTTTCTTCCCAATAATCTGAAATTGTTGGCCGTACAATCTGTCGAATATCTGTTTCCGACGTGTAATGAATGCCCCTAGCATGACGCTCATTTTCATCAATCGCCCCTTCAAAGATATTGCCAAAAATCGACGGACGAATATTTTCCCAATTATCCCTGGCACAAACATCTAAAAGTTTTAACTCTGATTCTTCCAAGGCGATCGGCTGAATTTCTGCAAATAAACCCCCATTAAAGTAATCCACTCCTGCATAACGACCCTGGGGAACAACGCCTGGCTGATTCATAGCCCGAAATAGGCCACTAAACGCATCATAAGCATTATCCTTCTCCGTCAAACAATCCTGTAGCAAAGACACAAACAAATCCCTGGGCAAAAGATTGCGATCCTCGGCAAACATTGCCAGCACACATTGCAAAGTAAACCGTTGTAACTGCTCCTCCGTAAAATAGGCAAACTTCTCCCTTTTACCCCGCTCCCGCACCAACTGATAAAACTCTCCCATGCGTCGGGCGGTGCGTTCCGTTACCTCTACTTGGTTATTGCGAAAAATGGGAGCCTTCCCCCCAATTTCCATAAAGGAAAAAGTCCCCAAACGCTTAGGTAAATCCTCCAGCCTGACCCGATCCACCGGCTCATCTACTTGATTGGTGAAGTCGTAGATCCAAAACTCATCAAAATTACAAAGGATTGAATACTGGGGCTTAGGCGTTAACCGCATCCAATACCGTTCAAGCTGGGAATAATGCAAAGTTAAATCTGTGCCCCGCTTCTTCATTTCAATCACCACCCCTTTAACCCTCAACCTGGACGGCCAGACCAAATCCGCAAAGCCCGTTCGATCCTGTTTACTACTCTTTTTTACCCTCTGTTCAAACTCTGCCCCTGCTTCCTTAATACCCTCGTGACCAAAAGCCTGAAAAAACTTGGTCAAAAAAGTTTGGGACTCCGACTTTTCATCCCCCTTAATATGTTGCTGGCAATAATGCACAAAACTGCGGAGAGATTCAGTGGTCGCTATCATTGCTATATTTAGAACTTTTTATCTACAGTCTACGCCATTTGAAGAAGTGGTTGAGGTTTGGGCAGTTTCCCGTCATCTAGCTCCGTTAACAAACTCAAAACTTCCTGGGCATTTTGCAATGCTTCATCATAGCTATCACCGTGGGTAACGGGCTGCATAACCGATTCAAAATCTGGAAGAAAGACAACAAAGCAGTTATCCGTATCTGACCACTGAATGACAATTGTATATTTCATTTTTAGTTACCCTCCTGATCAAGTTTTCGTAATTTGGCCAAACTTTCCATCACCTGCTTTTCTAGGTAAAGTTTAGCATCATCGCCGTCCTTCCCTGCCATAATGATAGCCTGCGGGAGACTGGGGTGAGTCCATTTGCTATGACTTCCCTTTGCTGGTTTGACGGTAAATCCCGCTTGCTTCAATAGTGCTTTGAGTTCACGAATTTTCTTGGGCATTAACTGATGAAATTCACTAAATGTAGAACATCCTCCTGTTCAAAATATTGCATACGAAAATTATGATTGCTTTTCAACTAACTCACCTCCTAAATAGCGATGAATAATCTCTTGGGCAAAAAGATTTATCGAAATCTGCGACTGCTCAGCGAGATCTCTAATCTTATCCGCGTCTTGCATCGATAAATTGACTTCTATGGTTTGCTGAGTCATTTGGGCTTTTGCCATCTCCTGAAGCTCTCGTTTTCTTTCCTCAAAATTAGGCACACTAACCCATTCCCCATTTTCAAGACTCCTTAAAAGCTCCTGCTCTTCATTATCAAGCTTCCAAGCATTAGCAAATTCATCATCCGTCATTTTGTCCCAGTCAGCATTAGATAACATAATTAACTTCCTAAATAAAACTTAGTCATTTTACGGCTTGGAAAAATTGTTTTAAAAAAGTGAGTAGACCCATCTTTAACATAAGGGACACAATAGACATAATCACTAATCTTGACAATCAACATATACTGATGGGGATATTTTTCTTGGTTTGGATTCTCGACATCAGCAAGAACATCATCATTCTGAACAGCCTTAACAATTTGCTCAAAAGAAACTCGACGATTTTGTTTTAGCCATTCATTTTTCTCTGAATTCCAACGAAATTCATACATAAATTGTAGCCAAGGTTGAACAAAGGAGAGATTAACTGATCGTTATATCCCTCCTAATGCAAATGCTCGATAACCTAGCTACCCCCAATGCGAGCTACATCTTTGGCATTCTCCTCAAACGCCGCATTCAGGGCATCATCGCCGCTCAAACCAGCTTCCAAGGCATTTTTAATGGCTTGCAGAACCCGTTTGTAATCCCGGGGCATCACCTTAATAAATTTGGAAATACTAGTTTCCCAATCTGCTAAAACAGCTTTACCTTTGGCGCTATCGGTGTAGTTAACGTGATTTTGAATTAGTTCTTGGAGATCCTTAATTTCTTCTGGATCTTCAAGTGTTTCCAAAGCAACCATGGCTTGATTACAACGGGTGGCAAAATCACCGGTTTCATCAAGAATATAAGCAACGCCGCCACTCATGCCCGCCGCAAAGTTTCGTCCCGTTTGACCGAGAACCACCACCTTACCGCCGGTCATATACTCACAGCCATGGTCCCCCACCGCTTCCACAACGGTATTAACGCCGGAGTTGCGGACACAGAACCGTTCCCCCACCATGCCGGAAATATAGACTTCCCCCGCCGTGGCTCCGTAGAGGCAAACGTTACCGGCAATGATGTTTTCCCAAGCATTAAAACTAGAACCCTTGGGGGGATAAACGATAATTTTGCCGCCACTCAGGCCTTTACCTAAATAATCATTGGCATCCCCTTCTAGCTCTAGGGTCATGCCTTTGGGAATGAATGCGCCGAAACTTTGGCCGGCACTGCCTTGGAAATGAAGATGAACAGTATCTTCCGTTAGCCCTTCCCAATGGCGTTTGGTGATTTCATTGCCCACAATGGTGCCCACCACCCGATTGATATTGGTAATGGGTAGGGTGGCCTTAACTTTTTCCCCCTTGGCGATCGCCGGTTGGCAAAGATCCAGCAATTGGGTGACATCGAGGGAGTGTTGCAGGCCATGATCCTGGGGAATTTGGCAATAACGACCCACTTCCGGGGCAACATCAGGCTGATGGAGCAGAGGGGAAAGGTCAATCCCTTTAGCCTTCCAATGGTCCACCGCTTTTTTGGGTTCCAAAATTTCCGTGTGGCCCACCATTTCGTTGATGGTACGGAAACCGAGTTGGGCCATAATCTCCCGCAGTTCCGTGGCAATGAAGGTCATAAAGTTCACCGCATGGGCCGGATCGCCGGTAAATTTGGCCCGCAGTTCCGGGTTTTGGGTGGCAATGCCCACAGGACAGGTATTGAGGTGACAGGCCCGCATCATAATGCACCCCAGGGATACCAACGGCGCAGTGGAAAAACCAAACTCTTCTGCCCCCAGCAAAGCGGCGATCGCCACGTCCCGGCCAGTTTTCATTTGCCCATCGGTTTCCACCACAATGCGGGAGCGGAGATTATTTAACACCAGGGTTTGATGGGTTTCCGCTAGTCCCAATTCCCAGGGCAGACCGGCGTGTTTAATGGAAGTTTGGGGGGATGCTCCTGTACCACCGTCATAACCGGAAACAAGGACTACATCGGCATGGGCTTTGGCTACCCCAGCGGCGATAGTTCCCACCCCTACTTCGGAAACGAGTTTGACGTTAATGCGAGCTTCCCGGTTAGCGTTTTTCAAATCGTGGATTAACTCCGCCAAATCTTCAATGGAGTAAATGTCGTGGTGGGGCGGGGGAGAAATTAAACCCA
Organism: Synechocystis sp. PCC 6714; assembly: GCF_000478825.2. Lineage (NCBI taxonomy): Bacteria > Bacillati > Cyanobacteriota > Cyanophyceae > Synechococcales > Merismopediaceae > Synechocystis > Synechocystis sp. PCC 6714. The sequence goes on along the minus strand of NZ_CP007542.1, from coordinate 3,060,173 downwards.
CACCGGGGGTAGAGTGGCGCACTTTGGCAATCCAGGGATAAACCTTTTTGCCGGGCAATTGACCCCCTTCGCCGGGTTTGGCCCCCTGGGCCATTTTGATCTGAATTTCCTTGGCTTGGGAGAGGTACAAACTGGTCACCCCAAATCGTCCCGATGCCACTTGTTTAATGGCACTGTTTTTGGAATCACCCTGTTCGTTTGTCCAGGTAAACCGTTCCGGATCTTCTCCTCCTTCCCCGGTGTTGGACTTACCGCCAATGCGGTTCATGGCGATCGCCAGGGACTCGTGGGCTTCTTTGGAGATAGACCCATAGCTCATGGCCCCGGTTTTAAAGCGTTTCATAATCGCCTCCACGGGTTCCACTTCCTCTAGGGGAATGGGTTGTCGGTCTTGGAAATCCAGCAAGCCCCGCAGGGTAAAGAATTTTTGGTTCTGCTCATTAACCAGAGCGGCGTACTGTTTATACAGTTCATAATTCCCTTCCCGCACCGCCCGCTGGAGCAAATGAATGGTTTGGGGACTAAATAAATGCTCTTCCCCATCCTTACGCCACTGGTATTCACCCCCCACATCAAGGGTATGGCGATCGCCGGGGCGGGGGGCAAAGGCGTGTTGATGGCGCAGAATAGCTTCCTGGGCAATTATCCCTAGGTCGGAACCCTGGATACGGGAAGAGGTGCGGCAGAAATATTCATCAATGACGGCTTGATTTAAACCCACTGCCTCAAAAATTTGTGCCCCCCGATAACTTTGAATGGTGGAAATACCAATTTTGGAAGCAACTTTAATAACCCCTTTAGTGGCGGCTTTGATGTAGTTTTTACAGGCAGTTTTATGATCCACATTCACCAGTAAACCTTCAGCGATCATGCCGTCTAAAGTTTCAAAGGCTAGATAAGGATTAATGGCTCCACAACCGTAGCCCAATAAGACTGCAAAATGATGCACTTCCCTGGGTTCGCCGGATTCCAACACTAGCCCCACTTTGGTGCGGGAACCGTTACGGATTAAATGGTGATGTAATCCCGATACAGCCAACAATGCGGGGATAGCGGCTTTTTCCACCGAAACATCCCGGTCACTGAGAATGATTAAATTAGTTCCTTTTGCAATAGCTTGATCCGCCTCAGTAAACAAATCATCTAAAGCAGTTTTTAAGCCCTTTTCCCCTTGGTTAGGATCAAATAAGATCGGTAAAGTAACGGATTTAAACTCGTCATTATCCAGCGCTTTCAATTTGGCTAAATCTTCATTGGTCAGAATTGGCGTTTTTAGTTCAATTAAGCGGCAACTTTCTGGCCTGGGATCGAGTAAATTGCCTTCGCCGCCAATGGTGGTTTCTGCAGAGGTAATAATTTCTTCCCGGATGGAATCAATGGGGGGATTAGTAACCTGAGCAAATAACTGTTGGAAATAGTTATAGAGCAACTTGGGCTTATCGGACAGCACCGCCAACGGAGTGTCTGCCCCCATGGAACCGATCGCCTCCACCCCATCCCGGCCCATGGGAGCTAACAGAATCCGCAGTTCTTCAAAGGTGTATCCAAAGGCCATTTGGCGTTGGCGTAAACTTTCCCCATCGGTGCCGGGGACATTACCGGGATTAGGCAACTGATCCAAGGATTTGAGGTTAGCCGCTAACCATTCCCCGTAGGGATATTGACTGACAATTTCTTGCTTAATTTCCTCATCGGCGATGATGCGTCCTTGTTCCATATCCACCAAGAACATCCGCCCCGGTTGTAAACGACCTTTTTTGGCCACCCGCTCCGGCTCAATGGGCAAAACCCCCGCTTCGGAAGCCATAATCACCAGATCATCCTTGGTGACGTAGTAGCGAGAAGGCCGCAGACCATTACGGTCCAACACTGCCCCCATCATCTTGCCGTTGGTGAAGGCGATGGAAGCCGGCCCGTCCCAAGGCTCCATTAAACAGGAATGGTATTTATAAAACGCTTTTTTCTCAGGCCCCATGGACTCGTGGGCACTCCACGGCTCGGGAATCATCATCATCACCGCATGGGGTAGGGAGCGACCGGCCAGATAAAGCAGTTCTAAGGCATTATCAAAAATGGTGGAGTCACTACCGTCAATGTTAATCACCGGCTGGACTTTGGCCATATCCTCCCCGAACAGGGACGATTCAAACAGAGCTTGCCTGGCTTGCATCCAGTTGACGTTGCCCCGCATAGTGTTGATTTCGCCGTTATGGGCAATGTAACGGTAGGGGTGGGAACGCTCCCAACTGGGAAAAGTGTTAGTACTAAACCGGGAATGGACCAGGGCCAGGGCACTTTCCATATCCGGATCATGCAATTCTGGATAATATTGCCCCACCTGGGCGGTGGTCAGCATCCCCTTATAAACCAGTGTCCGGGCCGATAAACTAGCCACATACCAAAACTTGTTAAATCCTGTAGCTCGAATGGCATTGTGGCTCAGCTTCCGCAATACAAACAATTTGCGCTCAAAATCCAAGTCATCGGTCAAACCTTCTGGCCGGGCAATGTAAACCTGCTGCATAAAAGGTTCACTGGCGATCGCCGTCTGGCCCAGGGAACTATGATCCGTGGGAATATCCCGCCAACCCAACAGAGTTAAGCCCTCCGCCTCCGTCACTTCTTTGAATAATCTTCGAGTTTCCGCCCTGGCGATCGGATCTGGGGAGCCGTAAATGTTACCTACGGCATACTGTCCCGGAGCAGGAATGGTTATTCCTTCGGCTCCAGCCACTTTTTGGATAAATTTGTGGGGAACTTGGATTAAGATGCCAGCCCCATCCCCTGTGTTTGGTTCACAGCCACAGGCTCCCCGGTGCTCCAGATTGACCAACATCTGCAAACCCTGCTCCACAATATCGTGGGAAGTCTTGCCCTTCATCTGCACGATAAAACCAACGCCACAGGCATCATGTTCCTGGTGGGGATCGTAAAGGCCTTGGGCTGAGGGAGCTTGGTGGAAGCTGTTCATAGGACTGATAACCGTACAAAAGTTTGGAATGAGGGGGTGAAGACCTCTATGGCAGGGTATTCCCCGGTTTTTGAATTGTAACGGTCATAACCTTGATTGAGACAGTCTGCTTAATGAATCTATTAAGTTTCGCTCAAATTTCAGATTTCTCCCGGGGAAAAGGTAACAAGTTTAACTATTTTGCTGTAGTTTGTTTCAGGGTTGAAGAATTCCCCCCAGATAATGTTTTAAAAGTTATTCTGCCCCCTGAATCTCCTCCCTAAGCTCCGGCAAGTTTGGGGGACTTTGAAGACTTTCTCTCCAGAATTGGGGGCCAGGGGGGCTTTTCAAAGAGGTTCTAAAATAATGTTGAAAAGTCATCAGTTCAACTAAAGGTCAGTGCCTAGCTGCTGGAGACCACCACTATCACCATAGCCTTAGATCGGCAAATTGTTTATCCCGATAGTGATGGACAACGCATGGCTGACAACACCAAACAATTTAGTTAAATTGTTCTATTAAAAGAAAGCTTGGAATATCTTTTTGCCGATAATCCTGATGTTTTTGTGGCGAGAGATCTGTTCTAGTATCCCGTGGAGGGTAAACCAGAAATCTGAGCTAACCCTGGTGTATTAGTGGCTCTAGGCCAACCCAAGGTGGAAAATGCTCGCTGGAAGGAGTTGCTGGGGCGAGCGGGGATTGTGGTGGTGGAGGGAATCAAAGGGACTAAATTTAAGCTTTGATGGGAGTTGGTCTGGGAGAATTTTAACGGCATCCCACCAGGGTAGCGGTGTAGGTTCTGCCCAGGGAATCCAACCCATTAACAAAAAGATTGACTTGGTAGGGTTGCTCTTCTGGGGTGACATTGCCAATGATTTCTAGGGGAGTATTGGGCTTAAACACAAAGCTTGATTGATTAAAAACTTCCGCCGCTGTTTGGTCACTATATTTGAGAAACATCCGAATATCAAAAGGATTTGTCTCATTGGAAGTCACCGTCATAACAAACCTTTTAAACACCGTTCCTCCCGGGACTGCCCAATCAGTGTTCCAATTGTTGCGGGTGATGTTAATGCCCAACATGCCCAACGGTCCTGCGGGAATGGTCGGAGCGGCAACGGTTTTAGTAACGCTATTACCTTCACCCCCCACCAAAGCAATGGGCACACAGGTTTCGGCTCCAGCGGCCATGGTTAGGCCAACTCCGAAGGAAACACTAGCAATGGCAACTCCTAAACCGCGAGTGAAGTTGGGTACCGACGTTAGGCAGGCAAAAAGAGAGTGACGCATTGGTTAAAAAAAGAGGTGAGATAGTTAATATTTTTGAGCGAAGCTGACAAGGTAGGAAAAATTATGGGCGAACAATAAGGTTCACAGATGGGGAAAAGTTAACGGTAAACGGGCAACGTAAAATGGAAAGAACTGCCTTGTTTTGGACGACTGTCCACCCAAATTTGACCATAATGGGCTTGGATAATTTTGCGACAGAGGGATAAACCTAAACCATAGCCATCGGTTTGTTCGTCCCGTTGTAGGCGAAAGTGCCCCTCAAAAATACTTTCCTGTTTGGAATTGGGAATGCCGGGGCCATTGTCGGTGATGCTCACCTGGACTTTCTGGGTGGTCCGGTGGAGAGCTCCCACTGTGATCAGACCATTGGAGGGGGTGTATTTAATGGCATTGTCCAACAAATTAGCAATCACCTGGCGGATTAACTCCTCATCGGCAAAAACATTGGGTAAATCCTTGGGAATATCGTAGGTAATGGTGAGGTTTTTTTTGCTAAATTTTACTTGGTACAGTTCTAAAATTTCTTGACAAAGATCGGCGATCGCCAGGGGACGGCCATGCACCTGAAACTGGGAATTGAGATTCTTCGATGCCTGCAGAATATCCTCAATCAAGCGGTCCATAATTTTGAACTGCTTGCGGGCCTGTTGTAATAGCTGACTTCTCAGGGCTGGTTTCTGTTCTTCGACGGGCTTATGTTGCAACAGTTCCAACGTATCGACAGCAATGGAGGCGGCGGTGAGGGGACTACGTAAATCGTGGGCCAACATGGCCAAAATTTGATCCTTAAAACTGATTTGTTCGAGCAATTCTTCCTTGTCCTTTTTGAGCAGAAAAAGCTCGTCCGACATTTTCATCAGTTCGCCGGAATAACCTACGGAAGAAATTTCCCGGGGACAACTGGGGGATTGCTCGGTCTCCTCTGGCCCTAGATTCACTTGGAGTTCCTGTTGCCAGCGGGGCCACCATTTCTGCAATTGTTGAATAATATTACTGCCGGCCAACACCTGCCGGGGTTCGGGTTGCAGTTTGATCAGGGACGGGGTAGCCACCAAACGGAAATGTTCCACTAAATGGGGATGTTTACTGATCTGCAGAATCTGTAGGTCGTAACTGTGGCCATCCACCAGGGTGCCTAGGCATTGACTAATTTCTTGCACACTGTCCTGGGAGCTGGGGCGATCGTCAATGAACAGCAAAAATTGCAATGGGACAGAAGACGCATTACCAAGTTCTGGGGGGGAGGACATTGCAGAGCGTTTGGCTTTCAAAGACAGGGTGTCCGGATTGCTAGGCTTCAGCCTGAATCTAATTGAACAAGGACGTTTTATCGGCTAGAACCGCAATGGTTCTAACTGTCCTCACCATAGATGAGCAGACCATGACTCCAATTGTCAACGATCAGGGGCCATAAAATCCGCGTCAAACTGCTTGCGGGTAATGGGCTGTTCCACCATTAGCCCTTCTCCCCCTAGTACCGTCAGGGGTTCTCCCTCCACGGATAACCAAACTGGAAGACTGGGGTCCGTACTGGTGGCGGTGTAAATAATTTGCCCCAGCCTAGCGATCATGCTCTGGCTCCCCCCCCCTGCGGTGAATTCCGTTGACAGGTTTAGGTTGATACCATTAGAACCTTTGTCCAGGCTTAGCATGGTGGTGTTGGTGGGAATGGCAGAAATGTCACTGCCGGATGCGGCTAACAGGGTTTTGAGAGCCCGCTCCGTCTGCACTTCCGGTGGGTCACCATTGGGGGGAATATTTTGGGGCACAAAGGCGATCGCCGTATCATCTTTGCCATTACCGAGCCAATAAACTTGTGCCTGCCCAGGGATGGCAACATCGGGCCTATGGGGATCCACCGTGACGGCAGGGGGACTTTGGGAAAGATTGAAGCCCGTCCAAAGAGCAAAACCCGTACCGGCCAGAGCCACCACCAAAGCGGCCAGGGCAAAGCCGGTCAAGGCTGAAAATGGTCTTTGTTCACTCATGATCTTTTCCACCAGTAGCCAGGACTGGTTCTAGTTTATCTTCTCAACGGGGCTAGATTGAAGGTAATAGTGGCACAGATCCAGGCCTTACCAGGTTAGTTGGGAGCTGATTAATGGTGACGACCCCGGACAACGTAAACTGGGGGTTGGCAAATTTTGTTGTGACCTTCATAAGTTAAAGATTGGAATCGTGCGAAAAATTATCATTGCGGGCAACTGGAAAATGCATAAGACGCAGGCGGAGGCCCAAGCGTTTTTGCAGGAGTTTAAGCCTTTAATCGAAGATGCGGCGGAAAGCCGTGAAGTGGTGTTGTGTGTTCCTTTCACCGATTTGAGCGCCATGTCCCAACAACTCCATGGGGGGCGGGTTCGCTTGGGGGCACAAAACGTCCATTGGCAAACCAGTGGAGCCTACACTGGCGAAATTTCGGCGGCTATGTTGGTGGAAATTGGCATTCATTACGTAGTCATCGGCCACAGTGAACGGCGGCAATATTTTGGTGAAACGGACGAAACGGCGAATTTGCGGGTGCTGGCGGCCCAAAAGGCGGGTTTAATCCCCATCCTCTGTGTGGGGGAAAGCAAGGCCCAGCGGGATGCCGGAGCAACGGAGCAGGTGATTATTGACCAGGTTAAAAAAGGCTTGGTGAATGTGGACCAATCTAACCTTGTCATTGCCTACGAGCCCATTTGGGCCATTGGCACAGGGGATACCTGTGCGGCAACGGAGGCGAACCGGGTGATTGGCCTAATCCGGGAACAATTAAGCAATTCCCAGGTCACCATCCAGTATGGGGGTTCGGTTAATGCCAATAATGTGGACGAAATTATGGCCCAACCGGAAATTGACGGAGCTCTGGTGGGGGGAGCGAGCTTAGAACCCGAGAGTTTTGCCCGCATTGTCAATTTTCAACCCTAGGTCCCTGGGCCAACCTCTTCTCCCTGCTTGTTCCGGTTCCACATCAAGCTATCTGTGGGAAAGATGCATGCCCGCCCCCATTGGGTAACAAGAGCTAGCAAGTGTAATGAAACTAAGTCAGTGGTTGGGTTTAGCTTGTTTGGTGATGGCGGTCTATGTGGCTTGGGAAATCCGCCAACTCCTGCTACTGCTTTTCCTGGCTATGGTGCTGACCACGGCTCTGAATCGTTCCGTTAAACAATTACAAACCTGGGGCATCAACAGATCTTTGGCCCTGACCATTACTCTGGTCACAGTCACTGTGGCGGTGGCGTTGTTTCTGCTTTTGGTCATTCCCCCTTTTTGGGAACAGCTCCAGGTTTTGCTCAGTTCTCTTCCTAAGGTTGGCGATCGCCTGCAGAAATTTGTCGAGGGCTGGCAAGATCGGGTGGAACTGGAATTTTTCAGCCAAGCCTTTTCCATTGATGATTTACCGGACTCCATTTCGGCGCTGGGGGCCAATGCCTTTAGTTCCCTAATTAGCTTTTTTTCCAACTCTGTCACCGCTGTTCTGCAAATACTTTTCATCCTGGCGATCGCCGTGATGATGCTGTTTTCTCCCCAAGCCTACCGCCGGGGAGTACTGAAACTATTTCCTTCCTTTTACCGCCGCCGGGCCGATGAAATTTTGACCCAGTCGGAATCTTCCCTGGGCAATTGGCTCACAGGCATTGTCATTAACTCCATTTTTATCGCCAGTCTCAGCGGCATCGGTCTGTGGATTCTGCAGATTAAATTAGTGTTAGTCCATGCCCTAATGGCAGGAATTTTGAACTTTATTCCCAACATTGGCCCCGCCGCCAGCGTTGTTTTCCCCCTGATGATTGCTGTGTTGGATGCCCCCTGGAAAATCATCGCAGTGTTGATTCTCTACTTCCTCATCCAGAACATAGAAAGCTACTGGCTTACCCCCATTGTCATGGCGAAGCAGGTTTCCCTTCTGCCCGCTGTCACCCTGATTGCCCAACTTTTTTTTGCCAGTGTATTCGGACTACTGGGGCTGATCCTAGCCCTACCCCTGACGGTGGTTTTAAAAACCTGGATTGAAGAAGCCTTGTTTAAAGATCTTTTAGATAACTGGCAATGAGCAATCCCAACTTCAGCTGCCCCGGTTCAAAAAAACAGTCTGCCATTGCCCGTATCCTAGCTCCCCTATTGGCTTGGACTTTACAGAATTCATGGATGCCCATAACCCAGGCTGAAACAGTGCTCGAATCCATCCGAACCACTGGACTACTCCGGGCGGCCATTCGGGAGGACTCCGTGCCCTTTGGTTTCCGAGATGGCCCCGCCAACCAGTGGACTGGCATCTGTGTTGATTTCATCCAAGCGTTGCAAGCAGAAGTTTCCGCCACCCTGGGGGGTCAACCCTTGTTGGTAAAATTTTATCAATCTAGTTTGTTCAATCGCTATAATCTCGTGGCAGAGAATGTGGTGGTGGTGGAATGTGGTCCCAATACCATCCGCCATGATCTGGAACTTCCCATTACCTTTTCCCTACCCTTTTTTGTCACCGGAACCCAATTTTTAATTCCCGGCGATCGCCTGGGGCAATTTGATGGCAATGGAGATTTACAGGGGGAAAGAATTGGCGTTTTAGCCGGCACCAGCAACAGTGAATTTTTGGCAACCCGTTACCCCAAAGCGGAATTAATCAACTTTCAGGGCTTTACGGCCCGTCGCCTAGGGGTAGAAGCCCTAATGCAAGGACGCATCGATGCCTTTGCCAGTGACGGAATTTTGCTGTTTGGAGAAGCTCTCCTATTGGAAATTCCCCTGGGGCGAGATTATCGTCTTTATCCTCCCTATCCCCTGGATTGCCAGGGCTATGGGCTAATTCTGCCCTCCGACCAACCGGAATGGGAAAATTTAGTCAATCGGGTCGTCAGTTCCCCCAATTCCAGGAACATTTACCGTCGCTGGTTGGGCCCTCTTTTCCCTGCTTTGGAGAGGGTGGAAAACCATTGCCGTGCCAGGGAAAGTCAAGCTCTAACTACGGTGCCCACAGGGGACGAAATCCCATCAGAGAAAGAGCCTTAAGTTCCGCCTGTTGCCCCGTTTCTGGTTTCAATGGCGGTATAAGTAACCACAATTGACTATCGGCGATCGCCTCACCGCCATCGGTGTTGAGACGGCTATTGGCGGGGGTATCGGGATCAATGATTACCTGGTCGAATAACAGGGCTAAACCATCGGGGGAAAGGCTCATTTTCGTGTCCCGGTAATCCTGTAGTTTCAGTAGAGGAAAAACTTCGCCACTGTTAATGTCAATTTGGACAAAATAGGGCTGTTCAATGTATTCATCCCCCGGCAAAAGCTTAGTTAATAAGCAATAGAGGGTCTGATTATTGCGGCCAAACTCGCAACTGACAATGGAACCATCCGTATCCACCAATTCCTTTTGCACCCCCAGGTTATTAACAAAGAAAAGAGTTCTTTGGAAACGTTTTTGGGCATCCTCCGTATTGAAATTTACCAGGGCAGCGGCGCTACCATCGGCGGAAAAATTTAGCAATTGACCAAATTTGGGCAAAAAATCCAAGGGCCTTGCCTCTGGCTGGAGGGGCAGAATGCCGATACCCTCTCCCCGGGCCACCGCTAGGGACTGATTATCTGGGGCGATCTGGAAATCTCCCCCCTGTACTTTCAAGCGCTCTGGCTTTTGCTGATTTTTGACTATCCAAAGATCAAAGTCAGCGGGATTTTGGCGATTAACCCTCTGTACCACAATGGCCTTGCCATCATCACTGACGTCAAACTGATTATTTTGAAATTCTTGGTTATCCAGCACTAAAGTTGGTTTAGGTAATTCTTGGGGATTATCACTTTCCACCACAGGTATTTGGTATAACTGCAACTGCCGTAGACCCTCAAAGCCCAGTTGACTTTCAGCGGCGGCGAATAGAATCCCCTTACCCTGATCGTAAAATTTGAACTCCACCACTGTCAGGCCCGGCGGGGTGAGGATGGTTTTTCTTTGTTTGGTTAGGTTATAGAAAACAATCCTGCCCTGTTCAATGCCCTGGGTGCCAATGTAGGCAAAGGCCCGGTCCCGACTGCGGAAACTGCTGCTGAAAGGGGCTATCATTTGCCCTTGGCGGCCACGTAGCGCACTTTTGTGCTGACCGGCATACTGTTCCCGCACATTGGTAATCTGAATATCGTAGTCGGTGCCGTAGGGAATGGGATTTTCCAGGGTATAGGCCATGCGACGCCCCGCCCAACTAATTTTTCCCGGTAGCGCCGGGGTAATAACCAGATTCTTTTCCACTTCCCGTTGATCTATTGGGCGGTCAAAGGTCATGATAAAAGCCCTGTCCTGGGCTCCCAGATTGGCCCCGTCCCAACTGAAGCTCTGCACCTTAGGGCGGTTGGCAAACAAACACTGGTTGTTATTTTCACAGGTGTAGTGACCCACCCCCACCACGGCGATCGCCGCACTAAGGAAACCAATCAGACTCAGGGCCGCACGATCAATGGGTTCGGAAAAATATTTAGCAAGCATAGCTAGAGGAGCAAAATTTAGAGCGGATCCACAGCCGGAGTTCCCTTTCCCCAGGGCTTAAAGCTGTGTTACATTTTGTGATGAGTAATTCTCATTTTTGCCAAGTTTTGGAACTTTTCCCGTCTTGGTCAAACTGTCATAGTACGCTGATTATATGCGATTTTACGGCTCCGCCGGAGTCAACCCCCTCCATCCCTGATCCTTAAGAGAAGTCTAGCTTCAATGTTTTCAAAAGAAGTCACCGAATCAAAAGTTTTTCAATGGTTCAATGATCGCCTGGAAGTGCAAGCCATCTCCGACGACATTGCCAGCAAATACGTTCCTCCCCACGTAAACATATTTTACTGTCTGGGGGGTTTGACCCTGACCTGCTTCCTGATCCAGTTTGCCACTGGATTTGCCATGACCTTTTACTACAAACCCACGGTCACGGAAGCCTTTGCCTCTGTCCAATACATCATGAATGAAGTCAACTTCGGTTGGCTGATCCGTTCCATCCACCGCTGGTCCGCCAGCATGATGGTGCTGATGATGATTCTCCACGTTTTCCGGGTTTACCTTACCGGTGGTTTCAAAAAGCCCCGGGAATTGACCTGGGTTGTCGGTGTGATGTTAGCTGTCACCACTGTTACCTTTGGGGTAACTGGATATTCCCTTCCCTGGGACCAGGTGGGCTACTGGGCGGTAAAAATCGTTTCCGGTGTGCCGGCGGCCATTCCCGTAGTTGGGGACCAATTGGTGACCCTCATGCGGGGTAGTGAAAGTGTTGGCCAAGCTACTTTGACCCGTTTCTATAGCCTCCACACCTTTGTCTTGCCCTGGGCGATCGCCGTTCTGCTCCTACTGCACTTCCTGATGATCCGTAAACAAGGCATTTCCGGTCCTTTGTAATTTCTAAATCCCCACTGATCTGATATTTGATGGGGGCAGTTTTGCCCATGGCAAGGTTGCCGAATCTCGAACCAGATTAGAAAATCGTTAAAAAATATTAATTTGGAGCTTCCGCCCCATGAGCATTATCAAAAAACCGGATCTCAGCGATCCCGAATTGCGGGCCAAACTAGCCAAGGGTATGGGACACAACTACTATGGTGAACCTGCCTGGCCCAACGATATTCTTTACATGTTTCCCATTTGCATTCTGGGTGCCCTGGGTCTAATTGCTGGGTTAGCCATCCTAGACCCCGCCATGGTGGGAGAGCCGGCGGATCCCTTTGCAACTCCCCTGGAAATTTTGCCCGAATGGTATTTGTACCCCACTTTCCAAATTTTGCGGATTTTACCCAACAAACTGTTAGGCATTGCTGGTATGGCCGCCATTCCCTTGGGCTTAATGCTGGTGCCTTTCATTGAAAGTGTGAACAAATTCCAAAATCCATTCCGTCGCCCCATTGCCATGACCATTTTCCTGTTTGGCACTGCGGCCGCTTTATGGTTGGGTGCTGGCGCTACTTTCCCCATTGATAAGTCTTTAACCCTTGGCTTGTTTTAAGGAAAATTTTTCTCTTCCCCGGAGCAAACTTTTTCACTCTGGGGGAGATCCACACAGGTGGTTTACATCCTAGAAGTTCGACAAAATTCTAATCCATCTTCAACACTTGGCATCTAGTGATATTTGTTAGCTAACTTCCGGAACGATTAGTCAAAATTTAAGATACCATTACTACATAAATTCCTTTGTCAGCTTATTTTGTTTGCAAAGGATTTTTTTTGCACATATTTTTGTACGTAAAAAGTTTGATTTACCCCAGCAATTCCCCAACTTTGACAGTCAATGAAAATTGTAATTGATGGCATCTTTTTCCAAATTGCCAACACAGGCATTGCTCGGGTTTGGCAGACTTTGTTGAAGAAGTGGTGTGATTCCGGTTTTATAGAAAATATTATTTTGATTAATCGCGGTTACACAGCTCCCGAGGTACAAGGGCTTAAATACTACCATTTACCGTTGTTTAATTACGAAGAAGAAGCGCTATTTTCCATTCAATTACAGTATATTTGTGATCAGTTTAATGCTGATTTATTTATTTCCACCTATTACACTACGCCCTTGTTCACCCCCTCTATTTTAATGATCCATGACATGATTCCAGAAGTGATTGGTTTGGATTTAAAAGAGTTTTGGTGGCGGGAAAAACATTACTCCATACTCTACGCAAGTCGATACATTACGGTCTCAAGAAATACAACCGAGGACTTGATCAAGTTTTTTCCCGAGATCGAGCCTTCCCAAATTAGTACTATTTATAATGGTGTAGATAACATTTTTTTCCCTGCCTCTCCATCAGAAATCACCGCCACTGAAGATAATTTTGCCATCGGCTCGCCCTATGTACTTTTGGTGGGGTCGCGGCTAAGTCTCAATAATTATAAAAATGCAACTATCTTATTTAAGGCTCTAAATGAAAGCGAAGAACTTCAGCAACTTACTATTGTTTGTGTAGGAGGAGAAAAAACTTTAGAACCACAATTAGCCGACCTATGTGGCAACATCAATATTTGCTTGATTCAACCCACAGATTGGGAATTAAGGGCAATTTACTCAGGGGCGATCGCCTTAGTTTACCCTTCTTTGTATGAAGGCTTTGGTTTACCTATTCTTGAGGCTATGGCCTGCGGCTGTCCGGTGATTACCTGTTCTAATTCTTCTTTACCAGAGGTGGGGGGAGATGCAGCCATTTATATCAATGGCCAAGATGTGGGAGAAATGGTTGAAGCTTTGAAGAAAGTCCAAAATAAAGCAATCCGGCATCAATTAATTGAAAAGGGTAAAAAGCAGGCGAAAAAATTTTCCTGGTCAACAGCCGCCGATAAAATTAGTAGTTTGTGTCTAAAAACAATTGATGAGGGGAAGAATAGACCAAAGAAATTTAACTTTATGGGGCTATGGCAAGATTTCAGACAGACTCAAGTGCAAGAACGCAAATATCGTCTTCTGGCGGGGGAAATCAATCAAAAAAACATTGAATTGCACCAGGCAATTGCCCAGTTGGAGGGTGAGCACAGGAATTTAACGGAGCAAATAGAGCAGCAAAACCAGCTCATTGCCCAATTGGAAAGCCGCAACCAGGCCCTACAAGTTGACCTCGACCATTATTCCCTACAAATTGAGGAGTTATCAAATACAAAAAAGACGCTTAAAAGGCTGTGTAAAAAGGCATTGGGCAAACTGCTGCGGTTTAGGATCAACTAAAATATGCTGACCATACTTCCACCATCAGTGAAGAGAGCCCCGGGGAAAAGGCTGATTTTTATTGATTTTGTGGTCCGCAAATCGGCAAAATAGCTTAATCTAGATTAGCTAAAAGTCCATTAACACCAAGCTGTCCCAACATCGCCATCTTGATCAAGTGCCATGACAAATACTACAACTGCCCCCACAGTTAAAATACTGCGGGAATTTGCCTGGATTATGGCGGGGATGATTGCCTTTATCTTTGGTTTACTCATTCCCCTGCTCAAAGGCCATGGACTCCCCATATTACCTTGGGCGATCGCCGTTGCCTTTGTGGGGCTGGGGCTGGTGGCGCCCCGTAGTTTGGGGCCAGTGTATGAACTATGGCTAAAAATTGGCCATGTTTTAGGATGGATCAATAGCCGCATCATTTTGACCATAATTTTTGTGGTGGTGGTTACCCCCATGGCCCTAGTGATGAAGTTATTAAAAAGGGATACCATGGCCCGTCAACTGGAGCCCCAACGGATTACCTATCGATCGCCTTGTCGTCCCCGGGACATTAGTCATTTACAAAAACCCTACTAAGCCAAGATTACCAATAAAGCCATAAAATTAACCCTATGGAAGGATTTATCGAATTATTGCAGGATATTTGGGGCTTTTTGCGAGAGAGAAAAAAATATTGGCTGTTTCCCTTGATTTTAACCCTCGTTCTCCTCGGTGCTTTGATTATTTTTACCCAAGGTTCGGCGATCGCCCCCTTTATCTACACCCTTTTTTAAGTCCGTATGTCCCTTGCTCCCCATCGTCAAACTCAGTTAAAGGCCCTACTGCGACGGTTGGGATTGGCCGATAACGTTGGGGTGGATTTAGCCCTCTTGGATTTGGCTTTAACCCATGGCAGTCAGTCCCCGGAGAAAAATTACCAGCAATTAGAATTTGTCGGTGACGCAGTGGTGAGATTAGCAGCGGCGGAGGTGTTGATGGAAAACTATCCCCAAGCATCGGTGGGGGAAATGTCAGCCCTGAGAGCAATTTTGGTCAGCGATCGCACCTTGGCAGATTGGGGAGAATTGTATGGATTAGACCGCTTTCTTTGGGTTACTCCAGCGGTGTTGGCGGATAAAAACGGCCGGGTTTCCCTAATGGCAGATAGTTTTGAAGCCTTGCTAGGGGCCCTCTACCTCAGTGTGGGGGACTTATCCCTAGTACATCCTTGGTTAGGAGAACATTTGCGGAAGAAAGCTGTGGAAATTAGCCAAGACCCGGCGCTTCATAACTACAAAGAAGCTTTGCAAGCATGGACCCAAGCCAATTATAAATGTTTGCCCGAATATCGGGTGGAGTCCCTAGCCCAAAATTCATCCCAACAATTGGGTTTTCAGGCAACGGTCTGGCTTGGCGATCAACCTTTGGGCAGTGGCAGTGGCCCATCAAAAAAAAGTGCAGAACAGGCCGCCGCTCACCAGGCTTACCAAGAATTTATTGCTAAGGAAATTTTACCCATTCCCAAGCCAAATTAACGCTATCAAGCAAAATAAAGCTAATCAATATATTGTCTTGGTTGAATTTTAGCTAATAGTTGGCCCAAACAAAGACCGCCGTCATTGGGGGGTAATAGTTTAGGCCAAAGGGGATCAAAGCCTGCCTTTTTGAGGGCCGTAATGGCACTGGAAAGTAAATAACCATTTTGAAAACAGCCTCCCCCCAGGGCCACTTTTTCTATGCCCTGTCGTTGGGCCATGGTGACAATTGAATTTACCAGAGTATTGTGAAACTTAGTAGCTATGAGGTTATTATTTTTCTTCTCTTCTCTGGTTATTGCTTTAATCAAAGGTCGCCAATCTATTACTATTTGATTGCTCTGATCATTGAAAAATAAAGGATAAGATTCCTTTGTTAAATTGGGCACAGCCTGGGCTTCCAATGCCATGGCAGCTTGGCCTTCAAAGGTTACTTGATCAATCAGTCCCATCAGCGCCGCAATACCGTCGAATAATCTCCCCATGCTAGAGGTTAACGGTGCAGTTCCCTGCTGCCAAAGTTGACGCAAGTTTTTATGATTCAAATCATTGCTCAAATTGTTCTTTACATCAACCCCGACACTGCCGTCCGAGCCTAACCATTCTGGCAAATAGTCCCAGGGAAAATCGTCACCAAAGGTTGACCAAAGTAGTACTAAAGCAATGCGGTAAGGATATTGAATAGCCTTCCGATTACCTAATAGAGAAAATGTTTGTAGATGTCCAATTCTCTGCCAAGTATTATCAGTAATTCTTAAAAATTCTCCCCCCCAAATGGTACCATCCATACCGTAACCAGTACCATCCCAAGCGATGCCCAACACCGGCTCTTCAATAACTTTATTTTCCGTCATTATGGCTAAAATATGGGCATAGTGATGTTGAACAAAAGTTACAGGTACAGTTTGATATTCAGCGTACTGATGACTGAGGTAATCGGGGTGTAAATCCGCGACAATTTCCTGGGGAGAAAAATCGTATAGCTGGCTTAAATGGGCAATGGTTTTTTCAAAAGCTTGGTAGGCAGAAGTGGAATTTAACTCGCCCAAATGTTGACTAATATAGGCTCGATTATGGTTGGCGATCGCCACAGTGTTTTTATAATGGCCCCCCACCGCCAATAGGGTTTGTTGGGTAGGCTTTGGTAAAGTAATGGGTTGGGGAGCATAACCCCGGGCCCGACGTAAAAATAATGGCTCCCCAGCTACTATTTGGACCACAGAATCGTCCACCGGACAAACAATGGGGCGATCATGAACGAGAAAACCGTCAGCAATATTTTGTAAACGAACTAAAGCATCAATATTATCAATGCAAATTGGTTCCCCTGCCAGATTACCGCTGGTGGCTACGATGGGCTGATTTAATTTTTTTAGTAATAAGTGATGCAAAGGAGTATATGCCAACATAACCCCCATCCTGGGGTTACCAGGGGCAATATTCTCCGCCAGTGGTAAGCAAGACCGTTTTGCCAGTAGTACAATGGGAGCAGCACTACTTTTTAATGTCTCAACTTCTAGATCATTAAGTTGATAATGCTCGATAATCTGACCAAGGTTGCCATACATTACTGCCAATGGTTTATCCGGTCGATGCTTTCTTACTCTTAATTTTGCTACCGCTTTAAAGTTAGTAGCATCGCAACATAAATGGAAACCACCTAAGCTTTTAATGGCGATAATATTGCCGCCTTTTAACCTATCTGCGGCAAAATTTAAAGCATTATTTGCTTCTACAATTGTCCTCCCTTGTCGATCCCAAAAAGCAAGTTGGGGGCCACAGCAAGGACAGGCGTTGGGCTGAGCGTGGAAGCGACGATCGCCTGGTCGTTCATATTCCCTTTGGCAGTGGACACATTGGTGAAATTGAGCCATGGTAGTACGGCAACGGTCGTAGGGTAAAGCTTCAATAATGGTGTAACGGGGACCGCAATGGGTACAGTTGATAAAGGGATAGAGGTAGCGGCGATCGCCCGGGTCAAATAATTCTGTTAAACAGGTGGAACAGGTGGATAAATCAGGCAAAATGGTGGCGGTTTTAGAACCATTACCACTAGGGCGAATGGTAAAGCTGGTAAAAATTTTCTGTGTTAGTGATTCGATGGTTAATTGTTCAATTAAGCCGGGTGGGGGTAATTCTATTTTTAATCTATCGATAAAATTGGCGATCGCCTTTTCATCAGCGGTAATGACAACGGTAGCCCCTTGGGTGGAATTATTTACCCAACCGTTTAGTCCCATCTTTTGGGCAAGGGCGTAAACAAAGGGACGAAAACCTACCCCTTGCACCCTTCCCTGTACCTGTATGGCAACGGTTTTTAACATTATTCTGCTTCCATTAATATTGTTAAATAACCAACCATCCCACAGCTAAAAGTTAGCTTTATTTTGCAAATAAGATGCCAATAGTTGGTGAGGATAGGGAGATGCCACTAGAGCTTGAGCTTGACCGTAATAGGAACTTAAATCGTGAGGTTGGTGCTCAACTTTTTGCACTGGCAAAATACTTTTTAATTGCTTGAGAGTTTGCACTGCGACAGTGGGAAAAAAGGAAAATTTGCCCGGTAAAACACAAAGATAATTGCTCTGGGGATTAGCCTCAATCCAATAACTGTAACGTCGTTTTTGGGCATCGTCACTGATAAATTCAGTTTTAACGCAATCGTAGCTCCACAGTTGTCGTTGATATAAGTTTTCTTCACCAAAGTAACGTTCCGCCGAATCCAAAAGTAATTCAATTTCTCCATTGGCTAAATAACCATGTTCATCACTGACATAACCAGAATTGGCTAACATAGAATAATTAAAGCATTGTTCTAAAGCAGAGATATTAGCTCGCTGGGAAAAATGATTGAAATGGTAAGAATTTTTGGTGGACATCCGCACAAAATTATGGGGACTGACCGCTGGATAGGCAACCACCATGGTACTGCGACTCCGCTTTAGTTTGGCCCGCACTTGGAGAGTAGGTAAAATACTTTCAAACCCTGCCCCCACCGCGAAAATAAATGCTTTAGCCTTAAGGTAATGTTGCTGTCCCCGGTGGTCTCGATAAAAAATACTCTGTACCCTCACCGGACCATAACGGTCGACATTAATTTGCTCTATATTAATCCCGGTGGCGATCGCCGTTCCGTGGGCCAGGGCACTGGCGGTGAGATCTTGCAAAATACCCTGGGTATCCATGGCACAGTCCAAACTCTTGAGCAAAGCATAGTTGCTAGGCTCAATTCCGTGGCTGAGGTCGAATTGTCGACAGTAGTAACTAATTTTTTCCGATTGGCTTAATAGACTACAGCCCCGCTGTTCATAACTTTCCAAATGGCCATAATCCGGTGCCATTGCTCCATTTCCCATAGGCGATTGCCAATCAAACTGTTGCCCATAGGCCATTTCTAAACGACCTAATACCCGTTTTAACTGCATTTCCAACTGCACCCGATCGCCCTTGAGGCCGGACTGGAGCATTTCTGGGCAATGCTGTTGGGGATGGATAAGATAGACGGGATTGGGATCAAACCAGCCAGCACCACTGACCATGGGCCTATAACCCCGGTCAAACCGTCCCAGGGTGAGATTACAGCGTTCGGTAAAATAATTGCTGTAATGGTTGAGCAGATCCTCCACCCCATTGACGCAGTTGAAAAAGGTCTGACCATCATCCTGGCCAGAATATAGCGCCCCCGTGTGGAACCAGCCCTCCAATTTACCGGAAGAATCTCCCCCCAAATGACTATGTTGCTCCAGCAACTGCAACGACAGATTAGTATGGCGGGCCAGGTATTCGGCGATCGCCACCCCCGCAATACCCCCCCCAATAACCGCCACATCAACCCGATCAATTGCCGCCGCACTAAGTTGAGCCATAAACCCACTGAATCACTAGCAAATAATATAGTCGTTTCTAGTAAGACTGAGGCAGTCAAATTCACCGAAAAGCCTGTCAATAAAGACCTCGAAATTATTTGAAATGACCATAATGTCCAAAATGTTCCTCTACCATCGTAAAAGCAACCTAGTGAAGCCATCGACCCAGCTTATCCAGACTGAACCAGACCATTGATTAACAATCCCTGTTTAGGCAACTCAGACAACGTTAAGGGTATGACCTACTCGACGGTTTTATCTTTAACCCCCCGGACAATGCGAGAAAGCTCGGACTTTTCATCCACACTAATGCGAGTGGGGGAACCACTAATAATCCGCTCATAATTTCGGAAGGAATCGCGAATATCTGGGCCGTCATGGCTAATGCTATATTCTCGAATGCCCTTATCGTGCCAGGAGCCTCTCATTTTAAACACATTCAATGCCCGGGACATTTCCCCGCGAATTTCCACATACTGCAACATTAAAATCGTATCTGTGATGGTGGAAATATGGGATTCGGTAATGGAATGGGCCCCCATAAACTGGTCCGTGGTATTGGTAAAAAAGCCAGTGATTTCCTCTTGTTTAGCGTAGCCTGTTACCCCAATGACAAATTGACGGAAAGCATTATTGGTCACCCCCCGGGCCAGGGCAGAAAGGGAATCGATGGCAATGCGGGAAGGTTTAAATTCCGATATTTCCGATTTGATCATTTGTAAATGATCCTCTAACCCGGCCGATTCTGGATAGGTACAAAGGAGTTTTAATAAACCCTTATGTTCCATTTCTTCAAAATCAATGCCCCAGGAAGAGGCGTTGCGGGAAAGCTGAGCTCTGGATTCCTCGTAGGCAAACAAAATAGCCCGTTCCCCCTGGCGACAACCTTCCTGTAAAAATTTGCTTACCAACAGAGTTTTGCCTGTGCCCGTGGCCCCCGTAGCTAAAATAATCGAATCCTTGAAAAAACCACCGCCGCACATTTCGTCCAAGGTTTTTACCCCTGAAGAAATGCGAGCATTGGAAGACCTTTGGGTGAGGCGCATGGCCCCCAGGGGAAAAATGTTAATGCCATCATGGGTAATGGTGAAGGGATATTCCCCCTTCATGTGGGTGGTACCCCGCAGTTTGAGGATTTCCACCGTGCGTCGTCGCCGTTCTCCCTCCAATACGTTCCGCAGAACTACCACGTTATCGGAAACGAATTCTTCTACACCAAAACGGGCAATGGGGCCATATTCTTCCACCCTTTCCGTGGTCATAATTGAAGTGACCTGCAGTTGTTTGAGCCGCGCTACTAAACGAAAAATTTCCCGCCGCACCACTGACGCCGCATCATATTGTTGAAATACCGCTGTAACAGAATCGATGGAAACTAATTTTGCTTTATATTTCCGCACTGCGTACTGAATTCTTTCAATCAGGGCAGATAAATCGAATGTACCTACCACTTCCTGCCCTTCGGGATCTGGGGAGGCGTCGAGGATAAATAATTTGCCATCGTCAATTAATTGTTGTAAATCCCAACCAAAACTATAGGCATTTTCAATAATGTCCCTGGGGGATTCTTCAAAGGTAATAAATAGCCCCGGATAATCGAAGTGTTGGATTCCTTGGTAAAGAAATTGTACCGCCAAGAGGGTTTTGCCAGTGCCGGAAGTACCACTGACGAGGGTAGTGCGGCCAATAGGTAAACCTCCGTGGGTAATTTCGTCGAATCCCTCGATAACAGTGCGAATTTTTTGCACTCCCTTTCTGGGTACGTCGGGGCGGTTGCGTTCGTTAACGATGGGTGAGTTCATTAGAAGAATTTAAAGCTTTAAAGGAGTTGATAAAATTAAAACTAAAGGGCAATTTTTACCACTGGGAAAAACTAATTTAATTTCTTTTAACCCATGGACTGAGGAAAATTTTTCAGAGTTTTTATAACTTTTGTTATTATTGAGAACAGCTTGTCCACTGGTTAAAATTTTTAGTGGTCTTCCGCTTCCCGCTCTCGAATTTCGTCGTAGAGTAAATCTAGACCAATTAATACTTTTTCCCGGTCGGAAAGGTCACCGATAATTTTTCTGACGGGGGGAGGCAGTATTTTAGCTAAGGTCGGGGTAGCAAGAATTTTATCTTCTTCGGCCAATTGGGGATTTTTTAACACATCAATTACTTTGAGGGCATAAACTCCCTGAAATTCTTGCTCTAGGATGTTTTTCAGCATCTTTAGGGCCCGCACTGAATTAGGAGTGTTGCCAGCTACGTAGAGTTTGAGAACGTAAGTTTTTTTAAAGGGGCTCATTTTATGGATCTACTGGAACGAGAAGAGAAACCAACTAAGAAAATAAACAACCAGGGAATGGGGGCAACATTCAACGGCAAAAGTTTAGCCATTGATTGAACCGGAAAGTTGGCTATTAATCCGTTTGATAATATACATCAAAGGGAATGTCTTCCCGTGGTATGGAACGACGGTACATTTCCCCGAGGTGGGCGAGGATGTCAATGAGAACTAAACGGTAGTCGAGCAGAACTTCTTCACTTCTCCCTTCTAGTTTTAAGTGCTGGGAAAATTCGTCCATTAACTCCATGTGAATTTCAAGGATTTGGGAGATGGCTAGGTCAGCAAAGAAAGCCTGATTGACAAATTGATCTAATAGGTCATTTACTGCTCCCTCGTCACTGAAATAGCCAAGAACAATTTCCCGGTATTGGGTGCTCAAGTCCTCTAGATATTCCAGTTTTTCTTGGGGGGAAAAGTTACGATAAAAGTGACTGGGCTTACGTTTATAGTACACTCCTAGGTAACCGAGTCTTTCTTTGAGTTTATCGGCCAGCCTTCTTTGTTGTAACAGCAAAAAGCTTTGGGATGATTCATCGACAATGGGAGCGGCAATAGTTTCCGTTTGATTAGGCAGGGTACAGAGGGGACCCAAGTGCAAATAATGGGCGATCGCCCGGTCTACTACGGTGGGTAGCTCTGACCATTGGGATTCGGTTAAGTGAATCTCGGCATTGTGATAGACAATGGTGGGGCAATCATTGGCACTTTTAGCAAGGGCGGAGGGGCTAGGTTCGAGCAAAATAATTGGCAATAAACGTCCCTGTTCATAAAGGCGGTTGAGCACTGGTAAGGAGCTAGCTTCGTAGTAGACCAACAGACAGTCAATTCGTTCGGGTTTATCTTCTAGAAAGGCACAAAATTCATCCAGCGTTTGAAAACTGGACAACTGATGGCGATCGCCCTGGAAAATAGACCCAAGTCTATGGGCAACATGTTCGGGGGCAAAAAGACAGAGGGAAAGGGGGGACTGCACAGGAGATCAATGATCGGTCGAAGGTTAATCAGCAAGGCATTGGGCTAATTTTGCAACCATTGCTGGTGCACATTAAGAAAATATTAATACTATTAATTGGAAAATTGTGTTAAGCAACTACACCCTGAACGTTAACACAATCTGAGGTTTACCGGTGCCCATTAAAGAGGGCGGGTCAGCCCTTGGCTAGTTAACCCTTTTTGGCTAGGATTTGGGTGTCCAAACCCCCGATCGCCGCCTTCAATTCTTTTACAATCTCTTCTACATATGGCAAGCAGAATTCATCCCCTCGCCGGACAGCATCCCCCCGCCGACAGCCTTTTAGATGTGGCCAAACTTTTAGACGACTATTACCGTCAGCAACCAGACCCGGAAAATCCAGCCCAGTTGGTGAGCTTTGGTACTTCGGGCCATCGGGGTTCTGCTCTCAACGGCACTTTCAATGAAGCCCATATCCTAGCGGTAACCCAGGCAGTGGTGGATTATCGTCAAGCCCAGGGCATTACGGGGCCTCTTTATATGGGGATGGATAGCCATGCTCTGTCGGAACCGGCCCAAAAAACTGCGCTGGAAGTGTTGGCCGCTAACCAGGTGAAAACGTTTTTAACTACCGCCACGGATTTAACTAGGTTCACTCCCACTCCAGCGGTATCCTACGCCATTTTGAGCTACAACCAAGGGCGCAAAGAAGCTTTAGCAGATGGCATTATTATTACTCCTTCCCATAATCCCCCCACTGATGGTGGTTTTAAATATAATCCTCCTTCCGGTGGCCCAGCGGAACCGGAGGCAACCCAATGGATTCAAAACCGGGCTAATGAGCTGTTGAAATCCGGCAATAAAGTTGTTAAACGCATTGATTACGAACAGGCATTAAAAGCTGCCACCACCCACAGCCATGATTTTGTCACTCCCTATGTGGAAGGTTTAGCGGAAATTATTGATCTAGATGTGATTCGTTCAGCCGGTTTGCGTTTGGGGGTAGATCCCCTGGGGGGAGCCAATGTGGGCTATTGGGAACCCATTGCCGCCAAATACAATTTGAACATCAGCTTAGTTAATCCTGGGGTAGATCCCACCTTTAAATTTATGACCCTCGATTGGGACGGCAAAATCCGTATGGATTGTTCTTCCCCCTATGCCATGGCCAGTTTGGTGAAAATCAAAGACCATTACGACATTGCTTTTGGCAACGACACCGACGGCGATCGTCATGGCATTGTCACCCCCAGCGTTGGTTTGATGAACCCCAATCATTTCCTCTCCGTGGCTATCTGGTATCTATTTAGTCAGCGACAACAGTGGTCAGGGCTGAGTGCCATTGGCAAAACTTTGGTCAGCAGTAGCATGATTGACCGGGTGGGGGCCATGATTAATCGCCAAGTTTACGAAGTGCCCGTGGGCTTTAAATGGTTTGTCAACGGTTTGCTGGACGGCTCCTTTGGCTTTGGGGGCGAAGAAAGTGCGGGGGCCTCCTTCCTGAAGAAAAATGGCACCGTTTGGACCACCGACAAAGACGGCACTATTATGGATTTATTGGCAGCGGAAATTACCGCTAAAACCGGCAAAGATCCCGGTCTGCATTACCAGGATTTAACGGCTAGGCTGGGCAACCCCATTTACCAGCGCATCGATGCTCCGGCTACTCCAGCCCAAAAGGATCGCTTGAAAAAACTTTCCCCCGATGACGTTACCGCTACCACATTGGCCGGGGATGCTATCACAGCCAAGTTAACTAAAGCTCCCGGCAACCAAGCGGCGATCGGTGGGTTGAAGGTGACCACAGCGGAAGGTTGGTTTGCGGCCCGGCCCTCCGGCACGGAAAATGTTTACAAAATCTATGCCGAAAGTTTCAAAGATGAAGCCCATTTGCAGAAAATTTTCACCGAAGCGGAAGCCATTGTCACCTCAGCCCTAGGTTAATTGTTGTTGACCGATTGTCACTGAAACAATGTCGATCCTCCTAGCACCTGCACCGCTGGGGGGATTGTCCGTCTGTTAGGAGAAAACTCCCTGTTCTTTGCACTGTTTTGACTATGCCCCGTTCTTTTTGGTTACTTCTGCTCTGGACGGCGATCGCCGCTTTATTCCGCAGTTGGAATTTGGCCAGTAAGCCGCCCTGGACGGATGAGTTTGCCACCTTGGTCTTTAGTCTAGGCAACTCCTTTGGGAGCATACCTTTGGGCAAAGTGTTAACCGTTGCCGACCTCCTAACCATTCTGCAACCCCTACCCCAAGCAGAACCAAATACCGTCATTAATGGTTTATTAAACGGAGATAACCATCCCCCCTTTTATTTTGTCCTAGCCCATCTTTGGTATCGTTTATTTCCCCCCGATGGTAATTATTTATCCCTGGCGATCGGGCGATCTTTGCCCGTTATTTTTGGTACTTTAGCTGTACCTTTAGGCTATGGCTGTGCTAAGTGGATTTGGGGCAAAGACCAGGAAAAGTTAGCTCAATTTACCGCCTTGATGATGGCCATTTCCCCCTACGGAATTTTCATTAGTCAGGAGGCAAGACACTACACTTTTGCTATTATTTGGGGACTAATTTCCCTTGCCTGTTGCTTGAAAAGTTTAACTTTTTTATTAAAAAATAAACCTTTACCTTTTGGGTTAGTTATTGTTTGGATATTAGCTAATACCCTAGGTATTTCAGTCCATTTTTTTGCTGTTTTACCCATCCTAGCCCAAGGTTTAGCCCTAACATTTTGGCTGGGGATTTGGAGCCGACAGAGAAAGCTTAACTTTTTATCCGCTATCAAATCTGTTTCCTCTGTCATACTGGGTACCGCCGCCGTTGGGCTAAGCTGGATTGCCATTGTGAGTCAACGGGAATTTGGCCATGGCATGACCGAATGGATTCAGTTTACCGATATGTCCTGGGTGGATATCCTGATTGGCCCCCCGGCCCAATTGGCCGCCGCTGGCATAACTATGTTTTGCCTGCTGCCCGTGGAATCGGAACATCTCTGGATTGTGCTGTTGTCCGGATTAGCGATGCTTGCCTATTTTATCTGGTTAACTCCAGTGGTGTGGCGGGGCTTGGGTCACAGCATCAAAATACGAAAAGATCAAAGGGCAATTGTTTTAATCACTACCTTTATATTTTTAGTGATTATCTATTTGGCCATCAGTTACGGAGCCGGTTTAGACATCACCAGGGGAGCAAGGTATAGTTTCAATTTTTGGTTTTTGTTGATGTTAATTGCTGGGTTGGGCATAGCAGAAAATTATGACTACAAATTATATGCAAACACCAGTCTTCAAGGGAACTCGCCGTTGAGAAAAAATAGTTTAAATTGGTGGCAGAAAAGTCGTCAGGGGTTATATTTACCAGCTATTATTTTGGTAATTGGTATTTTTAGTGCCATTACAGTTACCCATAATTTAGCTTATCAAAAATATTACCGGCCCGACAAATTTTTAATCCTATTGGCAGAAAACCCTGTCAGCGAAACCCGTTGGATTGTCACCACCCACAAAAGTTTAGTGCAAGTGGGGGAATTATTGGGCATTGCTTGGGAAGCTCAACGCCATTTTCCTGAGTTAGCACCCCAATTAAGATTTGTTTTTTTACCCCAGGAAAAATTACAAGACCCCGCTGCCACAGAACAGTTACAGAACTTGTTAGAACAGGTGGAAGAGCCGGTGGATTTATGGCTGGTCAACTACTTTGCTCCCCTAGATTTTCCCAATTGTCAAATAGATCAAAGTCCGATAAAAAATATTTTTGGATATCCCTATCAACGCCTTACCTGCCCTATCAATCATAAGTAATATAGCGTTTAGAGAGCCGTTGTAACTATCTCACTTTTTGCTATATTTTCTGGATTTATAGTCGTTTATAGTAAGACTGAGGCAGTCAAATTTACCGAAAAGCTTGTCAGTAAAGACTTAAGCAGTCTCGAAATTATTTGAAATGACTATAATTTGATAACCTCACGAATATTTTGCATCAACCCATCAATGGTCTCCCCTTGACCTTAGCAAGCCTTAAGTTCTGGAACTCCACCTATGTAAATACCATCCTCATCCCTTTCAATAAGAACATAAAATTCTTGCTTGTTCATTTTTTCCTTGTGTATTCTACTAAGCGGTTTGTTCAGTGCTGTAAAAATCTTGTTTTTCAATGGCCGGCCTGATGTCATTGAGATCAATATAACGGTCGGTGGCATTTCGTAATTCCCTGGCAATCATTCCTTCTGTCGACACTACTGTAATGTGGGTACTTTTGGATCTGAGTAATTCAATGGCCCGCTCAAAATCTCCATCTCCACTAAATAAAACCACCCGGTCATATTGATCAACGGTGTTAAACATATCCACCACAATTTCAATATCTAGGTTAGCTTTTTGGGAATATTTACCAGAAATATCATCGTAATACTCCTTAAGGATTTTTGTCCTGACAGTGTACCCCAAACTAATTAAGGCATCCCGAAACCCTCTTTGGTCTTGGGTATCTTTCAATCCCGTGTACCAAAAGGCGTTGACAAGTTTTACGGATGGATCTTCAGTGAAAAAAGATAATACTCTTCTGGGATCAAAAAACCAGCCATTTTTTTGCTGTGCATAGAACATATTATTCCCATCCACAAAGATAGACAAACGATCCCTGCGGAAAGGAATACCACTATGAATTGTCATATAAAGTTAGATCGTAAAAATAACAATAATTAGCAGTAATGCTAGGAAATAGAATAGAGGTTAGAAATAAAAATAATAACTGAGGTTAGTTTAGCGCAATTGTTAACCGCTGGGGAGTTGGGGGCGCCGGAAATTCGCCGCTAGAATCTCTGATTCGGCGAGAAAACGGACAAATTCGCTGATTTTAGCTATAAAGACACGATCGCCATAGGGCGGGCTATGGCCGTTGGGGTTTGGAAATCTAACACCGGGGATGGTCTGGGGAGAAAGATTGATTCGGAAGATGGCAATTTGCCCCTAGACACAGCCGTCTGAATCCTGGAAGTCCCACGCTTCACAACTCATCAGGTCAATGATATGGTCCCGTAAAAGATAATCGTGCATTTCCAGTTCTCTTTCCACCGCGAGCCATTGCCGGGCTGGGATGAATTGGCAAAGGGTGTAGATGGGTTGCTGGCGATCGATACGGTTTTGGCGCACTAATTCAGTAGCGGTGGAGCGGATGACTTCGAGGGAAAAGACTGTTTCTTGGTGCAGGGGCGAGGAGATAACCATGGTGGGTCAACCAGAAGTGACAGTGTATAAAAAGCCAGTATCTATGGGATGGAAGGGAGCGAGGAGAATGGCTCGGGGCTAGACCAAAGTTGAAATGGTAGTAATTTTTACAACTGGAGCAAAATCCTTTAATAATCTAGGAGCAAAATTTCGTAAAGGGAAGGCGCAAAAACCGTATAACCGTAACAAAAAATACAATCTTCCCTATTTTACGGATGGCGACCGGGCAATGTCACGCTTTTTCCTTAATCTTTTGACTGTCTCCAGCTTTGCTTTTCTGCCCTGTTACTAGTCCCTTTACAGCGGAAGGAATGGCCGCCAAAGGTCTGCCCTGTGGACATTTTTCCGCCAAAGCCAATTCGGCTGACTCCTCTATTCAGCTTCCCTTCATTGGTCCAACGGTGGCATTAAAGTCACAGCTTTTTGATACGCTGGAAAAATCTATCCTCCTTAGCCCAGCTAACCCATTGCTAATTATGAGTAAAAGTGAGCGTCGTGTTTTTCTGCTGGACTTTGAAAAGCCCCTCTATGAGCTAGAGGAAAAAATTAGTCAGATCCGGGAACTGGCCCAGGAAAAAAATGTGGACGTGTCTGAGCAGCTCAACCAACTAGAAAGTCGGGCGGAACAGTTACGCCAAGAAATTTTTAGTAATCTCAATCCTTCCCAACGGTTGCAGTTGGCCCGCCATCCCCGTCGCCCTAGTACGTTGGACTATATCCAAGCCATTGCCGATGATTGGTTTGAAATGCATGGCGATCGAGGGGGTTATGATGATCCAGCTTTGGTGGGGGGAGTGGCTCGGTTAGGTACTCGACCGGTGGTGATTATGGGCCATCAAAAGGGGAGAGATACTAAAGATAATGTGGCCCGTAATTTTGGCATGGCCGCCCCCAATGGTTACCGCAAGGCTCTGCGGTTGATGGAGCATGCTGACCGCTTTGGTATGCCCATTGTTACTTTCATTGATACCCCTGGGGCTTGGGCCGGCATTGATGCTGAAAAATTGGGTCAAGGGGAGGCGATCGCCGTTAATTTGCGGGAAATGTTCCGGTTGGATGTACCCATTCTCTGCACAGTGATTGGGGAAGGGGGTTCCGGTGGTGCCTTGGGCATTGGTGTTGGCGATCGGATACTAATGCTGGAAAATGCAGTGTACACGGTGGCCACCCCGGAAGCCTGTGCCGCTATTCTCTGGAAAGATGCGAAAAAGTCTGACAAAGCGGCGATCGCCCTGAAAATTACCGCTGAGGATTTGGCTAAGCTACAAATTATTGACGGCATTATCCCTGAACCGAAGGGAGCCGCCCACGCCGATCCTCTGGGAGCCGCTGCTAAATTGAAGGAAGCTTTGCTGTTCCACCTCAACACTTTGGCTCAGTTGACTGCCCAGGAACGAAAACAACTACGGTATGACAAATTCCGTCACCTCGGTCAATTTTTAGAAACAGCAGTTTGACCCCCTCTCGAATCAAAAATAGCGAAAGTTGGTCAAGATTTCCTTATTTGCTTATGGATAAAGCATGGATAAAACTTTGACAGAATTTTTTCTTCCTGACCTAAGCCGCACCCACCAATGGGGACAACAATTGGCCCAGAGGTTACCTGTTGGCACTATCGTTCTATTGAAGGGGAATTTGGGAGCGGGTAAAACCAGTTTGGTGCAAGGCATTGGCAGAGGATTGGGTATTCAAGGGGAAATTGTCAGTCCCACCTTTACCATTGTTAACGAGTACCGGGAAGGGAAAATTCCCCTTTATCACCTGGATTTGTATCGCCTTAACCCCCTAGAAGTAGAATATTTATACCCAGAACAATACTGGCAGGGGGAAGATTTTCCCTTGGGCATTGCAGCGGTGGAATGGCCAGAAAGGTTGCCTGAGTTGCCGAGTCAATATTTGCAAATTGAACTAAGCCTCCAGAGGGAGGGACGGGCTGTCAGGATCACAACCGAGGGCTGGGAGATGGATTTGAAAACTTTGCTTCCGGCTAGCTGAAGCGTTGCAATTCCGTGGCAATTAGCTGGGCCAATGCCGGCTGAGGTCCAAGGGGCTCCCCCAATTTAAGGCGGAGATGGCGGTGAAGCAATTGGAGTTGTTTGTGTTCTTGTCTGATTAAATCCGTCAATCCCCCAGCGAATAAGAAATAGGGCAGAATAACTACTTCCCCCGCCTCTTTGATTTCTCCAAGGGTAGTGTCCAAACTAATGCCTCCTTTCCAGTAGGCGGCCCTGGCCCCGATTTTTTCCGCCACTGCGGCGATCGCCAGATTACCTCCAGCCCTTTTGCTGCCGTGGGCCAAGAGAATTCTTTCAGTCTGGGGTTGGTTTTGGTACTGAAGGAAAGACTTTTCTAGTAAAGTTGGTAGCCAGGGATAAACCCCCAAAATGGGCAAACAGTGAATAGAAATACTATTCCCCAACTCTGTTTTGGCCTGTCCAATGGCCTGGGGCAAGTCTTCGCAGGTGTGGACCCCCATGAGCAGAAACAAGGGCAGAATGACAATCTGTTTTACCCCCTGGGGAATCAGGTTTTCAGCTAAGTTTACCAACTGTTGATGGAGAGGTAACGCCTGGGCTTCTAAGCTGGCACTAAACACCGGCGGTTCTAGTTGATTCCCCTGATTCACCTCCGTTAATAATCCTCCGGGATAATAAGGCCGCCAAGTGTCCGCCCCATTACTTTTAGCTAGCCCTTTCTTACTTTCCAGGGGGTAGGGTCGGGGTAAACATTGGCCCACTAGGTAAGTCAGGCGATCGAGGGCGATCTGGGAACGGGGATCACGGCTACCGTGGGCAACCAACAGATAGGCGGTGGACAAAGCTTATTGGGGGGTAAAGAAGGCTAGGCTTAATATATCTTAATTAACATTTCTCTACCCTGGGGTGGCTATTTTAACCAAATTTAGCTTTATCATCGGTCAAAAACCGCAAAATCTTGTCCGCTCTGTCCCGCCCATGGCAAACCCCCCAGCGGATCTCTACTAGATGGCCGGAGATGGGCTGTGGCAAAGGGAACCGGGAATGGCATGATAGTTATACCACTCAATCTTTCGGTAAACCATAGCAATTAAATTTTATGGGGTTTGCGGATCTGTCGATTCAGTCCATTGCCACAGAGTACGACCTGACTGTGCAGTCAGTGTACGACCTGTGCGACCAACTCGGCATAGCCTACAAGAACCAGGACACTAACCTTGCCTTAGAAGATGCCAAGGCGGTAATTATGCAAATTTTACACCGTCAACAATCTTCTTCTGAGTTGGGGGAAGTTTCCTGACACCGTAAGCTGGTTGCTATGGCCTCTGTCACCATACTGACCGAGCAAAAACCCTCGATTTTCTTGGCATACTTGATAAAACCCTATTTTTAAAAAGATTGAGAATTGACCGATTACCTTTCTCACCCCTTATACCAACAGTTTGAGGAGAACCTTTGTGAAACGTTTTTTTCTGGTGGCGATCGCCTCTGTCTTATTTCTGTTTAACACCATGGCCGGCAGTGCCAATGCGGTGGAATTGACCGAAAGCACCCGCACCGTTGCCCTTGACGAGGCCGGTGGCACCACAACTTTAACGGCCCGCCAGTTCACCAACGGCCAAAAGATTTTTGTCGATACCTGTACCCAATGTCACCTCCAGGGCAAAACCAAAACTAACAATAACGTCAGTTTGGGGTTGGCGGATTTAGCCGGTGCTGAACCCCGTCGGGACAACCTCCTGGCCCTGGTGGAATACCTCAAGAATCCCAAGAGCTATGACGGCGAGGACGACTACTCCGAATTGCACCCCAACATTTCCCGTCCTGATATCTACCCGGAAATGAGAAACTACACTGAAGATGACATTTTTGACGTGGCTGGTTACACTCTCATTGCTCCTAAATTAGATGAACGGTGGGGTGGTACCATCTACTTCTAAACCTCTTGGAAGTGAGTGGTAAAACTTCATAAAAGCTAGAAAGATCTCCCCTCAGTTTTGAGTTAGGAGATCTTTTTGATTAATATCGATCTCTACTCAATGCTCTCTAGTTTTGCCCTGTTAGGAGCTATTTTCATTTTCAAACAATAACAAGGAACCAGTCATTTTAACCAATAAACACCGAGGTCATAGTCAAAGTCAACAATGGGTCTTAGAATCAATTAGATAACTGCTCCATGCCTGTGGCTTCCCGATTGCAATAAATGGTAAGGATAATCGTCTTCCAAGCTCATTAAAAGTTATGCAATGTGTTCTGAGATGCGGGGCTGAATTCGTTGCATGATTTCATCACGATTAGGTAAAGTTTTTAAATCATAAATTGCTTGTAAGTTTAGCCAAGAAGCACCATCGCCGCCAAAATAGCGCGCTAATCTTTCTGCAGTATCAGCCGTAATAGCACGGCGTTCTTTAATAATTTCGTGAATACGAGAGGGAGGAACATTTAAGGCTAAAGCTAAAGCATTGATGCTCATATCCAGAGGCTCAAGAAAATCTTCCCGCAAAATCTCGCCGGGATGAACGGGGCGCATTCGATTAATTGGGCGGTTTATCATGGTCATATGGTCATATGGTCATTTACGGGTAATAATCAACAATTTCAACATCAGTAGGACCATTATTTGTCCAGATAAAACACAATCGAAATTGGGAACTAATCCGAATACTGTATTGTCCTTTTCTATTACCTTTTAACGCTTCAAGTTGATTGCCTGGTGGAGAACGTAAGAATTCTAAGGTTTGGGCTGCCTCCAATTGAGTCAACTTCCGAATCGCAGTATCTTTGAAAGCACGAAAACGGGATGGATCGCCTCCTTCAAAAAGTGATTGCGTATGCTTACATCGGAAAGATTGAATCGTATTCCGTTTTGCGTAATACGTCAACGAAGGTAATGAGCGGCAATCGCCCATAGCCTAGCCGGATTGACCGAAAACGTTACTGTAACCATCATCGGTGATAGCAATTCTTTCCCCGTTGGTGCTATAAATTATTCCCCCCAAACTTCCAAGAGCTTGAGGGGACTTTGAGTTTATTCATTCCCCAATATTGGGGGCAAGGCTTTAAAAACTCTCTAATTGGAATTACTTGATAAACAACATCTCCTGGTAGGTGGGCAGTGGCCAGAAACTATCGGCAATTTCCCCTTCCAGGGCATCGGCAAAAGTCCGCACTTCGTCCATCAATGGCCGGATGGTTTGGGCACAGTATTGTAACTTAGCTTCCGTGTCGGCGAAGTCGTGTTTAGCCATGGCTTCACTCAATTTGGCCACCGCAGCCACCATTTGATTGGTCAAATCTGCGATCTTTTTGGCACTTTCCTTTTCAAAGTCAATGCCCAAACCGCTCAGACTAGCAATGGTGGAGGAAAGCTTGGACAAGTATTCCACCGCCGCTGGGTAAATAACAGTTTTGGCCATACTAATCACCAGTTTGGCTTCCACTTCAATGGAGAGAATGTACTGCTCTGCGTAAACCTCAAAGCGGCTTTCCAATTCCACAGGGGTCAATACACCGGTTTTTTCAAATAATTCCTCGATATATTTTTCCTTCAGCACGGGTAGAGCATCGGCGGTGGTGCGGAGGTTAGCCAGGCCCCGTTCTTCCACAGCCATCTTGTGCCATTCCTCAGAGTAACCATTGCCACCAAAAATTACCTGGCCATGGTTCTCCATGATTTCCTTGAGCACAGTCAAAATGGCGGTGTCCAAGTCCAATCCATTGCCCAATTCCGCCTCCAGGCGATCGCCAATCCAGGCCAGGGAATCGGCCAACATGGTATTGAGGACAATCAACGGCCCGGACACGGATTGACTGGAACCCACCGCCCGGAACTCAAAACGGTTGCCGGTGAAAGCAAAGGGGGAAGTGCGGTTCCGATCGCCAGCGTCTTTGGTTAGGTCAGGAAGTACGGCAACTCCAAGGTCCATTACGCCTTTTTTCTTGGATTCCTTAACACTGCCGGTTTTGATTTGATCAAATACTTCTTCTAATTGGGAACCAAGGTACACAGACATAATGGCCGGGGGTGCTTCGTTGGCCCCTAAACGGTGGTCATTACTAGCCGTGGCGATCGCCGCCCGCATCAGGGGGCCGTATTTATGGACACCCCGGATTACTGCGCCGCAGAAAACCAGAAATTGGGCATTGTCATGGGGAGAGTCCCCGGGATCGAGTAAATTCCCTTGGGTAG
Source organism: Synechocystis sp. PCC 6714 (assembly GCF_000478825.2). Lineage (NCBI taxonomy): Bacteria > Bacillati > Cyanobacteriota > Cyanophyceae > Synechococcales > Merismopediaceae > Synechocystis > Synechocystis sp. PCC 6714. The sequence goes on along the minus strand of NZ_CP007542.1, from coordinate 3,026,238 downwards.
AGTTGCCCACCGACCAGTTGACGTGTTTGCCAGAACCATTAATGCCCGCAAAGGGTTTTTCGTGGAGTAGGCAAATAAAGCCATGCTTTTTGGCCGTATTTTTCAACACCGTCATCAGTAATTGTTGGTGGTCACTGGCCACGTTGGCCGCTTCAAAAAAGGGCGCAATTTCAAACTGACCGGGGGCCACTTCGTTATGGCGGGTTTTAGCGGGAATGCCCAATTTATAGAGGGTTTCCTCCACATCTTGCATAAATACCTGCACCCGTTCGGGAATGGCCCCAAAGTAATGGTCATCAAATTCTTGACCTTTAGCGGGGGCTTTGCCAAATAAAGTCCGACCCGCGAGGAGTAAATCTGGGCGTTGGCTCGCAAAATTGGCATCTACGAGAAAATATTCCTGCTCCGCCCCACAACTGGAATTAACGTGGGCGATATTTTCATTACCCAATAGTGTTAGCACTTTGCGGGCCGCCTTATCCATAGCGGCGATCGAGCGCAACAGGGGAACTTTTTTATCCAATGCTTCCCCGGTCCAGGACACAAACACCGTGGGAATGCAGAGGGTGGAGCCATTATCGGTTTCCATAATGTAGGCCGGGCTGGTCACATCCCATCCTGTGTAACCCCGGGCTTCGAAAGTATCCCGAATACCACCATTGGGAAAGGAAGAGCCATCGGGTTCCCCTTGTACCAATACCTTGCCTGAAAATTCAGAAATAACATTGCCATCGCCCTGGACGGAAATGAAGCCGTCGTGCTTTTCCGCGGAAAGGTTCGTCATGGGGTAGAAGACGTGGGCATAGTACATCGCCCCTTTACCCATGGCCCAATCCCGCATGGCAGTGGCCACCGCATCCGCAACGGAGGGGTCTAATTTTTCCCCGGTGGTGATGGTATTTTTAACCGATTTGAAAACACTTTTGGGGAGACTGGCCTGCATTTTGCTCAAATTAAAAACATTCTCAGCCCACATATCCTCCAGGCGAGATAGCTTTTTACCAGACGCTAGAGGTCGGTTGATAATTTGGTGAACCGATTGGGTACGGGCGGCGTTTCCAGTCATGGACTAAATCTCTATTGCAGAATTTACAGCTCCTCTAATCATACGCAAGGTGATTTTTTTAAATAGACAATATAGATACAAAAACAACGACCCCTTCTTAGCTTCCATATCAGGAAATAAGCCGGGGCCGGGGTAACAAAACAAAGTTACGGAGCAATATTACAAATAAAGAAAAACTAATCCACCATAGGGGTTAATAACGATTTACCGATTCTCCCCGACTGCGGGAACGACGCACAGGGGGCGGCCCAGCGGATGAACGACGACGGCGCAGGGGAGTAGATTTTCCTAGAGCAGACTCGGTAACGTAAACCTCCAAAAAAGCTGACTGTTGGACTTGATCAGCGGCGATGGTGAGCAAATTACGAATGGTTTGCAAACTCCGTCCCCCCCGACTAGTGAGTCGTTCCCGGTCCTCGTCCCCTAGGGCCAAACGGATCCAAACCCGGCTATTTTGTCGAAACACCTCACAGTCCACTTTCAGCGCATCAGGCTTTTCCAGAAAGGGATGGACAAGAAACTTGACCAATTCAACGTAGTTTAGGGTAGTCACAGAGGCTAGACGTTGGTAAACACCACGGAAAAAACCAAAATTTAGGCTTTGAGTTGTTCAAAAATCTGAGCTTTGGTGAGGATGGAGCGGACTGTATCGGTGGGTTGAGCCCCTTCTTTCAGTCTTTTGACGATCGCCGGCACATCAAGACGGGTTTCATCGGTGCGGGGATTGTAAAAACCCAATTCTTCAAGGGGACGGCCATCCCGACGGGTGGTGCTGTGCATGGCAACGATACGGTAGCTAACTTCACGTTTTTTGCCGAAGCGTTTCAGACGGAGTTTAATCATACTAATTAAAAATAAGCTAGGAAAAATTTCGCGTTTACCATTCTAACCTATTTTTTGGGGCCAGCATTTTTAGCATCGCAAATCGCCCCAGGGCGACTTAGTAGATACAGTCAGCGATTAGGTAAGGAACCAGCCTTGGTCCCCAAGGTCAAGGGGGATAGTGGGCTTTTCCCTGGCGGTAAACCGACCACAGACAGTCGGGATGTTTTCTCCTATCATGGATGGTTATCATTAGCCATCCTCCACTGACTTTATCCCCGGCCCACCGGTCTATATCCCTAAAAATTGAATGTTTTCCTCTTCTGTTGAGCTGGAACTTTTTTTCATCTTCGTTTTGGTGGTGTTAAATGGAGTTTTTTCCGGCTCGGAAATTGCCATTGTCTCAGCTCGTAAGGTTCGTTTGGAACAGTTGGCAAAGCGGGGTAATCGCAAAGCAAAGCTGGCCCTAAAGCTAGCCACAGCCCCCAATAATTTTCTGTCGGCGGTACAGATTGGTATTACCTTGATTGGTATTTTGAGCGGTGCAGTGGGGGGGGCAACGGTGGCCCAGCGTCTAGCGGAATTTTTGGATGATATTCCCCTATTAGCGCCCTACGCTAGTCCCCTCAGCATTGTGATTTTGGTGGGTTTTATCACCTATTTATCCTTAGTAGTGGGGGAATTGGTCCCTAAACGCATTGCCCTCAGCCATCCGGAACACATTGCCTGTGGGGTGGCCCCGGCCATGAATTTAGTGGCCAAGCTGACCGCACCTCTAGTCTATCTTTTGGGCATCTCCACCGATGGGGTGTTGCGGCTGTTTGGCATCACCAGTAAGGAGGCTAGCCCCATCACAGAAGAGGAAATCCGGGTCATGATTGAGCAGGGGGCCCAGGCTGGCATGATCGATGAAGCGGAACAGGAAATGGTGGAACGGGTTTTTCGTCTGGGGGATAGGCCCGTTAAAACTTTGATGACTCCCCGCACGGCGATCGCCTGGTTGGATGTGGAGTCGGACTGGGAGGAAAATCAACAGGAAATCCTCGATACCCCCTATTCTCGTTTCCCCGTCGGCAGAGACAGCCTGGATGAGTGTTTAGGATTTGTGCGGGTCAAGGACATCCTGAATAGTCAATGGTCGGGGGAAAAAATTAACCTGGAGGAAATTGTCCAACCGCCCCTATTTGTGGCGGAAAATACTCGCTCCCTCCATGTGTTGGAAATGTTCCGAGCTTCCGGCACCCATTTAGCTCTCATTACCGATGAGTATGGTGGCATTGAAGGCCTAGTCACCCTCAACGACCTCATTGAGGCGATCGTGGGCAGCATCCCCAATGACGATGAAATCCAAGAACCACAAATTATCCAGCGGGAAGATGGCTCATATTTACTAGATGGACTAATCTCCATCGATGAATTTAAGGAAATTTTTGATATCGAAATCCTCTCCAATGAAGAGGAAGGTAACTACCATACCCTGGGGGGCTTTGTGATTGAAAGTCTGGGTAAAATTCCCCAATCAGGCGAGTATTTTGTTTCCGATGCCCTCCGGGTGGAGGTGGTGGATATGGACGGCATCCGCATTGATAAAGTATTGGTTAGCCAATTGCCGGAAGATTCTATTTCAGATGAAGAAGATATTATTTCACAAGATTAAATCTTGCCTACTGATAAATGTAGACTGCTTCCGTTATTTGTTCTGCAAATGAATAAATATCTGAAACTTTTTCAATGGGATTTTTAGTTTCATTTTTGCTATCGGCAAAAGTGCCAAGATATTTTTGCTTGGTATTGAAATAAAATTTGCATATTGGCTTACGGTTATTGTCATCGAGAAAAACACTCATCCAGTTCTTTTTATCCCGATAAAATACCCGTTCTGGGTCAACAACTTTGGCGCAAATTGCCCTCACAATTCTGAAGGCTTCCAATTCTTCTTCTGTTGTTACAATGTCTGTTTCCACTTGTAATTGATCAGTTTCTTCATTTTCACTTTCCTGGTTTACAGGAGTTTGATCGCCCTCCGTTGCCAACGCTGTTCTTAAACGGTCACTGATTCGCTCACTCATAAATTGACTTAGTGCTTTTTTGACCAGCGGCTCGAAAGTTTCTTTAGCTGTTCCAACAAACCTAGCACCAGGATTAACTCTAGCAAAGAAAAACTTTACAAACTCTTCATCAGGCGAATCATACAATTCCCCAAAAATTTTTTTAATCGCAGATGTATATTTAAGTTCACTTGCAGTGCTTAAGATCTTATCTAAGTCAAAATCGTCTTTTGCAAGACGTTTAACTTCTTGGAGTATATTTGTCCGAGGATCTTCTAAGTCTAGCTCTAAAAATGGACGACCATCCATTTTATTTGATTCTTCTAAATCAGAATAGAATCTGTAATTAATTCCATTTGTTAGAATTGCAATTCTTGCTTTTGTAACTGAAAAATAACGAAAAAGCTGTGACATCTCCTGTTCTTTCAAATCACAACCAGCTTTTTTACACTCAAATAGTAACGTTACCTCTCCTTTATTTAAAATAGCATAATCGACTTTTTCTCCCTTTTTTATACCTACATCAGCAGTAAACTCGGGAATCACTTCTAGGGGATCAAAAACATCATAACCAAGTGCTGAAATAAAGGGCATAACTAGAGCATTTTTTGTTGCCTCTTCCGTCTCAATATGATCGCGCAGCTTAGGCAAACGCTGAATCAAAGCGGCAATTTTTTCCTCAAAACTCATTATTTCACCTCTTGATGGAAATTTTTGGGAAGAAACTCAATCTCTTCCAAGGTGGATCTTACAACGCTTTGTGTTATTCTCCAATTTTTATGTTCTTACTTTAATTCTTCATTGTATTATGCCAAAATTTACCACTAGAAGAACATCTATGGTTTTTCCTTATGCTTTAATCAAACAGGCGTGGGCGATGAAGTTAAAGCAACCCCACCGCCTAAGTTCTGTAATTTATAGGCTAATCAAAGTGACTAAATGCAAACTTGATTTAGCTGCTGATGGGTAATAGTTGAAAGAGGAGAGAGTTGATAAATCCTAACAGAATGGCTCCAATGAGGGCACTCCAGAAACCCCAACGGAGGCTAAAACCATCTACAAAGGCAGCGGCTAGGGCAAAAATAATGGCGTTGACTACGGTGTAGAACAGACCAAAGGTGAGGAAAATTAGGGGAAAAGTGAAGAATGTCAGTACTGGACGTACTAGAGCGTTGAGCAAACCAATAACGACTGCGGAAATGAGGGCTTTTTTAAAGCTGGAAATTTCTACCCCCGTGGGTAGTTGGGCAATAATCAGCAGGCTGACTGAGGTGACAATCCAGACGATAAGTAGTTGTAACATTTTCCCTCCTTTGGTAATTACAATGACGGGCTAGAACAATGCTTCCATTTTAAACGTTGGCCGCAATGGTTGACAGATCAGTTTAAGTACGGTGCTGGAGCTATGGCGATCGCCAGGTTGGTCAAAATGATTGAACGGTGACAGTTTTACTGGCGCTGTCTGGGGAAAATGAAGACAATGAAATGGCCGCATTAACGGGGGTAATGGGATGGGTTTGCTTAATGCCACGACTCCCATGGAAAAAGCTCCCCGTTGGTGATTTTTTTTGCTCAGGTTCCCATTTTTTTGGATGTTATGAAACCGCACATCATCGTTTGTGGGTTGGGGCAAACTGGTTACCGCATTTTTAGCTTGCTCAAGCAACAGGGGGCGGAAGTAATTGGTGTTTCCGACCGGCCCATATTAGGGGAAGATCCCAGCAGTATTGTGGTGGGGGAATTAAGATCCACTGCTACTTTGACCAGAGCCGCAGTGCAAACGGCCCAAACTTTGGTGTTGGCCACCAGTGACGATGCCCTCAATTTAGCCATTCTGACCCAAGCCCGCATTCTCAATCCCCGGATTCGCATTGTTAATCGTTTGTTTAACCATGCCCTGGGCAAACGTTTAGACACCACCTTGCCAGACCACGTCAGTTTAAGTGTTTCGGCCCTGGCAGCCCCGATTTTTTCCTTTGCCGCCCTGGGTAATCAGGCGATCGGGCAGTTGCGTTTGTTTGATCAAACCTGGCCGATCCAGGAAATTGTCATCGACCAAGATCATCCCTGGTTTAATTTGCCCCTGGCGGATTTATGGGACGATCCCAGCCGGATGCTAATTCACTATCTTCCCGCCCACAGTGAAACGGATTTAGTGGGCGCAGTGGTGGATGGGTTAACGTTACAAGCTGGGGATCATTTGATTGTGGGGCAAAAACCCCAAACCAAAACCAAACGGCGATCGCCCTGGCGAAAAATTTCCAAACTAATCACCAATCTGCGGGAATATCAACGCTACGTCCAACAGGTAATCTGGGTGGTGTTGTTTTTGCTGTTGATGATTTTTCTGGCCACGTTCACCTACGTTTCCATCGATCAACATATTGCGCCCGTGGATGCGTTGTATTTTTCCGTGGGCATGATTACCGGGGCCGGCGGCAAAGAGGAAGTGGCGGAGAAATCCCCGGACATTATCAAAGTATTTACAGCGGTGATGATGATTGCCGGGGCGGGGGTGATTGGTATTTGCTACGCTCTGCTGAATGATTTCATCCTTGGCAGTCGCTTTAGCCAGTTTTTGGATGCAGCAAAGTTGCCCGATCGCCATCACATTATTATCTGTGGTCTAGGGGGAGTGAGCATGGCCGTCATTGGGCAATTAATTCACCAAGGCCACGAAATTGTCGTGATTGAAAAGGATGCGGATAATCGCTTTTTACACACCGCCCGTTCCCTAGGCGTTCCTGTGCTGGTGGAAGATGCCCGGTTAGAAAGGAGTTTAGCCTGTGCCAATATCAACCGAGCTGAAGCTATTGTGGTGGCCACCAGTGACGACACCGTTAATTTAGAAATTGGCCTAACCGCCAAGGCGATCGCCCCTAGTTTGCCGGTGGTATTGCGCTGTCAGGATGCCCAGTTTAGCCTCTCATTACAGGAAGTATTTGAGTTTGAAACGGTGCTGTGTCCGGCGGAATTGGCCACCTATTCCTTTGCGGCGGCGGCCCTGGGGGGCAAAATTTTGGGCAACGGCATGACCGATGACTTGCTCTGGGTAGCCTTGGCAACGTTAATTACTCCGAACCACCCCTTTGCAGACCAGTTGGTGAAAATTGCGGCCCAGAAGGGAGATTTTGTGCCGTTGTATTTGGAACGGAGTGGTAAAACCATCCATAGTTGGGAACTGTTGAGCACCGTCCTCACCTCCGGCGATGTGTTATATCTGACCATGCCCGCCACTGCCCTGGAGCAACTTTGGCGATCGCCCCAGACCACGGCCGATCCCCTGGATTCTTTTTTGGTTTAAGATATGGGGGGGATTTTTCTCAGTGATCCATTGCCGTCAACAATAACTCAGAAAAGTAAAAAGAAATTAGACAGAATAAGTTTATAAATAGTCCTTCTCTATAACTTATAGAAACCCATTAATCGAAACCAAAAACTTTTGCTTTTACTAGGATAGAGCGACAATTTGGGCTGATTTCCCCTGGCGATCGGTCTAGGCCTCTGGCGTTGTAAACTTTTATATCTGCGAAGCACCACATTTTTTTATGGTTAATGGAGGTATAATATGAAAGTTTTTTACCTACTTTAAAATCAATAAATGCTAACAGCGGAAAGAATTAAATTTACCCAGAAGCGGGGTTTTCGTCGGGTACTAAACCAGCGGGTAGATGCCTATTTCACCGAGCAGGGCCTGTCCCAAAGGGATAATCCCTCCATGTATCTGAAAACCTTAATCATCGTGCTCTGGTTGTTTTCCGCTTGGGCCTTTGTGCTTTTCGCCCCAGTTATTTTTCCCCTGCGTCTAGTGGGTTGTATGGTTTTAGCCGTAGCCCTGGCGGCGTTTTCCTTCAACGTCGGCCACGATGCCAACCACAATGCCTATTCCTCCAATCCCCATATCAACCGGGCCCTGGGCATGACCTACGATTTTGTGGGGCTATCCAGTTTTCTCTGGCGCTATCGCCATAACTATCTACATCACACCTACACTAATATCCTTGGCCATGATGTGGAAATCCATGGAGATGGGGTAGTGCGAATGAGCCCAGAACAGGAACATTTTGGTGTTTACCAGTTCCAACAGCTTTACATTTGGGGATTGTACCTTTTTATTCCCTTTTATTGGTTTCTTTATGATGTTTATTTGGTACTGAATAATGGTAAGTATCACGAGCATAAAATTCCTTCCTTTCAGCCCCTGGAATTAGTCAGTTTGTTGACCATTAAAATACTCTGGCTGGGCTACGTTTTCGGCTTACCCCTAGCCCTTGGATTTTCTGTTCCAGAAGTGTTAATTGGCGCTTCCGTCACCTATATGACCTATGGCATTGTGGTCTGCACCATCTTCATGCTGGCCCATGTGTTAGAGTCCACTGAATTTTTAACCCCCGATACGGAATCCGGTGCCATTGACGATGAGTGGGCTATTTGCCAGATTCGTACCACCGCTAACTTTGCTACTACTAATCCTTTTTGGAACTGGTTTTGTGGCGGATTGAATCATCAAGTTACCCATCATCTTTTCCCCAATATTTGCCATATCCATTACCCCCAACTGGAGAATATAATTAAAGATGTCTGCCAGGAATTTGATGTGGAGTACAAAGTCTATCCCACCTTCAAAGCGGCGATCGCCTCTAACTATCGCTGGCTAGAAACCATGGGTAAGGCGCCCCAGTAGAGTTTTAAAAACATAAGTACTCTACATTGCCAACTTATCTCCCCACGGGTAAGCCCAGGGGTTCTAGTCCGTTTTTTCGGTAATTAAGTCGCAATTGACAAATTTTCCATGAGTGATCGCATCACCCCCGCAGAAAATCTCGGTAGCCCAGAAAGTTCTCTTCTTCTAGCCCAGGGGCTATGTAAAAAATTTGGTGGTCTGCGGGCGGTGGACCATGCCGATATTGTGGTCAAAGAAGGTAGCATCACGGGTTTAATCGGCCCCAACGGTGCTGGAAAAACCACCCTATTTAACTTGCTCTCCAACTTTATCCGCCCGGATCAAGGGGAAGTGCTATTTGACGGTGATCCGGTTAGCCATTTACCTCCCCACCAAATTGCTTTGCGGGGTTGCGTGCGGACTTTTCAGGTGGCCAAAGTGCTTTCCCGCTTAACGGTGTTGGAAAATATGTTGCTGGCGGATCAGCATCAAATAGGGGAAAAGTTTCTGCCCCGACTAATCAATTTTCCCAGGGTACAAAGGGAAGAAAGGGCCAACCGGGAAAAAGCCATGGCCATGTTGGAATCAGTCGGTCTAGGAGCCAAAGTCCACGATTATGCCGGAGCGTTATCGGGGGGGCAACGGAAATTGCTAGAAATGGCCCGGGCCTTGATGAGCAATCCGAAACTAATTCTGCTGGATGAACCGGCCGCTGGGGTTAACCCCACTCTAATTGGGCAAATTTGTGAACATATTGTCAACTGGAACCGCCAGGGCATCACTTTTCTGGTCATTGAACACAACATGGATGTGATTATGACCCTCTGTCACCACGTTTGGGTATTGGCGGAAGGAAGAAACTTAGCTGACGGCAGTCCTGAGCAAATCCAGTCCGATCCTAGGGTTTTAGAAGCTTATTTGGGGGATGTCTAAAACTTTTGGTGAGTGGTAAAACCCATGGAGTAGGGAAAAGATCATTTTGGCCGGTAGCGGCAACGGACGTTTCCCACCTATAATGGGACGTTTGGGAATTATTAATTAGGAGATGACCAACTAAGATGTCTCGTTATAGAGGACCTCGTCTGCGGATCGTCCGCCGCCTTGGGGAGTTACCCGGTTTAAGCCGCAAATCCCCTCGCCGTGCCTACCCCCCCGGCCAACATGGCCAAGCCCGTCGCAAACGTTCTGAGTATGCCATTCGGCTAGAAGAAAAACAGAAACTCCGCTTGAACTACGGCATTACGGAAAAGCAATTGGTCCGTTATGTGAAAAAAGCCCGTCGGGCTACGGGTTCCACCGGACAAGCTCTGTTGGAACTGCTGGAAATGCGCTTGGACAACACCGTGTTCCGTTTGGGCATGGCTGGCACCATTCCGGGGGCCCGGCAGTTAGTCTGCCACGGCCACATTACCGTTAACGGTCAAGTAGTGGATATTCCTAGCTACCAGTGTCGTCCAGGGGATGTTGTCAGTGTGCGGGACCGGGATCGTTCCCGTAAATTAGTGGAAACCAATATGGAATTTCCGGGTTTGGCCAATGTGCCTTCCCATTTGGAGTTCGATAAAAATACTTTCACTGGCAAGGTCAACAGTGTTATTGACCGTGAGTGGGTAGCGTTGCAGATCAATGAATTGCTTGTAATTGAGTATTATTCTCGGAAAGCCTAGATCTGTGGGGGAAATGGGGGAGTTTTTACTTTCCCTTTCCTCATCTCAGCCATCTAAATCTCCTGCCATGACCGTGGCGATCGCCGTTTTGGCATTGTCCTGGAACTCCCGTACATTAACTTTGTTGAGCAGAAAAATAGAGCCAATTAATCCCAGGGCTTGGAGAGCGAACACTAAACCATAGGCCAGCACCGCATTGGTAAAAATGGCTTTGCCAATATTTAAAACCGTCCCCCCGGCCACCGTGGCTAATCCTCTGGAAATGGATTGGGCCAACCCCCAAGCCCCAATGAAAGTACCAGCGGTTTCCACCGCAGTCAGATCTAACATCAAACTGGTGGCTCCGGCGGTGATCATGCCCGATGCTAAACCGAAGAAAAGTAAACCGGATTTTAACAGAGTCACATTTTGCTGGAAGCCCGCCAGAATTAATAGGGAAAAACAAAGGGCAGCTAGGGCGCATCCCAAAGAAGTGGTGCGTTGCTTACCCAAACGGGGCACCACAAAAAAGCCGGTGGAACCAATGCCCAACAGGGTGCCCATGCCAAAAAAGGCATTCAATTGGGTAGTTTCGGAAATGCAGAGATTAAACACTTCCCCGCCGTAGGGTTCCAACACCGCATCCTGCATAAATAGACTCAGGGTTAATAGCAACAGAAAACCGAAGAAAATGGCGGTTTGTCGGCTGGCGGTCAACACCTTCATGGCTTGCCCTAGGGTAATTTCATCCTCCCTGCCCCCGGAACGATCGCCAAAGCGAGAATATTTTTTTTCCACCCCCACCGTGGCCAGCCAGGAGAGAAAAACCACAATCGCCGGCATGATAATAAACACCGGATTAATGCCCCGTTGTAGTTGGGCAATGTCGACGGTTTTTTTCACTATCAGCCCATCGGCATCCAATAATGCAGGGCCGCAAATTTCTGGCGTATTAAGCAAGCGGGAACTAACAATGGCCCCTAGCACAATGCCCACCATCAACATGGACCAGACAATGCCCACCAGTTTGGAGCGGTTATCCTCGTCGGACACATCCACCAATAGGGCAGCAAAGGGAGTAGAACTCAAACTTAGGGTTACCCCATAGGAGGCAAAAACTATGCCCAGTACAATGCTCCAGAAAATTGTTAGGGGCCCCCAACCATTATTTTGCAAGCTTAGGCCCAGTTGCCAGACGACTTGCAATGCAATGAAGGAAAGTACGGTAAAGCCCACTGCCCCCAACCAGACGTAACCAGTGCGATGGTAACCCCAAAGTCGGTGGCTGTCGGAGAGTTGTCCACACCAAACTTTAAAAGGACTGACAAATTGGTACATGGCGATCGCCGTAGCGGCCACCCAGGGCAACACCGCTAGCTCGTCAATCAGCACCCGGTTGAGTACCCCCAGAGTAAGTAGGGACATAATGCCCAGCCCCATCTGAAAGAGTCCGAGACGGAACATGGTCACTAGGGATAATTTCGGCAACGGGGCCTCAGACATCAATTCACTAACGGTCATGCTACATTGCTGGAGAAAACATCCAGTATTCTAACCAACCAAAGCCAGGGGGAACCTGTCTAGGGGCGATCAAGTATGGTTTTAAGTTCCCCTTGGACCCTTTCATAGCTCTCCGTTAGGGTCTGATAATGGATGGGGTCCATTGCTTTGGCGTTCCGTTGGCGGGCTAGGTTTTCCAGGGTTTTTGCCTGCTGGGCCAGAAGCACAGCGCCCAAATTGGCGCTACTAGAGCCCAGGGTATGGGTGGCCAAACCTAACTCTCCCCAATTTTGATTGGCGATCGCCATTTTGATTCTTTGCAATAGGTCTGGCACCGTTTGGTGATAAATATCCGTAATTTCCTTTAAAATCAGATTGCCATTTTCCCCATCCAATTCCCGCAGAGAGTTAATTACCCCTTGGTCAATGGGAGGTAACAAAGTTATGGCCGGCCCTCGGGAGTTGTTAGCATCAATGCCACTACCCTCGAAAACAATGGGATTAACTTGGTCTTTGTCCGGCGACCTGAGTCCGGTGGTGGCCACCTGTAACGCCTGCTGCAGTGCCTCCAAACGAATTGGCTTACTGACATAATCATTCATCCCGCTGGCCAAACATCGTTCCCGATCACCTTCCAAGGAATAGGCTGTCACCGCAATGATCCAGGGTTTTTGTTCCTGGCCATGGAACCGACGAATGCGCTCCGTGGCGGTTAAACCGTCCATTTCCGGCATTTCCACATCCATCAACACCACGTCATAATCACGTTTTTCCAGAGCTGATAAAGCCTCTTGGCCGTTGTTAACCACATCGACCTGGTAACCCAACTTTTTCAGTAACAGCCTAGCCACCTGTTGGTTAATTAGATTGTCCTCTGCCAAGAGAATAGTTAAATTGGAAGGAGAGTAAGGAAATACGAGACCGTCAATGGGATCCGTGGAAACTAGCGTGGGGGGAGCAGTTTGGCTAAAAATTTGGACCAAAGCATTTTCCAACTCATCGGGATTGATGGGACTGGGGAGCCAAGCTTGCACCGGCGGTTTTTCCTCACGGTAGCGCTCCCCGGGGGATAGATAAATATCCGTTGACACCAGCACCGGGACCCCCTGGTCCGTTGGCACCCACGCAGCGATCTGTTCCAGGTCAAAATCACCAAAGTTTTTCGTTTCATCGATGGGATAGGGACAGTGCAAAATTAGGGCACCGTAAGTTTTATCCCTCAATTTCCTCTGTAAATCCTCCCGGAGTTGCTCCGGGGAAGAAAAAATTATCTGTTCCGCCTGGAGACGCCAGCTCGCCAAAAGATTTTGCATTCTGGTGGCTCTGCTTTCGTTATAGTCCACCATCAACACCGATCGCCCAATGAAAAGAGAATGGCGTAATTTATGGGCAGAATAGGCGCAACTGGGCACTACCGTCAGGTTAACGGTGAAATAGAAAGTGGAGCCTGGCATGGTCGGCTGTCCCAACTGCCAATGGACCGGGGGTTTGCCCACCACAGAGCCATTACTTTCCGCCCAGATTGTTCCTCCCATCAGAGCTGTTAAACGAACACAAATGGCCAAACCCAGCCCTGTACCTCCAAAACGACGGGTGATGGAAGAATTGCCCTGACTAAAAGCCTGGAATAGCGCCTGTTGCTGATTGGGGGCAATGCCAATGCCGGTATCCTGCACCGCAAAACAGAGTTGATATTCTCCCTTGGCCATGTCATGGTCTACCACCTCCACCGTTACCTTGATTTGCCCTGCTTCGGTAAACTTGACCGCATTGCTGAGCAGATTGACCAAAATTTGCCGTAGACGGGTCACATCCCCTTGGAGATTGGGGGGAATGGAAGTCAGAAAACGCCGCACTAGGGTCAGGGACTTTTGCCGGGCGCTGGGTAGAACCAAATCCAACGCTTCTTCTAGGCACTGCCCCAGGTCGAAGGGATAAATCTCCAGGTCTAATTTACCGGCCTCAATTTTGGAAAAATCCAAAATGTCGTTGATCAGAGTGAGCAGAGTTTCCCCACTATTACGGATTGTTTGGGTGAAATATTTTTGTTGGGTATTTAATTCTGTATCGAGCAATAGTCCCGTCATGCCGATGATGGCATTCATGGGGGTGCGAATTTCGTGGCTCATGGTGGCCAAAAATTCAGTTTTGGAGCGATTGGCCGCCTCCGCCGCAGTGGTGGCCGCTGCCAATTCCTGGTTTTGTTCGGCCAGTTGTTGACGCATACGTCGTTCCATTTCCAGGGACTGCCCTTGAATTACCTCCACCTGTTTACGTTGGCTGATGTCTCGGTACAACCAAAAATGTCCTTGGGCGCTGTCTCCTAAGACAATGGGTACGTAATCCCGTTCAAAAAAACGGCCGTCCTGTAGGGGCAGTTCCATTTTTAGCAATGGCTCTGGGGAATCGATCGCCAAAAAATCATGGACTAAGCTCTTACCATTGGCAAAGAGCCCATTAACGCGGGGGGCGATCGCCGTTAAATTTTTGCCCAGAAGGAGGTCAGCGGGGAATCCCAGATTAAACAGCCGGGCAAATTCAGGATTGACCACCACAATACTACCGCCAGCATCGGTCATCAATACACCTGCCCGGAGGTTATGTACTAAAGTGGTTAAACGGGTAGATATGGTGGAAAGGGCTTCCGCGGTTTTTGCCTGCTCCAGTAGGCTGTGGTGGAGATGGTCCCTGGTCTGTTTTAATTCCAGGTGGGTTTTCACCCGGGCCAGCAGTTCCGGCGGGTTAAATGGTTTGGTCACATAATCCACCGCTCCTTTAGCAAAGGCTTGGAGCAGATGTTGCTTTTCATTGCTGGCGGTGAGAAAAATTACCGGAATGTCCCTGACTTGGGGATCCTGTTTGAGGCGATCGCACACTTCCAGTCCGTCCATACCTGGCATCATCAAGTCCAAGAGAATTAAATCTGGACGGGCCTGGGGCACCCGTTGCAATGCTTCTGGCCCAGAAGTAACAAAAGTGGTGCTGTAACCTACCCCTTCCAACAATTCAGAAATAATATGAATATTCTCCTTAACATCATCCACCACCAGAATGAGAAAACTCTCCGGCTCAAAATCGACAATGGGTAGGGGAGGCTGGGATGGGGACATTACAAATTGGCCCGTTGGTGTTTTGATGATGTTTTGACTGTGTTGAGGACTTAACTGAGGAAGGAATGGATGAGTTTGCAGTGGCGGTGATTGGGGCTGGCCCCGCCGGGGGACAATGTGCCCGGCAGTTGGCTCAGCGGGGAATTCCGGTTCTACTGGTGGAGCAACATTCAAATTTTAGCCAAAATAATTACTCCAGCGCCGCTAGTCCTTTGGAAACCATGGCATTGTTCGATCTTCCCCCAGGGGTGGTGGCCCGTTATTGGACCAATTTGGCGATCGCCGCTACAGAAAAAGAACAGATATGGTATGGCGATCAACCCAGGGGGGTGGTGTTCGACTTTGCAAAATTGCGGCAATTTTTAGCAGATTCAGTGGAACAAGCTGGGGGACAAGTTTGGTTAGGACACCGTTTCTTGGCTTATAAACAGGTGGAGAATGGATTAGAGGTAACCTTACGGCGCTCCCCGGCGGAAAAGGTAACGGTAAAAACCCAAGTGCTAATTGACGCTACGGGGTCAAAGCGGGCGGTGATCAATTATGGGCAAAATGGGCAAACTATCAAAGCCGATAGCAGTAAATATTATCGAGGCATTGGCACAGAATATTTAATTAGGGTGGATCAAAATATCCATCAAAAATTTGCTGATACCCTAGTTTTTTTCCTCGGTTACCGTTGGAGTCCCCAGGGTTATTCCTGGATTTTTCCCATGGATAATCAACAATTAAAAGTGGGCACTGCTATTTTTGCTGGGCAACATCGTTATCTAGGTCAGTTGAAACCGATTCGTTTTTATACCGAAGCTATTATTCGTAATTATTTAAGACTAGAAAAAAACCAATACAAGCTAGAGGAAATCCATGGTTCTGTGTTGAATTACGCCGTTAACCAGGGAGATACTTACCATCGGGGCCCGGTGGTGGCCATCGGCGATGCGGTGTCAACGGTGAATTTTTTAGGGGGGGAAGGCATCCGCCATGGCATGCAGGGGGCCAATATTGCCATTCCTTTTGTGGTGGATTATCTCCAGGGCGATCCCCAAGCTTTTGAAAAATATGAGCAGGCCATGAAAGCCCATTTCGCTGAACCCTGGCAACGGACAGAAAATTTAAGTCAACGGGTCTATCTCGAATTCGGCGATCGCCAAATTGATTTGGGGGTCACCTATCTTAGCTACCTCGACTATGACGACGTGCTGGATCTACTATTCCATTACCGATTTGATAGGATCTATGGGGGTATTACTCCCCTGTTGCTCAAAAAGTTTGCCCAATTTAGCCAGCAGTGCCGCCGATGGCTCAGAAATCTTCGTCGTTTTTTTCTTATTTAATTGTCGGACTTTGCGCCCTGTTGGGGGCCTGTAGTGGCAACCAGGCATTGCAGGATCGTTTTGCTGCTAATCCCTCCCTGGGCAGTTCCCCCAGCACCACCACCACTATTTCCCCAACCCCAACCCCAGAACCAACGGAGCCGGATACCCCCGCCACCCCGGAGCCCACAACCACTGTCACCCTTTCCTCAGGTGCTTTCAGTGATCTCAACCAAGTCGGCGATCGCCGAAGGGAAGAAATTCAAGATTTAAGTGAATTGGGCATAGTCCAAGCCAAGACAGGGCAGGAATTTGCGCCCCAAAGTAACATCAGTCGGGGGGAATTTGCCCGCTGGTTATTCCAGGCCAATAACGTTTTTTTTGCTAACCAACCTAGTAAACAAATCCGACCCGCCCCTAGCAACGCTACCGCCCTTTTCACCGATGTACCGCCCACCCACCCCGACTTCGCCCAAATTCAAGGTTTAGCCGATGCTGGTTTAATTCCCTCTAGTCTCACCAGCGATCCCACCGCCAGCCAGTTTCGTCCCGATGCGCCCCTAACCAGGGAAGATTTAGTCCGTTGGAAAGTGCCCCTAGACCACCGCCGGGCCCTGCCCAATGCCAGTCTGGAAAATATCAAAGAAACCTGGGGCTTTCAGGATGCCGCCAAAATCAATCCCAATATTTGGCCCGCCCTAGCCGCAGACTTCCAAAATGGGGATCAAGCCAACCTCAAAAGAGTGTTTGGTTACATCACCATTTTTCAACCCCAGCGCTCCGTAAACAGGGGGGAAGCGGCCTCCGCTCTCTGGTTTTTAGGAATCCAAACGGACGGCCTAAGCGCTAAGGATGTCATTAATGCCCCAGCAACCCCAGTCCCCGAAACTGAACCCAGCACTCCACCGGAAAATCCCCCCAGTTAATCCTCACGGGGGCTCGGATTAGCCCAATTTGACTTGGGTTGTAAGCTGGTTTAACAATATTTGGTCGGCGGCGGTAACAATGTGCCAACTCTGCCGGAGAAAAGTGCTAATTAGATCCGGAGATTCGGAAGACATCAACCAGTTCCAATCGTTGTCAAAATGCCCGCAAAAACTCTTGGCATGGACTTTTTTTCTTTGTCCGGTCAAGATAATATTAGTCTGCTGATCAGAGAACTGAACCCCTAAGAGTTGACAATGCCCCTATCCTTCCAACCAGCCATCCTGATTATTGGTGGTGCAGAAGATAAAGTTCACGGCCGTGAAATTTTGCAAACATTTTGGTCGCGTTCCGGTGGCACCGAAGCCATTATCGGTATCATTCCTTCTGCCTCTCGGGAGCCTTTGTTAATTGGGGAAAGATATCAGACTATCTTTGGTGACATGGGGGTAAAAGAGCTAAAAGTCTTGGACATCCGTGACCGTTCCCAGGGGGACGACAGTGGTTATCGAGAATTCGTGGAACAGTGTACAGGCATTTTCATGACCGGGGGAGACCAGTTGCGTCTCTGTGGCCTGTTAGCAGACACGCCCCTGATGGACCGCATCCGTCAACGGGTACATAACGGGGAAATCAGTTTAGCAGGTACCAGTGCTGGGGCGGCGGTGATGGGGCATCACATGATTGCCGGGGGTAGTAGTGGCGAATGGCCGAATCGGGCTTTGGTGGATATGGCAGTGGGGCTGGGCATTGTGCCGGAGATCGTCGTAGACCAGCATTTCCATAACCGTAACCGCATGGCTCGACTGTTGAGTGCCATTTCTACCCACCCTGAACTGCTGGGTTTGGGTATTGATGAAGATACCTGCGCTATGTTCGAGCGGGACGGTTCCGTTAAAGTGATCGGCCAGGGGACGGTGTCCTTTGTAGATGCCAGGGACATGAGCTACACCAATGCCGCCCTAGTGGGGGCCAATGCTCCCCTAAGTCTCCATAATTTACGCCTTAACATCCTTGTCCACGGGGAAGTTTACCATCAGGGCAAACAACGGGCATTTCCTCGGGTAGTCTAGGGGGTAAGACAGGGCCGGTATGACTTCTCGGCCCCAGTGGGCCCCTCGGATCAATTGTTCACAGCGAACAGTTTCAGTCAGAGGCCTAGCTTGAGAATGATAGTCGGCGTGTTGTGCTTCTTGCATTGGTTCTTGACTGACACAGATCATGAAAATTCTTAAAACTCTGACTCTCCGCGGCCCTAACTATTGGAGTATTCGACGCAAGAAGCTCATTGTGATGCGCCTAGATCTGGAGGATTTGGCAGAGCGGCCCTCCAACAGTATTCCCGGTTTCTATGAGGGATTGATCAAGGTTTTGCCTTCCCTGGTGGAACACTTCTGCTCGCCGGGATACCAGGGGGGATTTTTGGAAAGGGTAAAAGAAGGGACTTATATGGGTCATATTGTCGAGCATGTGGCCCTGGAACTGCAGGAGTTGGTGGGAATGACGGCGGGTTTTGGCCGCACCAGGGAAACTTCCACCCCAGGCGTTTATAACGTTGTCTATGAGTATGTGGATGAGCAGGCGGGACGTTACGCTGGCCGGGCAGCGGTGCGTTTATGTCGTTCCTTAGTAGACACAGGGGATTATCCCAGGTTGGAGTTGGAAAAGGATCTGGAAGATTTGCGGGATTTAGGGGCTAACTCGGCCCTGGGACCCAGCACGGAAACCATTGTTACGGAAGCGGAAGCCCGCAAAATTCCTTGGATGTTGCTCAGCGCTAGGGCCATGGTGCAGTTGGGTTATGGGGTATATCAACAGAGAATCCAGGCGACCCTCAGTTCCCATTCCGGCATTCTCGGGGTAGAACTAGCTTGCGATAAGGAGGGCACCAAGACGATTTTGCAGGATGCGGGCATTCCCGTTCCCCGGGGCACCACCATCCAATATTTTGACGATCTTGAGGAAGCCATTAACGATGTGGGGGGCTATCCCGTAGTGATTAAACCCCTGGATGGCAACCATGGCCGGGGCATCACCATCAATGTCCGTCATTGGCAGGAGGCGATCGCCGCCTATGATTTGGCCGCCGAGGAGTCCAAAAGTCGTGCCATCATTGTGGAGCGTTACTACGAAGGCAGTGACCATCGGGTGCTAGTAGTCAATGGCAAACTGGTGGCGGTGGCGGAGAGGATTCCAGCCCATGTGACTGGGGATGGGAGTTCCACCATTAGTGAGTTGATCGAGAAAACTAACCAGGATCCCAATCGGGGCGATGGCCATGATAATATCCTCACCAAAATCGTGGTCAATAAAACGGCGATAGATGTGATGGAACGCCAGGGGTATAACTTGGATAGTGTGTTACCCAAGGATGAAGTGGTTTACCTACGGGCCACCGCTAACCTAAGCACCGGAGGCATTGCCATTGACCGCACCGATGATATTCACCCGGAAAATATCTGGTTAATGGAACGGGTAGCTAAAGTAATTGGGCTGGACATTGCCGGCATCGACGTGGTGACCTCCGACATCAGTAAGCCCCTGCGGGAAACCAATGGGGTAATTGTGGAAGTTAATGCTGCCCCCGGTTTTCGTATGCATGTGGCCCCAAGCCAAGGTTTACCCCGCAACGTGGCTGCCCCGGTGTTGGATATGCTATTTCCCCCCGGGACCCCCAGCCGCATTCCCATTTTGGCGGTGACGGGCACCAATGGCAAAACCACCACCACCCGTTTACTGGCCCACATTTATCGGCAAACGGGCAAAACGGTGGGTTACACCAGCACCGATGCCATCTACATCAATGAGTATTGTGTAGAAAAGGGCGATAACACTGGGCCCCAGAGTGCTGGGGTGATTTTACGGGATCCCACGGTGGAAGTGGCGGTGTTGGAAACGGCCCGGGGCGGAATTTTGCGGGCAGGTTTAGCCTTTGATAGCTGTGACGTGGGGGTAGTGCTGAATGTGGCGGCGGATCACCTGGGGCTGGGGGATATTGACACCATTGAACAGATGGCCAAAGTTAAATCCGTCATTGCCGAAGTGGTGGATCCCAGCGGTTACGCAGTGCTCAATGCGGACGATCCCCTAGTGGCGGCCATGGCCGATAAGGTGAAGGCAAAGGTGGCTTATTTTTCTATGAACCCCGATAATCCCATTATCCAAGCCCATGTACGGCGGAATGGCATTGCGGCGGTGTATGAATCCGGCTACCTGTCAATTTTGGAGGGTTCCTGGACTCTGCGGGTGGAGCAGGCCAAGTTAATTCCCATGACCATGGGGGGCATGGCACCCTTTATGATTGCCAATGCTTTGGCCGCTTGTCTTGCTGCCTTTGTTAATGGTTTGGATGTGGAGGTTATCCGCCAAGGAGTAAGGACTTTTACCACATCAGCAGAACAGACTCCCGGAAGAATGAATTTGTTTAATTTGGGGCAGCACCATGCCCTAGTGGACTACGCCCACAATCCGGCCGGTTATCGAGCGGTGGGAGATTTTGTTAAAAATTGGCAGGGGCAAAGGTTTGGCGTAGTGGGGGGCCCTGGCGATCGCCGGGATAGTGATTTGATTGAGTTGGGGCAAATTGCGGCCCAGGTATTTGACCGAATCATTGTCAAGGAAGACGATGATAAGCGGGGCCGGAGCGAGGGAGAAACGGCGGATTTGATTGTCAAAGGTATTTTGCAGGAAAATCCCGGAGCCTCCTACGAAGTAATTTTGGACGAAACCATAGCTTTGAATAAGGCATTGGACCAGGTGGAAGAAAAAGGTCTGGTGGTGGTTTTCCCCGAAAGCGTAACCAGGGCCATTGACCTCATTAAGGTCCGCAATCCCATTGGTTAAGGCTTTTCTCCCCCATTGTTGGAATCATTGCCATGGCCGCCACCTATCAAAAAAGTAACCTTGCCTGGGAACTGCAACAGTTAACCCAAAATGGACGGGAATGGTTGACTTGGCAGACCGATCGCCTCTGGCAGGGGGTGCCGCCCATACCGAGGCTGGACGTTCCTAACTGGGAGTGGTGGGAAGCATTGATTTTCCATGGCCTGCTATGGCTAGGCATTGCCCTGGCGATCGCCGCTATTTGGTTTAATCGCAAAACTTGGCAGAGATATTGGCATAATTTGAGCAAAGTTGATCTAAGTCCCCATTTTTCGCCCCCGAATCCCGGAGTTAACCATTGGATCAAAGCGGCCCAACAAGCGGCCCGCCAGGGAGATTATTACCAAGCCTGCCGCTATTTATATTTGGCGATGTTGCAAATGTTGCAGGATCAACAGGTGGCGGAACAAACTCCCTCCCGCACCGACCGGGAATATCAGCGCCTGACGGAGCAATTACCCCAGGCAGCCGCCTATAACACCCTTTTCACCATTCACCAGGAACTCTGTTTTGGCCAGCAACAGGCTTCTCTGGAAATATTCCAAGACTGCCAAGGGGCGATCGCCGCCCTGGAACGGGCCCCAAAACCGACGGTGGATCAGCGAAAATTAGCTGGGTCCTGATCCCGACGATGGCGCACTGGAATGGGTTCTCCTTGGCTATGCCCCACCAAACCAGCGGTGGTTTCCAATGCTTGCCGGAGATGCCTGGCCGCGTAAATGGACATATCCCTGGGCACATTAATGCGATCCCGCAGATAACGCAAAGCCTGGTCTGTACCCTGGGGAGGCGTACATACTTCCCCCGTAGCTAACAGAGTCAACCCACAGCGCAGGGCTTGGTCAAAACTTTCCCCCTGGTCATGGCCATTGACCTTGATAATATTTGCGCGATGTTTCATCACCCTGGCGATCGCCTCCTGCTTAACATTTTGTGGTTCGGGATAGGTGGCATCGGGTAAACCAAACCAAGGGCCATTGTCCACCCGCTGTTGATTCCGTTTGGCCTGATCACTGCCATTGGAATAACATCCCCCCATTTGGGGTGGTAAATCGTGGGCATGGGTATGGAAATCGCTCTGGGTGCCTCTATAGGTCATCCGGGTTTCCAGCGCCGCAAACCAATCTTTTAAGCGGGGATTCCGCTCCCGCAGGGAATAGCCTTTGTAATAAAACAAGCTGGCATGCATGCGCTCCACGTAGGGAATAAAAACGATATCAGCAGTGCTAAATTCCGGTAAAAAATAGGGGCCAGGCAATTTTTCCAATGCTTTTTCCACTTGATCTACCACCTGTTGAAACTGTTGTTGATTCCGTTGATCTGTCCCCGGAAACATGGCGGGGTAACAGAGCCAATTACACCAGGCTCTAAATAATAGTCTTTCCAGTTTTCTCAAGGGTAAAACCAAAGGATCTTCCATGGCCCAGAGCAGAGGACCAAAAGCTTTTTCCAGAGCAATTAGAATGTCATCACTTTCAGTGTAAAACCTGCCATCCAATTCCAATGCCGGTAGCATTCCCGACGGCACTAATTTTTTATACCAAGCTTCTTTTTCTCCATAGCAAAACATGGTCACCTTTTTGATTTGGTAGGGTATTTGTTTTTCTTCCAACCATAACCAAACCTTCTGGCAGTAGGGGCACCAAGCATGGTTATCCCGATAAAGGGTAACTCGCACAGCATCCTCCGGTTGGCCAAATAGCCGTAAAGTTGCCTGGGCATTGGTAGGGCCATTGATGGTGTCAATTTGATCATCAGCAAATTCTGCTAAAGCTTGCCAAGAAAGGGGAGTAGTCATAAAATTTATCAATTAACTTATCAATTGGTAGAGATTGAATAAACAAATTTACTCGGAATAAGGGCGCCGTAAATCTGACTACAATGACCGGGGTAAGCCGAGGAAAGCTTTGGCATCTTTAATTCTAAGTATTAATGTCATTGGAGCCATTGATGAAGAAATAAAAACAATTTTTTATAGAGTTGTATTATTTTTGAGGTTGACACCCTTGTTTCAATGTAAGGTAAAGCGGAACCATGGGCACCCATAACATGAAGCAAATTATCCCCATACTGATTTCTTTCTCTTTTTCCCCGATGGCGATCGCCGCTTTGCCCCCTCAATATCAGAACGTTAAAGATTTGGAGGTAATGGTCAACTATGTTAAAGAGAATCCTGACGTGGCGGCAACGTTGAAATCCATAGACCTAGAAAATCAGACCATCAACTATGGTCAAGACTGTCAGGTGACGTTTGAGCGACAACCTTCCCCTAAGCCCCTTGGCTGGGTTGGCCCTGCTGAACCGCTTCAATTCAAAGCCATTAATTGTCCAGGGAAATAATTCATTCCAAACGGCGATCGCCGGTAGAATTTGGCTATGTTTGACAATCTCTGCAAATTCCTGGCCGAATCCTTTTCTGAAGACTATGCCGCGTGGTTATTGGGACGACCAATCAAATTGACCAAGCTCAGTCCGACGGAACTATCCCTGGAGCCAATTCGGGCTGATTCTCTGATTTTGGAGCAATCGGAAGACTTGGTGTTGCACCTGGAATTCCAAACGGAACCCGACCCCACCATGGGCTTTCGGATGTTGGACTATCGGGTGAGGGTTTACCGCCGTTTCCCCCAGAAGACGATGCACCAATTTGTCATCTACTTGAAACCCAGTAGTAATGACTTGGTTTATCAGGACAGTTTTCAAGTGGGGGAGACTTTGCACCGTTATCAAGTGATTCGGCTCTGGGAGCAACCATCGGAAGCATTTCTCCAAAGTCCAGGGTTGTTGCCCCTAGCAGTATTGACGCAGACCTCTGACCCCGCATTAGAATTGAGGGAAGTGGTGAATGTGCTGGAACAGATTGAGGATAATCGAGTTAAGGCCAATCTTATGGCAGCAACTTCTGTTTTTGGAGGAATTCTGCTGTCGCCTGACATTATCAAGACAATTTTAAGGAGTGAAATTGTGAAGGAATCCGCGGTTTATCAAGAAATCTTACGGGAAGGGGAACAACGAGGCTTACTCAAAGGCAAACTAGAGGGGAAATTAGAGGGCAAACTAGAAGGTAGGCTGGAGGCGAAATTAGAAACCATACCCCTGCTGAAAAAATTAGGTCTTACAATTGCCGAAATTGCTAAGGAGTTAGACATTGACGTTGAACTGGTTAATAAATTCGTTGCTAACCAAAATAATTGAGCGTTGAAATGGTCATTGGTCAGGATGGAGCCAACAAAATTTCACCATCACTTGCCAATGCAAAAACGGCTAAAAATACGGTCCAACACCGATTCAGTTACCGTTTCCCCCGTCACTTGCCCAAGGGCATTAATGGCTAAGCGCAAATCAATGGTCCAAAAATCTAGGGGTAACTGTTCCGCGAGGGTTTGTTGTAACTGCTTGAGCGCTAGTTGAGCTTCCGTTAAAATTGCCGCTTGCCTTTGGTTAATGGCAAAGTCCAAATTCTGGGGCGATAAATTGGTTTGATTAACCTGCTCAATAATGGCATTTTCCAAAGCTTCAATGCCTAGATTGGCGGCGGCGGCAGTTAGTACTATGTTGGTAATTCCCGGTGGATAACTAACCAAATCAGCCCGGCCTAAATCAATTTTGTTAATGACTAAAATCAAAGGTCGGTCTTTGACTTGCTCGTAAATCAATTGATCCGCTTCTGTCCAACCCTGATGGGCATCCACCGTCAACAAGACTAAATCCGCCTGCTGGGCCGCCTTGCGGGAGCGTTCCACCCCGATTTGCTCCACTTGATCCGCTGTTTCCCGTATACCTGCTGTATCCAATACCTGGATGGGAATGCCTTCTACCACCAGTTGGGATTCCACCAGGTCCCTCGTTGTGCCCGGTAGGTCGGTGACAATCGCCCGATCTGTACGACTCCAGGCATTGAGCAAGCTGGATTTCCCCACATTAGGCTGTCCGACAATGGCCACTTTTAAGCCGGTGCGGAGTAATTCCCCCCGCTGGGCTGTGTTTAAAATCTTCTCCAATTGTTGGTACAAGTGCTGCAATTGCTGGCGAATTGAATCTTCATCCAGGGGCGGTAAATCGTCTTCAAAATCAATGCGGGCTTCCACTTCCGCCAAAATATCTAAACAGGTGTTACGCAAATCCCGGATCGGCTGGGCTAATTTACCCTGTAACCCCGCCAAGGCGATCGCCGCCGCCTGGGGAGATTGGGCCCCTACCAATTCACTAATGCTTTCGGCCTGGGTTAAATCTAACCGACCATTGAGAAATGCCCGCAAACTAAATTCCCCCGGTTGGGCCAGCCTTGCTCCCTGTTCTAAACACAGTTGTAAAACCTGTTGCACCGGCATAATGCCACCATGGCACTGGAATTCCACCACATCTTCCTTGGTGTAGGAACGGGGCGCTAGCATCAACAACAGCAATGCCTCATCGATCGCCGTTTTGGTCTGGGGATGACGTACAAGGCCGTACAAAATACGATGACTCTCCCAGGTTTGGTTGCCCGGTGCATCGAATAAAGTTTTGGCAATGGCCAGGGATTTTGGTCCCGATAGTCGCACTACCCCGATGCTCCCCTGTTGGGGCACAATGGCGGTGGCGATCGCCGCAATAGTATCTTCTAATTGCATTGCCTAGGATCAAACAAAATTTTGGATTGCATCGGTTTAATTTTAAGGTTTTCGCCGCTACGGCGGGGCCTAGGAATCCCCAACAGTGGTTAAGGATCAAGGCTGTTAGCCACAATAGCCACGGGAACCATGGGAATCATCGGCAGTAAACAAATGGCCCATTGTTGCCAATCCATCGGAGCAGTTTTAAACAATACATTCATAAATGGCAGTTGACTGAAACCAATTTGCAGAGCCAAGGCGATCGTAATGCCAAGTAATAAAATTGGAGCTTGGGTAATGGTTTTACGTTGACCCATAATATAGCCAAGAGAACTCCGACCTAACTGGCTAATACTGAGCAGGTAAATTACCCTAGCGGCCACGAGGGCTTGGATAGCCATGGTTCTCGCTAAATCGATGTTGCCAGTGGTGCGATTGACCCATTCAAACATCCCAAAAATCAGAATCCAGTTAAACACGGACACCAGCAAAATACGGTGTAGTAACTTCCTCGTAATTAGGGGCTCATTGGGGTTGCGGGGAGGCTTTTGCATAATGCCTGGCGATTTGGCTTCAAAGGCTAGGGGCACGGTCATGGTGATGGAATTAATCATGTTTAACCACAGCACCTGTAGGGAAAGGATAGGCAGAGCCCGTGCTAGCAAAACACTGAGCAAAATGGTCATGGATTCCCCGCCATTGACCGGCAATAAAAAGGCGATCGCCTTACGGAGATTTTGGTAAACGGTGCGTCCTTCTTCCACCGCCGCTTCAATGGAGGCAAAATTATCGTCCGTGAGTAACATATCGGAGGATTCCCGGGCCACTTCCGTCCCCCCTTTACCCATGGCAATGCCAATGTCAGCCCGTTTTAAAGCTGGGGCATCATTCACCCCATCCCCCGTCATGGCGACAATGTGACCCTTTTCCTGTAAAGCTTCCACCAGTTGTAGTTTCTGCGCCGGAGCTACCCTGGCAAACACGCAACTATCTTCAGCGGCTTGGGCCAATTCTGCCGGACCCATGGTTGCCAACTGTCGTCCTTCAAAAGCAATGCCATCCTCTTCAGCGGCAATACCCATCCGTTTGGCGATCGCCTGGGCGGTGCTGATATGGTCGCCAGTAATCATTTTGACTTGAATGCCAGCGCTATGACAGGCGTGGATTGCGGCAATGGCCTCCGGTCGGGGCGGGTCAATCATGCCCTGCAAACCCAAAAATACCAACCCCGTTTCAATATCCCCGTGGTCAATGGCGTGATGATGGGGCTCCACTGTTTTTTTGGCAAAGGCTAATACCCGTAGGCCCTGCTCGGCCATATTCTCAACATTTTGCTCAATCTCCACTAGATCAACGCCAACCATTTGACCGTCATCGAGGAGCATGGCGTCACACCGTTGCAGTAACGACTCCACCGAGCCTTTAACGTAAATTATTCGCCCATCCCCATCGTGGAGGGTAGCCATATATTGGTAATCCGACTCAAAGGGAATGGAATCTAAACGAGGTTTTTGACTTGCTAACCCCGCTTGACTAAAACCAGCCTTGGCCGCCGAAGCCAGTAACGCCCCCTCCGTGGGATCCCCTACCACAGCCCAATCATCTCCTCGATGTTCCAACTGGGAATCATTGCAGAGAATGCCAGCGAGTAAACATTCCGCTAACACCGGGGGGATGGCATCCAGGAGAGCCTTAGCCTTATCTGCATCTTCGGCCATGACTTGGCAAAATTCCCCTTTGGGACTGTAGCCACCACCGCTGACTTCATAATGTTTTCCCCCCGCGTATACTGCCTGCACCGTCATCTGATTTTCTGTTAGGGTGCCGGTTTTATCTGAGCAGACCACCGTTGCACTGCCCAAAGCCTCCACCGCTGGTAGTTTGCGGATAATGGCATTCCGCTTGGCCATGCGATTCACCCCGATCGCCAAGGTAACGGTGACCACAGCGGGTAAACCTTCGGGAATGGCACTGACGGCCAAAGCCACCGCCGCTTCGAACATATCCTTGGGGGCACCACCCCTGCCCCAACCCACCGCAAAGGTAAACGCCGCCAAAGTAAGGATTACATAGAGTAATGTGTGGCTAAATTTGGCAAACTTACGGGTCAAAGGAGTCATGAGACTGACTTGGTTTTCCATGGATTGGGAAATTTGCCCCATTTCCGTAGCATTGGCCGTGGCTACCACCACCCCAGTTCCCTGGCCAAAGGTGACAAAACTACCCGCATAGGCCATGTTTAACCTTTCTGCGAGGGGGGTTTCCTCTGGTAAAAGTTCCACCGCCTTTTCCACCGGCACCGCTTCCCCCGTTAAAGCCGACTCGTCCACCTGGAGATTCCGTACCTTGAGTAAACGTAAATCCGCTGGTACCTTATCCCCCGACGCTAGAAACACCACGTCGCCGATTACTAAATCCTGGGAAGGAATTCGTAAAGTTTGCCCCTCCCTCAACACAGTGGCTTCTGTTGTTACTGCCTTGGCCAAAGAGGCGATCGCCCCTTCTGCCTTTGCTTCTTGGACATAACCAATGATGGCGTTAATTAACGTTACGCCCCAAATTACCCAAGCATTGGTCCAGGAACCGAGAAAAGCTTTGACTGTACCAGCAATGATCAAGATGTAGAGTAATGGCTGATGAAATTGCAAGAGAAAGCGTAACCAGGCTGGTTTGCCCGGTTTAAATTTCAATTCGTTGCGCCCATATTTCTCGTAACGGAAGGCCACTTCTTCCGCTGTGAGTCCCAATAAAGGGTCAGTGCCTAGTTCTGTCAGAATGTCCGTTTCTGGCCGCTGATGGTGTAGATAGGAGGTTAATAAGGGCGCATTCATAGCAGTTGAGGAGTATGATTAAACGCCCCCATCCTATCAACCAGCCGGAAAAGAGCAAAATTGCTCCCATGAATGAAGCCTGTCATGGTCCGGCACTAACAATCGGCGATCGCCACCATAACCAAATATCAATTATTCGGTTAACATTCCCGTCAATCTTCCCCTATTTCTTCTCCAATGCAGGTTCCACTACCGAATAATAAATATTGGTGAATTGAATTGGAAGAAATTGCACTGCCATTGGCTTTCGCTAGAAATGTTCTACCTTCAACGTATTCATCAATGGTTGTTTCTTCCCCATAAACATCAAAAGTTACTACTTTTTTTGCTCCTGAATAACAATTTAAATTATCTGTTAATTTTAACTGTTTTTTATTGAAAACTTCCCCTTGATCAATCACACACATGCCTCCGCCAAAATTAACCCAGTGTTCTCCTTCGTTGTCGGAAACTTTTATTTCATGGGCGAATTTATACTCATCAGCAAAGGGGCCCTCTACCACATTTTTACGAAAAACTTCTTGCCCCCCGGAAAAACAAACTAAAACCGCAGGGGTATTGTCAGCCTGCGACACTGCCATAGCGGGTTGATTTCCCAGGAGGAAAATAGCGATGGGAAGAATAACAAAATAAATAAGTAGTTTAATCAATTTATTTATCCTAAAAATTAATGAAAGTCTGGTGGGGATTAGTTTTTCTGCATTATCCTTGGCGCAAGGGGCGATGTGGTTTGGCAAAATGACCACGGGTACCGGGGTAGTTAAGCGGAATAAACCGATGATAGCAATAATATCAATTGGATTAAATCAGGGCAGAATTTCTAGAAATAATTAGTGGGAAAGTGGCAATCCTTTTAAAAAGTAGCCCACTAAATAAAGGGAACCACAGAGAACAGTCAATTGTTTAGAATTTTCGTTGATTTTCTTTAAACTTTCTAGGGCTGTAAAACAATCATCAAACAGTGTAACCTGCTTTAACTCTGGCATGATCTGCCAGGCTAACTGCTCCAATGTTGATAAATCCCCACTGTCATGATCCGGCACCGGCACCAATAATAGGCGATCGCCAGGGCGCAGTAAATGCTGAAAAATTTGGTCATGTTCTTTGGTGCTGAGCATACCCATCACCCAGGTAATGGTGGGTAGGTAATTATCCGATCGATCAACTAAACCATGGGTATAATCGGCCAAAGCTTTGGCCGCCGCTGGATTATGGGCTCCATCCAGCAATAATTTTTGTTCGCCGTAATTCACCCATTGCAATCGCCCGGGCCAGACAGCTTTACCCATGCCCCGTTGGATAATCTCCGGCGTTAATTTATCCCAACCCTGTTGCTTTAATTCCTGCAAAGCGGCGATCGCCAAGGCCGAATTTTGTAACTGAAAATCTCCCAATAGGGCTAAGGGATACTCAAAACCTTGCCAGCTAGCCCAGGGCTGACCATTTTTTTCCGTGGCAATGGCGGGGGCAATCCAATAATCGGGGCAATGTAATTCGGCAATGCGTTCTTGAAAAACCCCTTGGGCCTCTACGGGAATGTTGCCCAAAAATACCGGCCTCTGGGCTTTGAGAATGCCAGCTTTTTCCCTGGCAATGTGGGCTACGGTGGGGCCCAAAACCTGCCAATGCTCCCGGCTAAGGGAAGTGATCACACTCAGCAAACAGGGTTCGGGGACGTTGGTGGCATCCAGTCTGCCCCCCAGCCCCACTTCCATCACAGCAATGTCCACCTCTGCCTGGGCAAAATAAAGCCACACCGCCGCCGTGAACACCTCAAACAAAGTTGGGAGATCAGCACCATCCGCCTTGGCGATCGCCGTTACCTGTTGCAACACATCTGTCAAAGTATCGTTATCAATGGCAACGTTATTGACGCAGACCCTTTCTGTCCAATCAATTAAATGGGGAGAAGTGTGGCGACCCACTTTATAGCCCGCTTCCGCCAACACACTGGACAGATAGGCACACACCGATCCCTTACCATTGGTACCTCCTACATGGACATAGGGCACTTTTGCTTGGGGATTGCCTAGTTTTTGTAGCAAATTGTGAATACGGTCTAGACCTAAGTTAACCCCAGAAGTTCTATAGGGTTCTAGTAACGTGGCAATGTTCATGGAAATTTATCAAAGGGGGTCAATGATTAACCATCAAACCCCCAAAATATCAAAGCTTTACCTTACACTGCCGAAATTTTTACCTTTTCCGTCGCCGCATTGCCGGGGCATTGGCTCGATTGTCTGGGCAACGGACAGGCGATCGCCCCAGCACCGTTATAGCCCACTAGAGTTGTTTCCCCTTGGTAATGGCGGGGAGTTTCCAGTAACATTTTCCAGGCTTCTTTGGCAGTCAACAAATTCATTTGCCCAGGATAATGGGTTTGCAGCAAATCCTGCACCAAAGGATAATAATCAGAATTTACGTCGGGAAATAAATGATGCTCTGTGTGGTAAGAAAAATTAAAATGCAAGCAATCAAACAGCTTGGGCATCCGCAAAGAAACACTATTAACCAAAGGATCATTAATGTCCGTCATCGGGCAAGCTAAATGATTGGTGTAGATATAAAACATTCCCATGGCATGACCCAGAAAAATTGGCAAAAAGTAGCCCAAAATAATTGGAACTAATTGAAATTGCAAATAAAATAAAATGCTTATATGCACTGCCACTATGGCCACTAATTCCAACCAAATTCTTTGGCGATCTTGGGCTTTAACCGTAAAAGAAGCCGGAACAAAATCGGCGTTACCACCAGTAAAGAAAAGCACTGAGATCAGATTACGAAAATTATGCACACCCCAAGCAGTACCCATGCCAAAAATTAACCAAAGGAGATTAACTTCTCCTGAGGGGGCAAACAAGTGATGAATCCATTTACCCCAGGTTTGCGGCTGTTGATGCAGATAATTACGGTCAGGATCCCGCAAACTATTGGTGTTGTTATGATGAACCTGATTATGGAGCGATCGCCATTGGCTAGGGGGCATCCACCAGAGGGAAAGACCTAACAAACTAATAAAATAGGAAGTCTTAGAACGTTTTTTGAGCACACTACCGTGCATCAGGTCATGGCTACCAAACAAAAATACAGTTACACTATTACCCATCAATATGGCCATGGGCAAAAATAACCAAAGCCATTGCACGGGCCACTGATTGAGATGACGAGCGATGGTTAGTCCCGCAACGTAAATACCTAGGTTTAAACCTAAAATAACTAATTTATTGGGATCGGCTTGGAACGCTTCCGGTGGCAAAAGAGGACGGAGTTTTTTAACGTATTCAGATTGAGCAGTGAGCACCAGGAATAATCCCTAAAAATTAAACAAAGCAATTTCAGTGTAAATGATTTTACCTGTTTTGGGAAAACTTCCAGCCAATTCAAGCTATCGGCAAAACCTTAATTATTTGCTTTATAGTTAATTTAATTGAAAGTAAGACACTGAACGGAGCTAAAAGCGTCTTTGGTAAAGGAGTTAGTCGTCTCAATCTTACTTTGATTGACTATAGTATGTAGGAATAGTCAAATCTGAATCTAATTTTTCTCGAAACAGCTAAAATTAGTCGTCTTATCGGTGTTTTTGACAACAGATTTAATTAATAAAACATGTTTGCAAATAAGCCTAGAGAAATATCATTAACTTCTCCTAATTTTGCAAAGAAGTCAAGCCAAAACTTGCTTACCATTGCCCACTGAGTGGTCAATTTAGGGAGCAGAATAAGGCTGGGCTAATAAGATATTAAAGCTGGCCAAAGCCTTTTTTCTTCTTTTTCTTTTTCGGTTTACCGCCACCACCTTTGTAACCCCGGAAACCGGGGCCTGGCTGACCACCAAACATACCTCCCCCCATGCTTGGCATCGCTCCCATTCCCGGCATTGCCCCAGGCATTCCCCCCATACCCATTTGTTGCATCATGGTCCGCATCTTAGTGAAATTGGTGATTAGTTTGGATACATCAGTTTCACTATGCCCTGAACCCTGGGCTATGCGACGACGACGGCTGGGGGATTTAGCCAATAAATCGGGATTCTTTCTTTCCTCGGTAGTCATGGAACTAATCATGGCTTCGGTGCGCTTGAGTTCTTTTTCTCCTTTTTCGATGTCGCCACTACTGAGCTTATTCATGCCGGGAATCATTTTCAGCAGGCCCCCTAGGGAACCCATATTCTTCATAAAGCGCATTTGCTTGAGGAAATCATCAAAATCGAAGGTGGCCTGTAGAATTTTGTTCTGTAACTTCTCCACATCTCCCACATCGATCGCCTCTTGGGCTTTTTCCACCAGGGTCAGCACATCCCCCATGTTTAAAATGCGACTGGCTAGGCGATCAGGATAGAAGGGTTGCAGGGCCTCCACCTTTTCCCCTACCCCGACGAATTTAATCGGCTGACCAGAAATTTGCCGCACCGATAGGGCCGCCCCCCCCCTGGTATCCCCATCCAGTTTGGTTAAAATTGCCCCGGTAATGCCAATTTGCTCGTGGAAAGTGTGGGTTAAATTAGCCGCCTCTTGCCCCGTCATGGCATCCACCACCAGCAGGGTGTCGTCGGGCCTAACAACCTGTTTGATTTCCGCCAACTCCGCCATCATTTGGGGATCAATCTGCAAACGACCGGCGGTGTCGATTAAGACCGTATCTACCCCCAATTCCCTGGCTTTTTCTACCCCTTGGCGGGCAATTTCCACCGGATTGGCATCACTACCCAAGTCAAACACGGGTACATCGATCTGTTGCCCCAGGGTCTTGAGCTGGTCAATGGCGGCGGGGCGATAAACGTCGGTGGCCACCATTAGCGCAGAGCGTTTTTCCTTACGGAGATAAAGGGCCAATTTTGCTGTGGCGGTGGTTTTCCCTGTCCCCTGTAAACCGGCCATGAGAATGACGGTGGGAGCTTTCTCTGCCTGGGCGAGGGGGACATTGCTTTCCCCCATCAACGCCACCAATTCGTCGTAAACAATTTTGATGAACTGTTGCCCAGGGTTAACCCCACTGATCACATCCGCACCGAGGGCTTTTTGCTCAACGTCTTTAATAAAACCCTTGACCACCTGGAGATTCACGTCCGCCGCCAACAGGGCCCTTCTGACTTCCTGCAGTGCCTCTTTGATATTGCTTTCACTAATTTTGTCCTGACCCCGGAGCTTCTTCCAGGCATCTTCAAGGCGATCGGCTAAGGCATCAAACATAGACTTTTAACAGCGGGACGGAACTTTAACGATTTGTAACCAATTCAACTGTAGCAAAGGGTTGCCCTGGCCAGAGAATCTGATCGGTCCCATATCCTAACCATGGGCAGACTCAGGCCTCTCCTCCCCAATGGCGATCGCCGTGTAATTTTGTTTAGATACCCACCGAAATAACCTAGTAATGGCTGTGTCGATCACTCGAAGGAGAGAAACCAATAATGGACAACGAAACTCTGGTTGAAAAAAGGGTAACTTATACCCTTAGTTTAAATCGTCGATTAACTCTTATGGAAAATGTAGCCTGATCTCAGTAAAAATATTTTGGTGATCACTCATAAATCAAGTCTAGAATCAAATCATCCTCAATAATTACGGAAAATGGATAATTCAGAGCAATGGTACACGAGAGAAGAAAGAGAGTTATTGCATAAAGCTCGCTATTTCTCAGGCTCCCATAATTATTTTTTTGAATTGAAGGTAGCGAAAAATGGTTCAAAGTATATTGTTATCGATCAACGTAAGAAGATCGGAGACAAATTTGTGGGATCAAAAATAAGAATTTTTGAAGATGAGATGTTGGAGTTTGAGCGCATATTACATCAACTTATAGGCATTGCCTCTGCACAAATGCATGTTTCCACCGATAACCTGTCTCAACCAAGCTCTATAGAAGTAGAATCCAAAGACTTCTCGTGGGAAAATAATTTCGATATTTGCCCTAGCTTCTTTAAGATATTAGCTATCACTAATGACTGGCAAGAGTTTGAAAAATATACATTTTTATTATTGAGGTTACTGGGAGTTTCAACGATTAAAAGTTTTCTTGGTGAAAAACAGGCTGGCAAGGCGGACGGATTTTTTCGCACTACTAATCTGTCAGTTATTTATGACTGTACCTTGGCAAAAGGAGATATTGAAAACCTTAAAGATCAACAAATCACTAATTACTGTAATCAGTTGAGGCAAGGCAGAATAGAGTTTTCAGATAAAATAGTTGAAGAGTTTTATGAAGATCATAAGCAAGTTTGGATAATTAGTCGTCAATGTTCTCGAAAAATCCAGGTAATTAATTCCATAGAAGTCAAATTGATTTCCATCGAAGATTTAATGAACCTATATGCAACTCGATTGACATCTAACTCTTCATATAAATCTTTAGACTTACAACTAAGAAATATTTAGCACTTAAGTACAAAAGCTTATGTACTAGGCTAAGTTTACTGTTTCTATTTCTCGATCTAAAGTTAACTGTATATTTTCTTCAGGATCAATGATTTGAACTTGTAAATCTTCGTAAAACTCTTCCTGGGAAAGGGCAACTTTAGATTGGGAGCTTAAGAGGAGTAAAGCCCAAAATACGCCAACTTTATCTTTTTTGTCTGGCAATTTATCTGGATCTAAGTGATGATGCCAACAACGGAGTAATGTGTCCAAATCTACCCAGGGACGATGGGGAAAATCGGGCAAAATCTCCGGCAGACGGGTTTGCAAAAATTGCTCCAATTGACTTGCTAACTCCGTTAAATTTTCCTGGTGGGCTAATTCGGTGATGATTTGTAGGGCTTCCCGCCGGGATTGGGGTCGGGCTCGTTTAACCCGTTTAGGTTTTTGTTCACTTTTTTCGATCTCAACGGCGATCGCCTCAATTTGATCGATCAATTCCGCTAGGGTAACCCGACGACGTTGCAGGGGGGGGACAGCGGTGCGGCGACGTAAACGATTTTCCAGATCTTTGGGTAGCCGGGGGCTTTGGCCTTCGTTCCATTCTTCCAACTCAGCTTCAGGTAAAATCTCTTCTGGTTCCTGCTCCAATGTGTGGAGAGTGTCTGCTTTGTAGCGCACTAGCATGGATGCCCAGAGAAAAGCTTGGCCGGAACGGGGTAAATTTTGCTGTTGAAAACTAAGGTCTAGACTACTGAGAATGCCTAAGTCTTGTAAAAAACGATCAATCACGTCGATCACTGACACGTCCCAGGGATTAATTTCCCCTTGGTGGGCCATTTCGATCAGGGTATCGATGGCATGACTCGCCGCAGATGATGTCATAATCCCCTATGTTAGCTGTCGACCGTCACAGATCGCCACTTAGATAGAGGACGCAAGCTTTATGGATGGGGTTTCCCTAGCGGATTTGCGATTGAACTATACCCAAGGGGGGTTAACGGAAGCAGAAGTAACGGATCATCCCTTTGCCCAGTTCCACATTTGGCTCCAACAGGCGATCGCCGCTGAGTTGCCCGAGCCCAATGCTATGACTTTGAGCACCCTGTCCGAGGAAGGCCATCCAGTGGGACGCATGGTCTTGCTCAAGGGCCTGGATGAACGGGGCTTTGTTTTTTATACCAACTATGACAGCGCCAAGGGGCAACAATTGACCGCCCATCCCTGGGCAGGCTTGGTTTTTTGGTGGGCAGCCCTAGAAAGGCAAGTGCGGGTGGATGGTCGGGTGGAAAAAATTGACCCCGCCGAGTCCGATGCCTATTTCCAGTCCCGACCCCGGGGTTCCCAATTGGGGGCCTGGGCTTCTCCCCAAAGTCAAATCGTCGGCGATCGCCAGGTGTTAGAAGACAATTTAGCCCGCTGGGAAAAGGAGTATGAAAACCAAACTATCCCCCGGCCCCCCCATTGGGGAGGATTTCGGGTCATTCCCCATCGCATCGAATTCTGGCAAGGCCGGCCTAGTCGTCTCCATGACCGTTTGCAGTTTAATTTGCTTAATGGCCAATGGCAACGGGTGAGGCTAGCACCATAAATGGGCTTGGTCTACCAATATCCCAGTAGGGTAATGAGGGGGGCGAGCCAGAAGGCAAACCGATTCCGCAAACGTTCCCACCAAGGGGGAGAAGGAAAACTTCTTTGTTCTCCAGGGTATTGGTTCAGAATTTGTTTGGCCAAAGGCGTGAGGCGAAAACTGTCGGTAATGCCTTGGCCATCGACCTCCCGCCGCAATAAACCCACCTGAATTAACCACATCAGTTCCCTTTCCACACGATTTTCCGTCAGTGGTTGTGGACAAAAACCCTGATCTACGCCCCTTTGTCCGGCGATCGTTGGTAGGGGGACACTGGCCTGGGCCATGGCCCGAAATAAATCTAAATAAAAAGGGCAACATCGCCAAGCCCTCTGGGCCCGGTTATGGGTGCGAGGACTATAGCCAGCCAATGCTTTGGGGGAAGCCAAAGAGGTATCCATATCAAAATTTGCTCAAAAACCTACAAACCTGCCATTTCAGTCAGTGGAGATAATGCCCTGTCCGCCGGGAAAAAGCTAAGAATAGTTAAGGAATCTGGACATGGACCGGGGAACAGTCTCCAAGCCAGAACCTTTCTGCTTTGGCTTATTCCAGTTTATTTACCCATTGTGCCCAAATCTGACCATTGTTGCCAGGTGAAACCCAAGTCCTCCGGCGATCGCCAAAGAAAGATTTAAGTATTTTTTTAACATTGTCATCCCCTTCTCTACCAAGAAGCTGGGTTAACGTTAGGGCAAGTTAGATGTCCTAGCGCGACTAGGTCATTTTTTTTGCTATTCATTCCCCAGGAGTTTTTTAATGTTAAAAATCGGCATCAACGGCTTTGGTCGCATTGGCCGTCTTGTGGCTCGCATTGCCATGGTCAATCCCCAGGTCACCCTAGTGGGTATCAACGACCTCGTACCAGCGTCCAACTTAGCCTATTTGTTCAAATACGATTCCACCCATGGTTCCTACGACGGTACCGTCGTGGCCACAGAAGATGGCATCGTCATTGATGGCCAATTTATTCCCTGTTTTTCCCAACGGGACCCCGCCCAATTGCCCTGGCGAGACCTGGGAGTCGATTACGTAGTGGAGTCCACCGGTTTATTCACCACCTACGACACTGCCGAAAATCATCTCAAAGCTGGTGCCAAAAGGGTAGTCATCTCCGCCCCCACTAAAGATCCAGAAAGAATTCCCACCTTTGTGGTGGGGGTAAATCATCTCAGCTACAACGCCGACACCGACAAAATAGTTTCCAATGCTAGTTGCACCACCAATTGCTTAGCTCCGATCGCCAAAGTCTTGGATGATAATTTCGGCATTGTGGAAGGATTGATGACCACAGTTCATGCGATGACAGCCACCCAGCCCACCGTCGACGGCCCCAGCAAAAAAGACTTCCGGGGAGGTAGAGGAGCGGCTCAAAACATTATTCCCTCCTCCACTGGGGCGGCCAAGGCCGCAGCGTTAGTACTGCCACAATTGAAAGGCAAATTGACCGGCATGGCCTTCCGGGTGCCTACCCCCAATGTATCTGTGGTGGATCTGACTTTTAAAACAGAGAAAGCCACCAGTTACGAAGAAATTTCTGCCGCCATGAAGGCCGCTGCCGAAGGAGAACTCAAAGGAATTTTGGGTTACACAGAAGACGATGTGGTTTCCATGGATTTCCGCACCGATCCCCGTTCCAGTATTTTCGACGCCGGGGCCGGCATTGGTTTGAACAGTAACTTCTTCAAGGTCGTTTCTTGGTACGACAATGAGTGGGGCTATTCCTGTCGGGTAATTGATTTGATGTTAGCTATGGCAAATAAAGATGGTCTGATTTAGATTTAGTGCGGGCGTTTATTCGCCAATCAATTAACCTGTTAAGCCTGGAACAATACGAACAACAATTCCGAACTTGGGCAGTAATTTCCCCCATCGATCCAGAGCTACCGGGACTAAATTACTGGCCCCGGTAACTTTTTCTACTATTCCATTTAGTCCCCATTAACCCCCCTTAGCAAAACTCCCCATTACTAAGGCGGATAGCAAAATTCCAGGAACAAGGAGAACAACTAACATCAACAGTTGGTCGGCGGTCATGGTAACAAATCCAAGGTAGTTTAACAGAAAATCAGGCAAGAAACCCTATGGGCATATTAGCGAAAATTTCAGCTTTGGCATCACCGACTTTGATTAAATTCCAGCTTCTTTCAATGGTACTAATCTATGGGCCGGATTAAATGGCTGACCATTAACCCAACTGATCGAAGATGGCAAACATCGGTAAGTACATGGAAAGGAGAATTGTCCCCACCATGCCAGCAATTAACACCATCATGGCTGGCTCAATAATACTAGTCAAAGCTTTTACCGTTTGTTCCACCTCGTCTTCGTAAAAGTCTGCCACCTTCATCATCATGGCATCCAGTTCCCCCGTCTCTTCACCAATACTGATCATCTGAATCGCCAAGGAGGGAAACACCTTACTTTGTTGCAGAGCCAAGCTCATCATCCCGCCCTGCTGAATTTCACCGATGGCACCGGCGATCGCATCAGAAATTATTTTGTTGGGGACAGTGTTGCAGACAATTTCCAAAGATTGAATAATGGGTACTCCAGACCGGGTTAGGGTACCAAATACTCGACAAAACCTCGCCACGGCGGTCTTTTCATTGAGGGGACCAAACAGGGGTAGTTTCAACATCACTCCATCTACCTGTCTCCGCCCTGCATAGGTACCGTAATATTTCTTGAAGAGAAAAACGGCCACGATAATACCAACAACGGGGATAATCGCCATTGGACTTCTTAGAAAAGCGCTCAAAGCTAGCATAAACTTGGTTAAGGCAGGCAGTTCCCCCCCGAGGTCGTCAAAAATGCCCGCAAATACGGGAATAAGAAAGATAGTCATCCCTAAAAACGCCACCACTGCCAGAAAACCCACTGCCACAGGATAGGCCATGGCAGACTTAATCTGATTTTGCAGACGAGCCATGTCTTCGAGCAGTTTGGAAAGTCGGTTGAGTACTTCATCTAAAACCCCCCCAGTTTCTCCGGCTTCTACCATGCTGACGTAGAGATCATCAAAGCATTCAGGGTATTTGCCCATAGCTTCAGAAAGGTTGGTGCCCTGTTGCACTTCCCCACTAATACCTGTTAGGGCCCGTTTAAGTTTCGGGTTAGGGCATTGTTCAGAAAGCACTCCTAGGCAGCGAACGATCGCCACGCCGGCGTTAATCATGACGGAAAACTGTCGGGAGAAAACTGCTTTATCCTTGACGGTAACTTTATTAAGTAAATTTTCCAGAAATTCGAGGTTTATTTCGCCGGAAACTGGCTTAATTGTACCGATCGCCGCATACTGCTGGCGGAGAATAGCCCGAGCCTGTTCTGGGCTCATGGCTTCCACTTTGGCTTTGGTGGTTTTACCTTTGCGATCTTTAACTTGAGCAACAAACGTAGCCATGGTTAATATTTCTCCGTCACTGGTTTAATGGCTGGGGGAAGGATGGTTCGGAATGGGGTGATCCCCAAATGATTAATAGTTTAATTAGACTATTTAACTGAAAAAGCTGTTCAGAACTAACTAATGAAACCGACAACTTGCCCGCCTAGCGGCGTTTAGCTGCCGCCTGGGGAGCCATACCACCGATCAGCCGTTGGAGTTCGTCCGGCTTACCACTTTTAGCCAAACCTTCTTCCAAGGAAATTACCCCAGACACCACCAACGTGGCCAGGCCTTGTTCCATGGTTTGCATACCCAACTTGGCTCCGGTTTGAATGGCAGAATAAATCTGGGCTGCTTTGCCTTCCCGAATTAAGTTGGCGATCGCCGGAGTGATGACCATAATTTCCTGCACTAACGCTCGGCCGAACTCGCCGGGTTTGGGCGCCTTTTTCTTAACTAGGTT
The DNA here is from genome assembly GCF_000478825.2 of Synechocystis sp. PCC 6714. Lineage (NCBI taxonomy): Bacteria > Bacillati > Cyanobacteriota > Cyanophyceae > Synechococcales > Merismopediaceae > Synechocystis > Synechocystis sp. PCC 6714. The sequence goes on along the minus strand of NZ_CP007542.1, from coordinate 2,986,011 downwards.
TTGGGCAAACACTGCCAGCAAAGAGTTTGACAACATGGCTCGGATTTGGGCTTGCTGATTAGCGGGGAATACATCCAACATCCGGTCGATAGTACTAGCCGCAGAATTGGTGTGCAGAGTCCCAAACACCAAGTGCCCGGTTTCCGCCGCAGTGATGGCGAGGGCGATGGTTTCTAAGTCCCGCAATTCCCCCACCAGAACGATGTCCGGATCTTCCCGGAGAGCATTGGCAAAACTTTTGGTGTCTTCCCCCCGTTGCCGCTGGTGAAACAAACTGCGGACATTGGGAAAAACATACTCAATCGGGTCTTCAATGGTGAGGATATGCTCCGCCCTGGTACGGTTGATTAAGTCCAAAATTGCCGCCAAAGTGGTGGTTTTACCCGACCCAGTTTGTCCTGTGACCAAAATTAGTCCCCGGGGACGTTCCGCCATTTCCCGCACAATGTTGGGCAGTCCCAGTTGCTCAAAGTTAGGAATTTTGGAGGAAAGGGCCCGTAGGCAGGCGGCGTAGCACCCCCGTTCTTTGTACACATTGATCCGAAAGCGAGCCAACCCCTTAACGCCATAGGAACAGTCTAACTCCCAATTTTGTTCCAGTTCTTTCCGCTGGGAATTGTTGAGCATGCTAAAGATTAACTTTTGGCTTTCCTGGGGAGTTAAGACTTCTTCATTGATGGGTTCTAATTTACCACTCACCCGGAAATAGACCGGCGCCCCCGCCTGGATATGCATATCGGAGCCACCCATTTCCACCAACTGCTCCATGAGGTCTTCGATCATGTATTCCAAAGCCATGACTTTAATGCTCCTATAATTTCTGGACCCACAGCGAAAGCAAACACAGGGGCTAACAAAAGTTTAATGCCACTTTCCTCTATTTGTCTGGCGATCGCCACAAATGGTCACAATTGATCAATTCCTTGGGCTTCTTTGTCTAAAGTTGAAAATTTTCCCTGGGTTTTTACGGAGAAAAATGGACCAAAGACAACTGGCACAGGGACCATTGGAATCGGCCACCCCGATGGAGGGTTTTGTAAACTCGTTTGTTACTTTGTTAAGGTAAAGCAATATTACTGAGCTTTACTGGAGCACTTGACCTTACCCAACCGATCCTGTGGCTGGAATTAGTTTGTTTTCCCTAGTCTAGTCCACCGATTCGGGTCCGACTTCCCCTCGCATCGTTTTTATGAATAATTACAGCCCCCCCCAACGTCTGCGACGGCAACTCTCCCTGCTAAGTTTGCTAAGTTTTTCCCTGATCGGTTGCGCCGACCTGTGGGAACAGAATGTTAAAGCCCAAACAGAGAACACTGAATCGAGCCCGGCGATCGCCGTGGATGTGGCCCTGGCCAAACCCCAACCATTGACCAAGGAGTTGGAATATACAGGCACCACCGCCCCGGTGCGGGAAGCATCCATCAAAGCCCAGATTGAAGGGCGGTTGCAAAAGCTACTAGTGGATGTGGGTGATCGGGTTGGGGGAGAGGAGGTGTTGGCGGAAATTGAAGACGATCTATTGCTGGGGGCGGTGGACCAGGCCAAAGCGGAGAAAATGGCCCAGCGTTCGGAAGTTTTAACTGCCCAGAGTCAGGTGGGGGATGCTCAAATTCGAGTGGAACAGGCTCGTTTGCAATTGCAACAGGCCCAGGCTGACATTATCCGTTTGGAAACTTCCCTCAACGCCCGCATTGAACAAGCTCGGTTAGAAGTGGATCAAACCCAGGCCGATGCCGCCCGCTTTCGTCTCCTAGCTGAAGAAGGGGCCGGTGGGGTGCAACAGGCTGAACAGGCCGAAACCCGGGCCCGTCAAGCCAAGGAAATTTTGCGTAACGAACAGGCCAGTGCTAGTCAACAATTAAGCCAGGCTAAAACAGCGGCCAAAACTGCATCCCAAATCCTCAACTCGGCGATCGCCCAGGTGCAGATTGAACAGCAGAGGGTGGGGGCGGCCACTGCCCAGATGAATGCCCAGCGAGCTTCCATTGACCAAGCCCAAACTAGACAAGAATATGCCACCATTAGGGCGCCATTTCCGGGGCGCGTATTACGGAGATTAAGTGAATCGGGCAATTTGGTACAACCGGGGACAGAAATTTTGCAACTGGGGGATTTTCGTCAGTTGGAGATTAACGTGCAGGTATCAGAACTAGAACTGGCCCAGATTGCCCTACAGCAAAAGGTCAACGTCAAGCTAGATGCATTTCCCGGCCAGTCTTTTACCGGCGTGGTAACCCGCATTTCCCCCCAGGCCGATGTTAATTCCCGCCTTGTACCGGTGGAAATAACCATGGATAATCCCGGTGAAAAAATTGGGGCTGGGCTGTTGGCCAGGGTCAGTTTTGGTTCCAGTGCAGAGACCAATGTGGTGGTGCCCGAATCCGCCATTGTTGATGAAGATTCTATCTTTGTGGTGACCAAGGCAGGGGAAAAAGATGTGTTGGAAAGGCGATCGGTTACCTTGGGCCAAACGACCAACGGCAAAGTGGAAATTGTGGCGGGCTTAGCTCCCCAGGAACGTTTTGTTGTCCGCAGTAGTAGACCGCTACAACCGGATAGCCAAATTCGTCTCAGCGTTTTGTCGGAAAAATAGCAGGAACAATAAGTTAATGGAGGCTGTTGGATTTTTATGCGTTTTAGCCCCACTGAAACTGTTCAAATAAATGATTTAAACCTCTCCGACATTTTCCCGGTCAAAATACTCAAACTTTCGAACCATTGAAATTTCTCCTTTGCCTAGGAATTATTTTTCTCTCTGTTCCCCACCACCCCAGCCTCTATGTCCTCCCCCAACTCCGTTTTTAGTCTGAGTGGCCTGGCCATCCGTCGGCACATTGCTACCCTCATGCTCACCCTGGCCATTATTGTGTTGGGGGTTTTCGCCATTTTTTCTCTGCCGGTAGATTTGTTGCCCTCCATCACCTATCCCCGCATTGGAGTACGATTGGATGCCCCAGGAGTTGCTCCAGAAGTGGCGGTGGACGAAATTACCCGACCGTTGGAAGCGGCCCTATCAGCTACGGAAGGTGTCGTACAGGTTTACTCCCAAACCAGGGAAGGGCAAATTAGCCTGGATTTGTTTTTCGAGCCGGGGGGCAATATTGACCAGGCATTGAACGATGCCACCGCTACGTTTAACCGGGCCCGTAACCAGTTACCGGATAGTTTGGAAACCCCTCGACTGTTTAAGTTTGACCCTTCTCAATTGCCGGTGTATGAGTTTGCGGTGACTTCACCGGAGTTGTCAGGGCCATCGTTGCGGGTATTTGCGGAAGAGGAGTTAGCACGGGAATTAGGGGTGGTGCCGGGGGTGGCATCGGTGAATGTGTCGGGGGCCGCCCAGGAGGAAGTCCGGATCAATGTGGATTTACAACGGCTACAGCGGTCGGGGGTTAGTTTGACCCAGGTGTTGGATGCTTTACAGAGCCGTAATGTGGATATTTCCGGGGGCAGAATTGTTGGTACGGAATCGGAACCTTTAACCCGTACAGTGGGCAGATTTGCTTCAGCCCAGGAGATCGAGGATTTAGTGGTGGGTACAGTGCCCGGGATCGAAGGTCAACCGGCCCAAAAGATCTATCTTCGGGATGTGGCCACCGTCATTGACGGTACAGAGGAAGAACGAATTTTTGTAACCCTCAACGGCAACCCAGCGGTAAAAGTGAGTGTGCAGAAACAACCGGAGGCTAACACCATTGAAGTGGTGGATGGGGTTAAAAAGCGTTTAGATGACTTACGCGGGGAAGGCATTATTCCCCAGGCGGCGGAACTAACCACCACCTTAGATGATTCTGTTTTTATTCGTAATTCGGTTAATAACGTTGTTGTTTCTGGGCTAATTGGTACGGTGCTGGCGGCGATCGCCGTTTTGTTATTTCTCGGTTCTTTGCGACAGACGTTAATCATTGTCTTGGCTATTCCCCTGGCCACCATGGCAGCGATCATTGTTATGAAGGCCTTCGGCTTATCCCTGAACGTTTTTAGTTTGGGGGGATTAGCCCTGGGGGTGGGCATTGTGGTGGATAACTCCATTGTGATGTTGGAAACCATTGCAGAAGGGGCGGGCATGACCCCCGGCAAGACAGTTTCTCCCGATTTAGGTAAACGGGGCATGATTAACTTGGCGATCAACCGTAGTCAAACGGTGGAGTCTGCGCTGGTGGCTTCCACTAGCACTAACCTGGTGGCGGTGTTGCCCTTTTTAATGATTGGTGGCTTCATTGCCCTGATTTTTAATGAATTAATTTTGACGATCAGTTTTGCGGTGGCGGCTTCCATTTTGGTGGCCGTGACCCTAGTGCCCATGGCGGCTTCCCGTTTATTGGCCATTCGGCGCCGGAGTGGTTTAGGTAACTGGTTTTTCTTTCGGGAATTTAACCGGCGTTTTGAAGGAGCCACGGCGGCCTACGCCCGTTTTTTATCCACCCTGATCCGCCATCGATTGGTGGCAGTGGCTTCTATTTTCATTATTTTTGGCGGCAGTAGTCTATGGATGGTGGGGCAGATTCCCCAGGAAATTTTGCCCCGCATCAATACGGGTCAAGCTAATCTGTTTGCCCAGTTTCCCCCCGGCACTCCTTTGGAAGATAACCAACGCTTGATGACGATCGTGGATGACATCCTCATCAATCAGCCGGAAACAGAATACGCCTTTACCACGGTAGGTGGATTTCTTTTTGGCAGTAACGTCAACGCCAATGCCCTCCGCAGTTCCAGCACCATTACCCTGAAACCTAATACCGATGTGGAAGCATTCACTGAACGGGTGACAGCGGAATTAGAAGCGTTGAACTTGGTGGATATTCGTCTGCGGATGGCACCGGGACAGTTGCGGGGTTTGATTTTGAGTAATTCTCCCCTACGCAACGTAGATGTGGATGTAATTCTCCAGGGCAACGATGCCGACGAGCTAGATCAAGCAGGCCAGAAGGTTTTAGCGGCATTGGGGGAAAAGGTGAAGTTGACCCGTTTTCGTCCCGACGCTGATGCCCGTCAACCGGAAGTCCAAATCCGTCCCGATTGGCAAAGGGCGACGGAATTAGGCCTAACCACCCAAGCCATTGGGCAAACAATCCAAACCGCTTTAGATGGTGCTGTGCCCACCCAGTTACAACGGGAAAATCGCCTGGTGGACGTTCGGGTGAAATTGGACAATGATTTGCTCTCTGGCCCTGGGGATTTGGCGCAAATTCCCCTCTTCATTGATGGCGATCGCCCGATCCGTCTGGGGGATGTGGCCACCATTGACCAAGGTCGGGCACCGGGGGAAATTCAACGCATTAACCAACGGCCTGTGTTTTTAATCGCTGGTACGTTAGTGGAAGGGGCCCGCCTGAGTGAAGCTCTAGCAGAAGTTGACCAAGTTTTATCTGCCATAGAGTTGCCTCCTGGGGTTTCTCGACTGCCCAGTACAGCGGCGGCGAGCAATGAACAGCTACAGTCTTCCCTGGTGATTTTAGGGGGCTTGGCGGCCTTCCTGGTCTTTGTCGTTATGGCGGTGCAGTACAACTCTCTACTTGATCCCTTGGTGATTATGTTCACCCTACCTTTGGCTTTAGCAGGGGGAATTTTAGGGCTGTTCATCACCCAAACGGCGATCGGGGCCACCGTGATTGTGGGCACAGTGCTTCTGGTGGGTATTGTGGTCAACAACGCCATCATCATGGTGGAGTTAGCCAATCAAATCTGGGCTGAGGAAGGTATCAGTCGAGAAGCAGCTATTTTAAGGGCTGCCCCCCAACGCCTACGACCGATTTTGATGACCACCATTACCACAGTGTTGGGCATGTTTCCCCTAGCTTTGGGCATTGGACAAGGATCAGAATTGCTCCAGCCTTTGGGCATTGTGGTCTTTTCAGGTCTTTCCCTCGCTACTTTACTAACCTTATTTTTAATTCCCTGTTTATACGTGTTGCTACATCAATGGGAAGGGGTTGATATAGAGAAGGTTAAAACCGATTTGGAATCCCGCTTAGTAGAGGAGGATTTATCAACAAAAATCCAGTAACTGTTAATCTCTTTTTATCCAACTAGATTCAATATTTACCGTGGCAAGTATTTTTTTGGAAAAACCACTAACCATCAGATGAAAAAGCCAGAAATTGAATGCTTCAAGCGAAATCTTCTAGAGCAAATATCCCCAAGCAATATATCAAAAATGCTGAGACTATTGATTGAGTGGTTCCCAAAATATATCAACCAGTTTTATGTTTTCGAAGAGCGATATTTGACATTTAATCTGGCCATTGTTCCCCCATTAAAAAAGTTAAGATAAAATTGTTTGACTTGCCAACGGATCTGGCTGACATATCCTTGGCGAACTTGGCAGAAACCCTTGGTCATTGTCTTATTTCTTCCATTGGTTATCACATGGTTATCACAATTCCAACATCTATCGCTGGGAAAATACTAAACTATTGCAAAATTTATTTTCTTTTGCCAAGCCATATTGACATCTTCCCTCGTCTAAAGGCGAAGGACTCCTAGACCTCACGATCCAGGTTTCTGTTTCATAGCACCAGCCTTCACAGACTTACTCTGTTTTGGTTTTACAGCCGCTCCGCAAACTAAGACCGCTAGTCCAGCCGCCAAAATATTGAGACTTGCATTGGTATCCCTATCGCGGTTGATTCCACAACTAGGACATTGCCAGTGTGGAATATTTAAGGGCATTTTCTCGACGATATGCCCACAGGAACTACAGCGTTTGGAGGACGGAAACCAGTAGAATACATTAAGAAATATTTCGCACATCCCTGAGAAAAATCACCATGGCCCCTACTCTGCTCCTCTCCCAGGATTTGCCTAGCCTCAACTACGACGTCAGTGGCGATCGCCTCGATGGTAGATGGAGGGAATCTTTATCCACGTTGCTGGGTTTGGGCAGGGCCGCCGGGGCCGACTTTGTCGAATTTTTCCTGGAAAAAGTTAACTATGTCAGTTGCCTAGCGGAAGACGACGCCATTACCAGTCTCACCCCCCGACTCTCCAGCGGTTGCGGTGTGAGAGTGTATAAAGGCAAAGGAGACTGCTATGTCAGCACCAATGACATTTCTTTCAATGGCCTCCGCACTGCTCTGGAAAAGGGTCTGTCAATTTTGGGTTTAACCCTGCCCTCTGGCCAATCCTTCATTCCTGAACTGAACTTGGAAATGTTGCGGGACTATGCCGGAGCCAAGGAAAAGGACCAATGGTTACACCGTTGTAGCCCCATGCAGGAAATGAGCGATATTTTGCTGGGGGCTAACCAAAAATTAGACCACTACGCTAGCCATGCCCAATCCCGACGGGCTGCCTATTTTCGTGATTGGCAAGAGGTTTTGGTGGCCGCCAGCGATGGGACCTTTGCCAGGGACATCCGCCTAACCCAATCCGTTGGCTTTTCCCTTTTCTGTGCTGACGGTGAACATCGTACCTCCATCGGTAAGCGTTCCGGAGATACCGGTAATCCCAATTATCTACGCACTTGGGATGCGGAAATCGCTGCCCAGGAAGTGGCGGAATCCGCCGGGAAAATGCTTTACGCCGACTACGTGGAATCGGGCAATTATCCTATCATTATGGCTAATCAGTTTGGGGGGGTCATTTTCCACGAAGCTTGCGGTCATTTGCTCGAAACCACCCAAATTGAACATAAAACCACTCCTTTCCTCGATAAAAAAGGGGAAAAAATCGCCCACGAGAATCTCACTGCCTGGGATGAAGGTCTGACCGATAATGCTTTCGGCACCATTGATATGGACGATGAGGGCATGCCCACCCAGCGTACTTTGTTGATTGAAAATGGCATTTTGAAAAATTTCATTGCCGATCGCACCGGTTCTATCCGCACTGGCCATCCCCGCACCGGTAGTGGTCGCCGTCAAAGCTATGCCTATGCAGCCGCTTCCCGCATGCGTAACACCTACATTGCCCCTGGTAATTATTCCGTGGACGACATTTTTAATTCCGTTGAAAAGGGTATTTACTGTAAGCAAATGGGGGGCGGTAGCATCGGAGCCACTGGGGAGTTTAACTTTGCTGTTTCTGAAGCTTACCTGGTGGAAAATGGCCAGCTAACCAAACCCCTCAAGGGAGCAACGTTAATTGGTACCGCCACGGAGATTATGAATAAAATTTCCATGTCTTCCCAGGATTTGGCCCTAGCGGCCGGATTTTGCGGCTCCGTTAGTGGCAGTATCTATGTCACCGTAGGCCAACCCCACATCAAGGTGGATGCCATCACCGTCGGGGGGCGTTAATTTTTCTCCTAATTCCAGAGAATCAGTTAAGCCAGGGTGCGGGCGGAGACAAACCGCTCAATGCCCGCCAGGTCGAGGTGAATTTGAATATCTTGATAACAGCCCGTTACTTTTAACTGCTGGGCCACAATGGGGGCTTGGCCTACCATAATTTCCACTAACCAAAAGCCACCGGGCTTTAAATAAGCTGGCGATCGCCTGATCAATTGCTCCACTGCTTCTAAACCATCGGGGCCGCCATCTAGGGCTAATAAAGGTTCATGGTTAATCACTTCCGGCTGTAAGTGGGCTAATTCCCATTGGGGAATATAAGGCGGATTGGACACCATGCCCTGAACCTGGCCCCTCAGATGGTTGAGGGGTTTCCACCAATGGCCTTGATGGAACTGAATACGATCGCCAAGCTGATTAAGCTGGGCATTGTCCCTGGCGATCGCCAAAGCGGAGCCGCTGCAATCCACTCCATGGACTATGGCTTGGGCAAACGTGGCGGCTAAACCCAAGGCAATGATCCCACTCCCCGTACCCAAGTCCACCCAATGGTCAGCGCAGTCAGACACGGGAAAATAAGGATGTTCCCGCTGGACTATGTCAATAATTAGCTCCGTTTCTGGCCGGGGAATTAGTACATCATCAGTCACTTTAATGGTAAAGTCACGCCACTGGGTTTGGCCCAAGAGGTATTGCACTGGATATTTTTCTTCCACTCTCCTCCGCCAGCCCCGTTGAATATTTTCCCAAGTTTCCTGCAAGGCAATCTCTCGGTGGCGAAAATCCTGCAGCCGGAGACCTAAACGGTCTAAGTCTGTCCACCCTTGCAATAACCAATCCAATTCCCCTGGCTCAATACCATTGGCGATCGCCATTTGTTGAGCTGTCGCATACCAATGGGCAAATTCTTCCCCGGCGATGGTGCCCTTATTCATCATTTATCGGCAAAATGGGTTTGCAATCTAGTTCCCAAGCATAGCTACCTTTGCATTTTAGCCCTAAGCTCAAAGACCCATTGACAAGGGGCAGATATTTCCCACATTGACTGCCCCTGGCTGAGATCGGTGGTATCGGTAGCATTGTCAACACTGGTATAATGCCCGTTTGTTCCGAATATTTGGCAGTGAACGGATGTTAGAGCAAGAGACAGGTGGTATCGAGAAGTTGGAGACGGGTATTCCAGGCTTTGATTTTCTCTCCGATGGTGGTCTTCCCCTTGGCCGTGCCACACTGATAGCCGGGACAGCGGGGAGTGCTAAAACTATTTTTGCTTGCCAATTTTTGGTCGAAGGTATTCATCGGGGAGAAAACGGTGTTTTTGTCACCTTTGAAGAACCGCCCAAGGCCCTAAGGAAAAATATGCGGGGTTTTGGTTGGAATATTCAGCAATGGGAAAATGAAGGCAAATGGATTTTTGTTGATGCTTCCCCCCAACCCGGCGATCGCCCCATTGTCAGTGGAGAATATGACCTGGGAGCTTTGATTGCCCGCATTGAACACGCTGTCCGCAAATATAAAGCCAGCCGTATTTCCCTCGATTCCCTGGGGGCCATTTTCAGCCATCTCACCGACAGTGCTCAGGTGCGGAGTGATTTGTTTCGCCTCGCCTCTGCCCTGCGGGAGTTGGAAGTCACCGCCATCATGACCGCCGAGCGGGTAGAAGAGTATGGAGAAATTAGCCGCTACGGAGTAGAAGAATTTGTGGCCGATAACGTGGTTATTGTCCGCAACGTCCTGGCCGATGAAAAACGTCGCCGCACCATTGAGATCCTTAAATATCGTGGCACCGACCACCAAAAGGGCGAATTTCCCTTCACTATTATTAATAAAAAGGGCATCGTCATCATTCCCCTGTCGGCGATTGAGCTAGAGCAAAAATCCTCCGATATCCGCATTACCTCCGGCAGTGAAGAATTAGACCGCATGTGTGGCAGTGGCTTCTTCCGAGATTCGATCATTTTAGTCTCCGGGGCAACGGGCACAGGCAAAACCCTGATGGTGACGGAATTTATGGACGGAGGCGTGGCCAATGGAGAGCGCTGTTTAGTCTTTGCCTTTGAAGAAAGCCGGGAGCAATTGATCCGCAACGCTACCGGTTGGGGTGTGGATTTCAAGCAAATGGAAAAAGAAGGCAAACTGAAAGTGGTTTGTCGCTATCCCGAAACCACCAACTTGGAAAATCATCTGATCATGATGAAGGATATTATCCAAGAATTTAAGCCCAATCGAGTAGCAGTGGATAGTCTTTCTGCCCTAGAAAGGGTTTCCACCCTGAAAAGTTTTCGGGAATTTATTATCGGTTTAACTTCATTTATCAAACAGCAGGAAATTGGCGGTTTATTTACCTCCACCACCCCCAATTTACTGGGGGGAGCGTCCATCACCGATGCCCATATTTCCACCATCACTGACTCCATTATTCTGTTGCGTTACGTGGAAATGTACGGGGAAATGCGCCGGGGGATTACAGTGCTAAAAATGCGGGGCTCCATGCATGATAAGGACATTCGGGAGTTCTCCATCGATCATAAGGGCATGCACATCGGCAAACCTTTCCGCAACGTCACCGGTATTCTGGCTGGAACGCCCATGTACACAGCCCAGAGTGAGGTGGAACGGCTCAGTGGTTTATTCGATGAGAAAATATAGTCAATTCCCCCTGCCCACCTTTGCAAATCCGGAGGAAATTAATCTATGCAGTGGCAAGAATCCTTACCCTGGACTCCCGAAGCTCGGCAGAAGTTGAAAAATATTCCCTATTTTGCCCGGGTACAGGCCCGTCAACGCATTGAGCAGTTGGCCCGACAAGGGGATCTAGATGAGGTGACAGTGGATTTGGTGGAGCAGGCCCGTCTGGAGTTTGGCCAGTGAACCGTTGCTCAGATTTATCGTTCAACTGTTCGGGCTAAAGCTATCAGCAATCCCCCTTTAACCATGGTTAGCAATTCCACCAATTCCCTGAGCTGGTCTGAAATTAAGGCCCATAATGGCGATCGCCAGGGGCCAATGTATTCTCTGATCGTGCCGATTTATAACGAAGAAGATAATATTCCTTTGTTATACCAGCGATTAAAGGTGGTGATGGACGGTTTGGGTAGTGCGGAATTGGTGCTGATTAACGACGGCAGTGGCGATCGCTCCCTGGAAATGATCCGTGCTTTACACAATCAAGATGAACGGGTTTGTTACCTTAGTTTTGCCCGTAACTTTGGTCATCAGGTGGCAGTGACGGCGGGGTTAAACTTTGCCCGGGGGCAAGCGGTAATTATCCTTGATGCGGATTTACAGGATCCTCCGGAATTGGTGCCCCAACTAGTGGAACAGTGGCAGGCAGGCTACAGCGTGGTCTATGCCCAGCGGGTCAAGCGTCGCCAGGAAGGTTGGTTCAAGCGGCTAACGGCCTATGGATTTTACCGACTGTTGCAAAGGCTAGCGGATGTTAAGATCCCGGCGGATACGGGGGATTTTTGCTTGATGGACCGCCGGGTGGTGGATTTGCTCAATGCCATGCCAGAGAGGAATCGTTACATTCGGGGCTTGAGGGCTTGGGTGGGCTTTCCCCAAACCGGCATTAAGTTTGAACGGGACCCCCGCCATGCAGGAGAAGTGAAATATACTTTCCGTAAGTCCCTGCGTTTGGCTATCAATAGCCTTGTTTCCTTTTCCATTGTGCCCCTGCGCCTGGCGACCTACCTAGGACTTTTCGCCGCCCTGTTGGCCATGGCTATGATGGTATTGGTTCTATACTGGCGCTTGTCAGAAACCAATTCCCCTTTAGATGGTTTTGCCACGGTGGTCATTGCCAATCTTTTTTTCGGCGCAGTCCAGCTAATTTGCATTGGTATTTTGGGAGAATACATTGGCCGTATTTACGATGAAGTTAAGGGCCGTCCCCTCTACACCTTGGCAGAAATGGCCGGATTTGAGAAAAATTTTTCTCGGTAATAAAGGTTTTTTCTTCTATTATTTAAACGATTTTTTCTATTTTAAGAAAGTTGAAATAGTACATTTATGATTAATGTTAAGCGCTTTTTTAGAGTGGTTATCACCGCTGGATTTTTGACCGTTGGCTCCCCTAATTGGGCGATCGGGGCGGAAAAGATAGTCTTTTCCCTCACTCCCCTGGGTCAATTTGACGTCTCTGTGGAGAGTTTGACCACCTTTGCAGAAACAGGAAATATTGATCCTGATTTGGCATTTTATACCCAACATTTGCGGGGGGAAGAATTAGAAAAATTGCGGGGGCTATTAAATCACTCTTTTAAGATAAATTCCGTAGAAGCTTTTGAATTTTTTAACACCGCTTTTGGTAAAGAAATTGCCCAACAGTTGAGCTATATCATTGATGCCCCTGCCAACCAAAGCCAGCCTTTTTTAGAGGGAGCTATTATCACCGCTGCCCAAAATTCCAATGGCTTTAAAATTATTGATGTGATTAATGCCTACGGGGGCCAAGAGCTAGTTTTAAACCTCGATACTTTTAAAAATACCCTTGACCAAGCTGATAGTTTATACCAAGCCACCGACCGCATTTTTGCTTGGTTGGGGACCCAGGAAAATACCTCCGCCTCTACGGTGCCGCCCCTGGCACCATTGGATTTGGCCCAACCGGGAACTCAACCCTGGACAAGGGAAAATTTGACCATTCCCCGTCCCGATGGCCAGGCGGTCAATGTCTTTGTCTATTTGCCCCAGGGCGGTGGTCAGCCTGCTCCCTTAGTGGTAGTCGCCCCCGGTTTAAATTCTAATTTTCAGGCTTTCACTTACATCGCCGACCATTTGGCTTCCCACGGCTTGGCGATCGCCGGCATTGATTTTCCTGAAAGTGATGCGGCCCGGATGCAGGATTCTCTCCAGGGTTTAGACACTTTTCCCAATCCCAACGCTTGGTTGGACCAACCCCAAGATGTGAGTTTGGTGCTGGATACCTTGGCCCAAAAAGCGGCAACGGATCCAGCTTGGCAAGGCAAATTCGACATTAACAATGTGGGGATTTTAGGTCACTCTCTAGGAGGTTACACGGCGATCGCCAGTGGGGGGGCAACCCTGGAATGGGCAGAGTTACTGCAACAGTGCGGCCAATTAAATCAACCCAATCAAATTAACCTCAACCCCGCCCTACTCTGGCAATGTCAGGGGGTTGGTAGTGCCCCGCCTACCTCTAACCTGAGGGAAAAGCGGATTAAAGCAGTGTTGGCCATCAACCCAGTTACTAACCCTATTTTTGGCCCCGATGGTATGAAAAATCTGGCCGTACCCACCATGATTGTGGCCGGCAGTAAAGATATTTTTGCTCCACCGGTACCGGAACAAATCATTCCCTTTTCCCTCATTGAAGGGGTGGATAAGTATCTGCTGCTAGTGCAAAATGGCACCCATTTATCTTTTCTAGAAGATACCGACAATTTACCGGAAAAAATTGTTGGCCCAGGGCAGGATTTAGCCTACACCTACATGAAAAGTTTAGGTTTGGCTTTCTTTGATCTCTACCTCCGCCAAGATAGTACCCTTAAACCATATCTAACGGATGGCATGGTGCAAAAGATGAGTCAAGATCCTCTACCGCTGCAATTGGTACAAAGTCTTACTTCAGCCCAACTTCAACAGGCCATGGATATTAAGAATTAAGCTCGGTCCGGAGGGGCAGTTACCCCGGATGTTTTTGATGGTATTATCAAGGGCATCTTTTGCAGACTTTTTAACTGTAGTGAGGCAATAACCATGGCAGAGGCACCGATCGCCCCGGTGGTTCTGGTCATCCTAGATGGCTGGGGCTATCGTCCAGATACCCGCGCGAATGCAATTGCCCAGGCTAATACGCCCATTATGGAGAGTCTGATCGCGGCCTATCCCAATACCCTGGTGCATACATCGGGGAAAGATGTGGGTCTACCGAAAGGTCAAATGGGTAATTCTGAAGTTGGTCACCTCAATTTGGGTGCTGGGCGAGTGGTGCCCCAGGAGTTAGTGCGTATCAGTGACGCCATTGAGGACGGGAGTTTTTTTGACAACCAAGCGTTGGTGGAAGTCTGCCAACGGGTGCGAGATCGCCAGGGAAAATTACATTTAATCGGTCTATGTTCCGACGGTGGTGTCCACTCCCACATTGACCATCTTTTGGGGCTGATCGACCTGGCCAAGCTCCAGGGCATCAGTCAACTGTGCATCCATGCCATCACCGATGGCCGGGATACCGCTACTAACCAAGGGGCCCACTTTGTCCAACAAATCCAAGCCCACCTAGACAAAATTGGCTTGGGACGTATTGTCAGTGTCAGTGGTCGCTACTATGCCATGGACCGCGATCGCCGTTGGGACCGGGTGGAAAAAGCCTATCGCATCATGACCGAAGATGGAGTGGGGGATGGCCGCAGCGCAACGCAGGTCATTAAGGACTATTACGCCGATGACATCACCGACGAATTTATTCCCCCCACTAGAATTGCCACCGGGGCGATCGCCGCTGGGGATGGGGTGATTTTCTACAACTTCCGCCCAGACCGAGCCCGGCAAATGTGCTACGCCCTAGTTAACCCCAGCTTTGATGGTTTTCCCCGGGAAAGAATCCAACCCTTGGATTTTGTTACTTTTACCCAGTACGATCCCTCTTTGCCCGTAATTGTGGCCTTTGAACCCCAGAATTTGAATAATATTTTGGGTGAAATTATTGCCCGTCAGGGTTTAAGGCAATTCCGCACGGCAGAGACGGAGAAATATCCCCACGTCACCTACTTTTTCAACGGCGGTTTAGAGCAACCCTTTCCAGGGGAAGACCGGGAACTAATTCAAAGCCCCATGGTTTCCACCTACGACAAAGCGCCCCAAATGTCCGCCGAAGCCGTCACCGATACGGTCTGTCGGGCCATGGAAAAAGGTATTTACTCCCTGGTGGTGGTCAATTACGCTAACCCCGACATGGTGGGGCACACCGGCAAGCTCAAAGAAGCCATTCAGGCGATCGAAACAGTGGATCGTAGCCTGGGTCGTCTCCTCGCTAGTGCGGCCAAAATGGGAGGAACGGTACTAATCACAGCGGACCACGGCAATGCGGAATATATGAGTGATGAGTCTGGCAACCCTTGGACGGCCCACACCACTAATCCAGTACCTTTTATTTTGGTAGAAGGAGAAGGGCGTAAGATTCCTGGCCATGGTGGTGAGGTTAAGCTAAGGGAAGGGGGCCGTTTAGCGGACATTGCCCCAACCATTTTGGATATTTTGCAACTGCCTGTTCCGGCGGAAATGACCGGCAAAACCTTGATTGACCAACCTTTGGTGGAAATTAGAGCCAATCGCACCCCAGTGAACCTCTCCCGTTAGGGTTGGATAAACAGGCTAAAATAAAAAACTCGCATGATCGCCGAAGGGCACTGAATTGTTATGACTTTAATCACTGTTTTACGAATTGTTTGGATGGCTTCCGCCGCTCTGTTAACCATACTAGTGTTGCTCCACAGTCCCAAAGGTGATGGCATTGCCGGCATCGGTGGCCAGGCCCAATTGTTCACCAGTGCCAAAAGTGCGGAAAAGACCCTTAACCAGGTGACCTGGACCCTGAGCATTATTTTTATTGGCCTGACTATTATTCTCAGTGCTGGCTGGCTGGCTAACTAAGTCGACAAGTATTTTGGTCAGTGTGGCCTGTGTCAACATCAGTCACCGTCAATTAGTGCAATTAGTGCGATTCCAATAACCTTGGGCAACTTTGATTTGATTTCCTTCGCGCCATTCGAGGTCTCGGGAAATTCCCGGCCGGGGGAAGAATTGTGAACAAACAAATCAAGCTTTGGGGCTGGTTCTTAGCCCTGTTCCTGTTGGCCGTAGTCCTAGTTAACCTACCGGCGATCGCCAATGATGGAAACAATGGCAAAAATCCGGCTTTACCGAAAGCTCAAATTCACCCTTTGCCCGTGGAGTTGGTGGATCTAGCCCCCAGCCTCGATAATCTCAGTCTGCCTGGGGATGATGGCACCGATTATTTCTCTCAGATTCAGCCTTCTCCCCTGGGTTATTTACTCTGGTCTAACTTCCCCGTCACTGTAGCGGTGGACTATCCCCCTGGGTTAACCCCCGGCAGTGCTGCCCAAAAACGCTACTATATTTGGCAACAGGCCATTAAAACGGCGATCGCCGATTGGCAAAAGTTTTTTCCCCTCACCATCGCTGAAAGTATAGTCGAGGCGGACATTGCTATTTTTTATCGGGAACCGCCCCTAGCCCGTACCGTGGACCCGCAAACCGGATTAGTTAGTTTCGGTCGGGCCCGCACCGCCCAGGCTAGCCATGAATTTTATTGGACTGACACATCCCCACCCCAACTACGCCACCGCATGGCGATCGCCATCAAACCTGGTTTAGCCCCCCTTTCCCTCCAAGGCACCGCCCGCCATGAACTGGGGCACGCCCTGGGCATTTGGGGCCACAGTGATCGGCCCGAAGACGCTTTATACCCAGCCCAAACGGCCGATGTTCCCCCCATTTCCCCTAGGGATATAAGAACCCTATATCGGCTTTACCAGCAACCCACCCGCCTCGGTTGGCCAGCATCGGTTAATTAGCAAAGCTTGGCTTTTTTGGTGGGCCCATGTGTACAAAATTATCTCGGCTTTAAAATTCCAGGACTAGATAGGAAAGATCCGGAAAGCGAATCCCCCAAAACTGAACGAATTGGGGGACTTTGCAGACCCAGTAAACTAAGCTGATCCACCATGCCGTGGGCTACATAGTCAAAGACTGGGGATTTTCCTCAATGATGGTGGCCAAATCTTTTAGGAAAGCCGCGGCATGGGCTCCATAAATGACCCGATGGTCACAGGTCACATTAACTGCCATTTGTCGTTTAGTACCAATCAAGCCTTCCTCATTAGCCACCACCTGGGGACGGGAAGCGCCCACTGCCAAAATTCCCCCCTGACCGGGCGGCAGAATGGCATCAAATCGATCCACCCCAAACATGCCCAGATTAGAAATAGTGAAAGTACCAGTACTGTATTCCTCCGGCTGTAATTGTTTAGCCCTGGCCCGTTCCACCAACTCTTTCCAGCGGCGGGAGAGGGAATAGATGTCCACTTGATCTGCGTTTTGTAGCACTGGAGTGATCAGGCCGCCATCGGGCATAGCCACAGCCAGAGCAATGTTGACATCCTTGTGGTAAGCAATGCCTTGGTCAGTGTAGCTGGCGTTGACAATGGGGTGCTTTTTCAGCGCTAGGGCCACAGCTTTGGCCAATAGGGCCGTCATAGTCACTCCCTTGCCTTTAATTTGCTTGTAAAGTTGGTCTAATCCATCGGTGGTAATGGTGTAACCTACCCGGAAAGTGGGAGCCGCCATGGCCGCCACCATATTTTGAACCAGCGCTTTCTGGAATGTGGTCAGGGGCACTGTTTGGCCGACAGGGATAGTGGAAGTCGGTGTTGCAATGGAGGGAACAGTGGAAATAACGGCGGCAGGGGCACTGATAACTGGGGCACTGGGCACAGCGACCGGAGGACTTACTGGTTTGCCAGCGGCATTTTCGATATCAGCGGCCACAATTCTGCCGTGGGGGCCAGTACCAGCAACAGTAACCAAGTCAACTTTTAACTCTTTGGCTAGCTTTTTCGCCCGCGGGGAAGCAATGATCCGTCCACTGCCTTTACCATTACCGTTGCTGCTGGGGACTGGGGTTGCTTCCGTAGTTGTCGGACTGGCGATCGCCACCGGTTCAGGCTGTTGGGGAGTCGGAGTTGGAATTGGGCCTGCACTAGAACTACCACCGGAGCCCGCTTTAGCCTGGGCCTCGGCAATTTCCGCTTCCGTTTCCGCCACTAGGCCTAGGGTTGCCCCCACGGGAGCTTCTTCCCCAGCCGGCACTAAAATAGCGGCCAGGTAACCTTCGTTAAAAGATTCCACGTCCATATCCGCTTTGTCCGATTCCACCACCAGGACAGTTTCACCTTTTTCCACTTTGTCACCGGGGGACTTAGTCCAGGAAACAATTTTCCCCTCGGTCATGGTGGAACTCAGGGCGGGCATGAAAATGTCGTAAATCATGGTGGTTTTATCTCTTATATCTCTTGGGGATCCCTTGGAATACAGGGGATTAGGACTGGGCAAGACCGTTCAAATTCTATCAGATTTGCGCCAGAGGATTGGGTAAACAACGCTTTTAGACCATCTGGGCGATCGCCTTAGCGATGGACCAAAGGAAAATGTCAAAATGGGTTAGGATTATCCAGATCCACTGTTGATCAGTCAAGAAAATAGCAAACTGCCATGACCTCCTACTCCTCTGCAACGGCCCGCGCTGAAATGAGTGAACTGCGGCGCTTGAAAAGTTTACTGCCGCCGGAACTCCAAAGTTGGGTAATGGTGGAAGGGAGCACTGAAGTTAATCCCCCCTTGATCCGTTCGGAAGAATTGGGAAGGGATGAAATTGAAATTCAGGTGGATTTGGCTAAATGGGAAAATCTGGCCATCGACCAGCGAAATTTACTCTTTTGGCATGAGGTGGCCCGGATTCAAAGCGACACTATTCCCCGGGAAGGTTGGGAAATGGCCGCCCTGGCCATCGGTTTAGGCGGTGCAGTGGGGGAACTGTGGGTACAAGACGGATTGCTCTTGCTTTTAGCTCTAGGGTTGTGTGGTATTTCTGGCTACCGGCTCTGGCAAAAAAATAACGGTGAAAAGCGCATCAAAGAGGCGATCGAGGCGGACGAAAAAGCGATTACCCTAGCCACCCGTTTCGGCTATACCCTACCCAATGCCTACAAAAGTCTTGGCAGTGCCTTCAAAACATTGATCGAGCAAACCCCCAACCGTCGTCAGCGTAAACAGTATGAAACTCGCTTACAAGCCCTACGGCAAAGTGCAGCCAAAATGAAAGCTAAAACCCAAAAAGCCAAGGCCCTTTAACAATTCCAACGGTTTGCCCATTGGATTTCAGCTCCTATGCTTGGTATTTTTTCTCGGCGGTGACCAATCCATGCCCCCTATTACTGCTCAGTAATGGTCGCCCTAAACGAGGCCAGGGACTGGCTAGATGGAGTGGCAGCCAAGTAATTAGACACCGTGCAAGTCCCACATTGCCGATTACCAGCGGAAAAATATCTTCTCCCCGCTACTGCCCAAATGGGCCGTTTATCTTAGTTCTTCCACCATGGTTCAACTTTCCTCGGCTCCTACTTCTAATATTGCTAGCAACAATGGCCAGAACGGCCCCAATGGTCGCAATCAAATTACCAGTCTTACCCTTGATGTGGGGGGAATGAAATGTGCCGGTTGTGTGGCTGCGGTGGAAAGACAGTTGGGGCAATTAACCGGAGTAACGGATAGTCAAGTTAATTTGGTTACAGCGGTGGCGGTGGTACATTACGAACTGGGAACAGTGGAACCCCAGGCGATCGCCGAACATTTAAGTCAGCGGGGATTTCCCAGTCAGATTCGTCAGGGCCATGGGGGGATTAAGCTATTAAACAAGCAGAATGGCCAGGGGGAAAACGTTAACTGGGGGCTAGCCGTTGCTCTGCTTTTACTCCTGTTATCAGGGCTAGGACATCTGAGCCATTTTGGTGGCCCTATGATTCCTTTTTTCCATCACCCTGTGTTCCATTGGGGCCTGGCTACCCTGGCGATCGCCGTTCCAGGACGGGAAATTTTTCTTGATGGTTGGCGGGGTTTGAGATTTGGCCATGCCAACATGAATACCCTTGTGGCTTTGGGCACTGGCAGTGCGTACCTCACCAGCTGCATTGCTTGGGCTTGGCCGGGGTTGGGCTGGGAATGTTTTTTTGATGAGCCAGTGATGTTGTTGGGGGTGTTACTGCTGGGCAGAACCCTAGAAAGCAAAGCAAGGCAAAAAGCTAAATCTGCTCTAACGGAATTATTAGCTTTGCAGCCATCCCTAGCCCGATTGGTGGGACGGGGAAAAGCTCAGGAACAAACTGGCATCGAAATTCCCGTGGAACAGGTGCGGGTGGGGGAGTGGGTACAGGTGTTACCGGGGGAAAAGATCCCAGTGGACGGCATTCTAGTGGCCGGCAAAACCATGGTGGACGAGTCCCTATTAACTGGGGAATCTCTGCCGGTGCAAAAAAACGTTGATGATGCCGTCATTGCCGGAGCTTGGAATCAGTCTGGGGCCATAACCGTTATTGCCACCCATGTTGGGTCTGAAACGACCCTGGCTCGTATTATCCAATTGGTGGAAACGGCCCAAACCCAAAAGGCGCCGATGCAACGATTAGCAGATAAGGTGGCGGGCTGGTTTGCCTATGGGGTGATGGCGATCGCCTTGGTAACATTAGCCTTCTGGGCCTTAGTAGGGCAATCATTATTTCCCGAAATGATTGCGGAAACCGGACTTTCTCCCCTTTTACTAGCCCTCAAATTAAGTGTTTCCGTCTTGGTGGTGGCCTGTCCCTGTGCCCTTGGTTTAGCAACCCCCACAGCAATTTTGGTGGGTACTAGCTTGGGGGCGGAACAGGGCATCCTGATCAAAGGAGGTAACATCCTCGAAATTCTCCAACGCACCACCGTGATAGCTTTTGACAAAACGGGCACCCTCACCCAGGGCAATTTACGGTTAACCGATACGGTGCCAGTGGCTGATATTACTGGGATTGAATTATTAACCCTAGCGGCTTCTGTGGAACAGGGAACCCGCCATCCCCTAGCCCAAGGCTTAATCTCCAGTGCCCAGGGTCTGGAACTGTTGCCGGTGGAAAATATTGAGACAACGCCAGGACAAGGGGTTCAAGGTTGGTGCCAAGGCGATCGCCTCATGGTGGGCAATCAACAATGGCTTATGGAGGAGGGGGTACAGTGGGATGACCAATGGCAGACAGGGGCGGATCAACTATCTCAGCAAGGGAAAACAGTCATTTTTGTAGCCCGCAATCAAGATTTACAGGGATTTTTAGCCCTCCAGGATACCCTGCGTCCGGAAGCCAAAAACACCATTGCCCAATTGAAGCATTGGGGCATCACTCCCCTACTTTTGACCGGCGATCATCCCGCCATTGCCCAGGCGATCGCCACGGAGGTGGGTATTGCAGAATTCCAAGCCCAGATGACGCCCCAGGCCAAGGTAGCTAAAATTAAGACACTGCAGGAGCTTAACCCTATATCAGTAATAGCCATGGTGGGAGACGGCATAAACGATGCCCCTGCCCTGGCCCAGGCCGATGTGGGCATTTCCCTGTCTGGGGCCACAGCCGTGGCAATGGAGACAGCGGATGTTGTACTAATGCGTTCCCAACTTTCCGATGTGCTCAAAGCTTTGACCCTAAGCCGTTATACCGTGGCCAAAATTCAGCAAAATTTACTTTGGGCCCTGGGCTATAATCTCTTGGCCATTCCCCTTGCCGCTGGGGCTTTTCTGCCTGGTTTTGCCATTGTTCTCACTCCGGCGATCGCCGCTGCCATGATGGCCAGTAGCTCCACTGTGGTGGTGTTAAATGCCCTGGGGTTGAAGTATCAATTTTCGAACTCCCTTAGTCGACCCACGGATAGGGCATCTCTGTCCAATTAACTCGGGGTAAATTATTTATCAGCCATGGTCGGCAAATGTCTTCCCACACTTGATTTCCAGGAGATAGCATATCAATATCTGCCATCTACCGAGCTTAATGGCTATGGATTAGCTGCCAATCTTTTCGGTTCTTCAATCCATATCATCCCATCTATTGTTTTTTCCTTTGGCCATGTCTGACCCTTCAGCAAAACCTCTCCAAGAGCACGTTCTCATCATTTCGGATGATGGTGGCCATCGAGAATTCCTCCTCACCGAAACTTTCTATACCGTTGGGCGATCGCCAAGGGCCGATATTCGCATTAAGTCCCAGTTTGTTTCCCGTATCCATGCCGTGCTAGTGCGAAAATCCTCCGATGATACCCAGGCTCCCTATCGGATTATTGACGGTGATGAAGATGGGCAAAGCAGTGTCAACGGTCTCTTAGTCAACGGCAAAAAACAACAGGATTACACCATTCAAACGGGGGACGAAATTATTATGGGCCCCCAAGTTTCCCTCCGTTATGAGTACCGCCGTCGGGACCAATTTGGTACTATCCCTGGCAATGAGCAATTTGATATTACCCTGATTGACCCCAGCATGATTGAAGATGAAGAGGAAATTCCCACCTCCGTTTCCCCCTCTCCGCCGGAATAAAATTTATCTATATTTTCCCAAGATTTGAGAATTGAGCAGTGTTGCAAAAGGCCCATAAATTTAGGGATCCATTGCTCCATAATTCCCGTGGGCCACTATGGGCAAAGTTCTCTCGATTACTATAATTATCGGGGTATTCCTTAGACGGTAAAGATCAATGGGCGGCCGTAAATGGCAAAGCATTAAACGACAAAAGGCACGGTTGGATGCCGAAAAAGGTAAAACCACCACCCAACTCTCCCGGGCCATCATTGTGGCGGCTCGGCAGGGTGTTCCCGATCCGGCAGGTAATTTCCAACTGCGGTCAGCAATCCAAAAAGCTAAAGCGGCGGGCGTTCCCAATGACAGCATCGAACGGGCGATCGCCAAGGGAGCAGGCACCTATGAGGAAGGGGAAAGTAGCTATGAGGAAATTCGCTACGAAGGCTATGGCCCCGGAGGCGTGGCCGTATTAATTGAGGCCTTAACCGATAATCGCAACCGTACAGCGGCGGATCTGCGGGCTGCTTTTAGTAAAAAAGGGGGAAATTTAGGGGAAACCGGTTGTGTCAGTTGGATGTTTAGCCAAAAAGGGGTGGCCCGGTTGAGTGGTGAGATTGACGAGGAAAAATTATTGGAAGCCCTCCTAGAAGGGGAAGGGGAAAGCTACGAATGGTTGGAAGAAGAGGATGGTAGCGGGGTGGAAGTTTTCACCGGGGTGACTCAATTGGAAAACCTTAATCAGGTGTTACAGGAGCATGGTTTTACCATTGAAGAAACGGAATTGCGCTGGTTACCGGAAAATACGGTGGAAATTAGCGAACCAGACCAGGCCAAGGCTCTGATGCAAATGATTGAAACCCTGGAATTCCTCGATGATGTACAGTCAGTCACCAGCAATTTCGAGTTAGCGGAGGAGTTGTTAATCCTGGCAGGGTAGGCAGTGAGATACTAGGAAAGTAGGGGGCTGATCCTTTGCTCAACGCCCCTTGCAGTTTGCTATCTCCTGGTGGTTCTGCGCCAGATTAATTCAAAGAGGCCAGTGCAGTGCAATTAACTAAAGGTTTAGAAGTCGAAATCTATACCGGGAAGAAAACGGGGGAAGTTATTGGGCTTTCCGATCGCATTGTGCGGGACTTGAGTGGCTTTGTGCGGGAGCCGGACAGCCGTAATGTGGAATACACTACACCGCCACTGAATAGTTACGATCGCCTGCTATGCGCCATTCTCCAGCCCCGTCGACAGTTGCGTCATTACCTAAGTCAACTGGGGCCCGACTACACGTTAATACCGGGCAGTTGTCTAGCTCTGGGGGGCACTGATACTTTTTACCGTTCCGACCCCCAAAATCCTTACCACAGTTACATCGAACAGACCTATGGCACCCAGGTAGTTACGGCCAGCATCCACATTAATATAGGTATTCCTGATGTGGAAGAGTTGATGCGGGCCTGCCGTCTAGTGCGGCTGGAGGCTCCACTATATCTGGCCCTGAGTGCCTCTTCTCCCTTTTTAAACGGGGAGGCAACGGGGTACCATTCCAGCCGTTGGCAAATGTTCCCCAAAACCCCCAAAGAAGTGCCCCTTTTTAGTAGTCATAGTCATTTCGTCCAATGGACGGAGGCGCAATTGGCCCTGGGCACTATGCAAAATGTCCGCCATCTTTGGTCAGCGGTGCGCCCCAATGGAGATAATCGACCCCATAACCTTAACCGTCTGGAGTTACGAATCTGCGATTTGGTCACTAACCCCCTTTCCCTCCTGGCGATCGTGGCTCTCCTGGAAGCCCGTTTACAACAAATGCTGGCGGATCCTAGCCTAGACCCCCTCCAACAAAGTCAGTTGACCCCGGTGGAATTGCTGGACCTAGCGGATCGAAACGAAATAGATGCCGCCGTTGGTGGTTTGGACAGTACCTTATACCATTGGCAGGATGGCAGGGCGATCGCCGCTAGGGAATGGATTGAAGAGTTATATCGATCTGTGCAACCGCAAGCCAAATACCAGGGTTTTGCCTGCTTCCTCCCCCCATTGTTGAAAATTCTGCGGGAAGGTAGTGTGGCCCAGCAGTGGTTAGGGCAATATCAGGGGGGCAAAAGTCCCCAAACCATTATCCAGGAAGCGATTGAGCAAATGGAAACAGAAGAGGCAATCTTGGCCGAAGACCTTTGTCTTCCCCCCAGTAAAGTCCAAGATCCACGGTTGAGCTTCGTTTAATGACCCCATAGTCGATAAAAAATCATAAACTTTTTCCCAGGGGACAGTTTAATAACTGTTGTTTATCGATGGCTCGTGAGCCAAATCACAGATAGTAGAAAAAAAATTCGCCCATTTTTAGGGTAAATTTTGATTAAATCATGAAAAAATAGCCTTTATGGTCAAAGTTGTCCTAGTTAACCCTCAAATACCCCCTAATACTGGCAATATTGCCCGAACTTGTGCTGCCACTGGGACAGAATTGCATCTGGTCGGCCCTTTGGGTTTTGAATTGGGTGATCGTTATCTCAAGCGGGCTGGATTAGACTATTGGCCCTATGTTGACCTCCACTACTACCCCAACTGCGAGGAGTTTATTGCCCATTGGCGCAGTCAGGGGGGGAATCTGCTTGGTTTTAGCGTCACCGGCACCGTTAATTTTTGGGATTACACCTACCAACCTACGGATTGGCTGATGATGGGCAGTGAAACCGATGGTTTACCCCAGATGATGCGGGATTTATCTACCCAGTTACTTTGCATTCCCATGCCCCACACTGAGGTCAGGAGCTTAAATTTGGCTTCCAGTACCGCCATTGCCCTATTTGAAGCCCGGCGACAGTTACGGGATTTGGGCTAGACGGATTTTCCACCGGAATGCTAAGGGCAAAACCAATATAATCGAACCGATGAACTCATAAGAAATTGTGATGGCCAGAGCGCCGATGTAAAGGGTGCTATTTAATTAAAATTTCTGATTAAAAATAAACTGAGGGCTGATGGTTTTCGGCGATCGCCATGGGGGTTTTCCGGCAGAAAAGGACGAAATGACCCAGGGAAAAAGCTTGACAGGACAAGGAAATTGCCCAGAAACAAAAACCGAGCACTTACGTCTAGGGGGTCAGTTAACCACTGATCTAAATTCGTTACTATTTTTCATCACTCTGTGAAAGCAAGAATTCTTACCAGCTTGTCGAATTATTGAAAGCAGGTTACTCTTTCTTAGCAGTCTTCATTCTTCGTTTAAGTATATTGGCTCAGTCAGATTCGGCCCTGGGAATTAACGCCCAATCAAACCTGAAATGGCTGTGGCAGTCTAACAATCTAGTCCCAGGTTTTAGGCTCATTCACACACAAGGAGGTTCTTCTTGAAAGACGTACTCAATCAACCGGCGACATTTTTTCCCTCGTGTTCATCCCCACTAATGGAAACTAATTCCTGCAATGGGACCACGAAACAAGAGGGTACTGTGCCCCTGGGCGAAGGATACCGTCGGGTTGGCCGTTCTGCGGCAATGGTTGGTTTGGCTGTTTCCATGGGCGCAACGGGGATGTTGTTTTCCCAAGCCGCCGCCGCCGCCACCAGTTCTGGCAACTCCCCCTTGGTTTCGGTCAGCAATCTTTCCCCTGACCGCAGTGATATTCCCCAGTCTGACGGGGTATTAGCCTCTCCTTCCCTAAAGCATCAGGTCAAGGACGGAGAATCTCTCTGGCAGATTAGTCAAACTTTTCAAGTCGAGGCCCAGGCGATCGCCCTTGCCAATAACATCAGCACCGATACCGCGTTGAAGGCAGGGCAGGTCCTGAGTATTCCCCGACCCACTACTCTGGCTAAAGCCCACCAGACCCAATCCCCCACCGCCACGATTCCGCCCCTAGCTCCCCTGGAGCAGACTGATTCCCTGGCGGTTTCTTCATCTTTGGCCCCTGGCCAATCCTCAGTGACAGCTAACGCCACCGCTATCAAGCCCAAAGCGCAGGCTTTAGTCGCAGATGTGAGTCGCCCTGTACAGGGAGCCCCCGTCGAACCGTTAGAAGAAAAGTTAACTTCCCAAAGAATTAAAACTACCGCTGAGGGGGCAGGGGTCAAGCTCGATGCAAAAGCTTCCTTACCCAGCCCGGTGGAAGTTGCCGCCGCCGCCCATGGCGATCGCCCCATTCCCATTGCGGTGTTGGCCCCCGAAGAATTCAGCCCTATCGAAGTCCAAGTTAACTCCAGTTCTGCTCCAGTGGATCCCCGGTCTATGCCGGTACCCACTTTGCCCACCGTTGCTCCGGTAACTCAAAAAGCCCAACGGGAAGAAAATTCCATGGCTTCCGGAGAAGATGTCTCCTTGGATAATCTGCGTCAGAATGGCATGGCCCAGCCCGCTCAACCAGTGGAAACGGCCCTTAATCTTGACGAACCTGTGGCGATCGCCGTTATTCCTCCCCAAATGGAGCAGAATGTAGTAACGGAGCCCCAAGTTTCCCCTACTCCGGTAGTGCTAGAACCAACCCCCGCCATTGCGGCCCTACCCTCTAGCTCCACTCTCCCTGTTGATGAAGGGATATCCTATCAAGTGAGGCCCGGAGATACCCTTAGTCAGATTGCCCGTAACTATGATGTTCAGCCGGAAAAAATTCAACAGGTCAATGGTCTCGATAATCCCAACGAGATCAAAGCAGAGCAGATCCTAGTCATTCCCCCTCCCACTACACTGGCGGCAGCGCCTGAGGCCGTTGTGCCCAGTTTACCCAGCTTTGTTTCTACCCAGCCACAGGCCACAGCAAGAGTGGCCAACGCCCAAGAAGAACCCGATAGTCAGTACCAGACTCAACTAAGGGCAGAAGTAATTCAGCTGAATCAAACCCAGCCTAACCAGACTCCGGTGACACCACGGAGAACTTTGACCGTGGCTCGCCAGGTTAATAATGAACAAGTTCCCGACTGGCAATCCCGCTCTCCTCAATCCCTCCCCCCCAAGTTCAACCAGCCTCGACAGGACTTAGCCCAACTACAGCGGCAATATTCTCCCCAGGGGCAAAGAAGTCAGTTTTCTACCTCCCTCAGCCAGCCTCAGATCATCGGAGCCGCTCCCAGTCCAGTTCAAGGCTATAACGACAGCATTCAAATTCCGGTCATCCAAGAAGTTAGTCCTGAGTTGCCCGGATTGAGCACCCCCGACTTTCCCCGCGGCCCAGCTCAATTTAATGGCTATATCTGGCCCGCCAAAGGGGTGTTCACCTCTGGTTTTGGTCCCCGTTGGGGTCGCATGCACCGGGGTATCGACATTGCTGGCCCCATTGGTACTCCCATCATGGCGGCAGCTCCCGGTGAAGTAATCTTTTCTGGCTGGAACTCCGGCGGTTTTGGCAATCTGGTCAAGATTCGTCACGGTGATGGCAGTGTCACTTACTATGCCCACAACAACCGTTTGCTGGTGCGTCGAGGAGACTATGTTGAACAGGGTCAGCAAATTGCCGAAATGGGTAGTACTGGCCGCAGTACTGGCCCCCATCTCCATTTTGAGATCCGTGTGGGTGGGACCAATGCAGTTAACCCGGTGGCTTTATTGCCCCGCGGTCGTTAGGCTCTATCACTTCCACCATCGTCCACACCAATTACCAACTATAGTCAATCAAAGTAAGATTGAGACGACTAAAGTCTTTACCAAAGACGCTTTTAGCTCTGGTCAGTGTCTTACTTTTAATTAAATCAACTATAAAATCAATTCTCATTTTCAATAATTCCCCTTGGGACTAGCTACAGAGTTACGCCCAGGGGGTTCTCTTTTTGAAAAAAAAAGCTGACAAAAAAAGACGAGCCCTTGGGGCCCATCCTTGATAACAACTTAATAGAAAGTAGCGAAGAATGGCAGTTCTTCCCCCAAAGTTAGGCGGGTAGTCAGCTACGCTTGGCAAACGCAATGGGTCTGACCGCTAACTAGCTGGCCTGATGGGGTTGAATAACGCCATAGCCGCCATGGTTACGGATGTAGATGACGTTAATTTCGTCGGTGTCCTTGTTGCGGAACATATAAAAGTCATGGTCCACTAACTGTAGTTGTTCGAGGGCTTCTTCAATGGCCATGGGGGGCATGGCAAAGTACTTCATCCGTAAAACCTCCGAAGGTAGTTCGGGAGCCCGATCGCCAATCAGATCGGCTTCTACGGGTTTGTCTTCCACAATTTCACTAGTTTTGACACTGCCATGTTGCTTATCTTGGAGGCGCTCTTTGTATTTCCGCAATTGACGGGCAATCTTATCGGAAACTAGATCGATGCTGGCGTAGAGATTTTCACTGCCCTCCTGGGCCCGGATCACTGTGCCATTAGCATAGACTGTCACTTCCGCTTTATGCTTGTTGGTAATGCGGGCATTACGGGCCACGGAAAGGTGTACATCGACCTTGGTGGTCAGATTTTGAAAGTGTTTAACTGCTCTTTCGACTTTTTCTTCCACGTAATCATGAATCGCTTCAGTAACTGTGATATTATTGCCCTGAATTAACAGTTTCATACTGAATTCTCCCTTCGTAAAATTAATAAAAAATGAGCAATGGTTGGTTTTTTGTCGGTCTAATTTAGGGGATAAAAACCAGATTAGACCGGGCAACTATTCCCAGAAACAGTGGGGTGGAATCATTACTTGAAACGCCTTTCCGCTAAGGATGTTGAAGGTATGGATCATTGAAAAAACACCATAAATTTGTGCTTAGTGATAAATTATAAACCCGACCTTGTTATTCTCTGGTTTACTTTTAACCATCCCTAGGGTAGAGGTAAAGTTTTCCAGAAAATTGTGGTGGCAAATAATTAATCCCTAAGACTATCTTCAGATTAGCACTATGTATTGAATAAGACCTAATCGGTCAGGTGATTTTGACTTTCCTTTGCATCTCTTTACGTTTCTTAATTTCTGCCAACTTTAACTTGATTCCGTTTCCGTTGTAGCGCCATGGCCAATCCTTCCTGTCGTTTATTATCGTTGGGACTCGTGCCCTACTGTGAAGCTTGGCAATATCAGCGGCAATGGGTCAGAGCCAAAAAGGGCGATCGCCAACGGGATGACGGACTAATGTTGTTGGAGCATCCCCCGGTCTATACCCTGGGCACTGGCTCCCAAACCAAATATCTGAAGTTCGACCCGGCATACCCCCCAGCAGAATTGTGGCGCACGGAGCGGGGTGGGGAAGTCACTTACCATTGTCCGGGGCAATTGGTAGGCTATCCGATCCTGGATTTAAATAATTTTCAAAAGGATCTGCACTGGTATTTACGGCAACTGGAAGAGGTGCTGATCATCACCCTGGGGAAATTAGACCTGCAGGGGGAACGCATTACTGGTTTAACGGGGGTTTGGCTGGAAGGTCACAAAGTAGCGGCGATCGCCATCAAAGTCACGGGCTGGATTACCTTCCATGGTTTTGCCCTGAACATTTGCCCTGACCTGGAGGGATTTAGTCAGATTGTCGCCTGTGGCATTGACGATCGCCCTGTGGGCAGCCTAGAACAATTTCTACCTGGTCTTACTGTAGACATGGTTCAACCCCTAATTATCCAAGCTTTTGCAGAAGTATTTTCCGTTACTTGGCTCACCACAGGAGATATTCCTGCCTGGCTCAACGGCGATGTTGCTTAGTTAACATAGGTAGAGGCTGTCGCTGGGTACCACCACTAGGAGGTAAATAACGGCGGGGAGATTGCTTCACGGCGATCGCCTTAGTTTTTTCTGACTGCCACCAACGCACCCCAACCCCCAGTAGGGCCACCATCAAACCCAGGGAAAATAGACTCCATTTACCGTCTACTCCACCCATCACCATATCCACCGCCGCCACAATTAGAATGAAGCTGGAAATCGGCTCACGGCGGTAAAAAACTTTAACAAAACGGGGCCAGTAAAAATTCATTCCTAAATGGTTCCAAAACCTTCTGGGGGAAGCTTACCTACAATATAGCCTTTATTTTTGACATACTCCCCTGGCTAAGGCCAAAGGATTCTCCGAACATTACTGTTTTGGATTTCTGGTTCAGTGACTCAACTTAAACTAAAACCCCTGGGACATTTAGCCCAGAGTGTCGCTCTCCCCAGACGTTCACCCCATCGTAGATGTCTATTTCCATATACCCTACGGACGGTACAGTTCAAAACATTAAATACTGGTTTCTCTGGTACTTGGTGTTTGGATATTTTACCTGTGCAAACATTTCCGCACAGAACCCGCTATGTCCAGTTTTGAAGATGCATTCATGGTTGGATGGCTGGGTTTTTAAAGCGGTTGATTACCCTGGCCGCTATACTTAATATCATACACACTATATTGAGTCATGGCAATCAGAAATAAAAGGATTCAAGTTGTTTTATCCGAGGCTGAACTCGATCAGTTTCGGCAATATGCAGAAAGAAAAGGAGTATCGATGTCCGAAATCCTGAGAGACTACATTAAACTTGTCTCAAAGCCGTCCTGAAGGATGGGGCTTTAGATCCAAATCCTTGGCAAATCCTCTCGGCTGTGGGCAGTCGGGTTAAGTTAGGAGCAATCAACAGGGAATAGGTCAGCAAATATGCTGGCAAGGTTCCAAGGCCGTCTATAAAGCCGGTGATTGATAAAAATTCTGTGAGGGTTCGGAAAAAATATGGGTCGCCTGGGATTCGAACCCAAGACCAATCGGTTAAAAGCCGAGTGCTCTACCGCTGAGCTAGCGACCCGTTGTGCTTCATTGGCACGATTTATAACGTTAACATAGCTTTTGTCCGACCACAAGCATTGGGCAAAATTTTTTTAAAGTTTGTCTATGTCAAGAAAATTGGGGCCGGCAGTGGAGCGAGATTAGGGTTTAGGATTCTACTTCACTGCCGGGAGCTTGTTAACGATAGGAAGCGGTTAACTCAGCGATTTTTTCCTCTTCCATGGAGCTTAATTCCTCCGGTTGTCCTGCCACGCCCTTATAAACTTTGATATATTCCCCAGCGGAACGGTACCAACTAAAGTCTGCTCGCATCGCCCGTTGTTGTAATTTTTGCCAGTCAGCCTTGAAGCGAAAACCTTCCCAGGCCCGCACCATAGCGGTAAAGCAGTCCAGGGGTTCATAGCGGTCAAAACAATAGCCGGTGCCGGCCTCATTGATGGGATCGTAGAAGGATACCGTATCCACTAACCCCCCTGTCCGCCGCACAATGGGGATACAGCCATAACGCATGGCCATCAATTGACTCAAGCCACAGGGCTCAAAGCGGGAAGGCATTAAAAACACATCCGCCCCGGCATAGACTCGACGGGAAAGGGCATCGTTATGGAGTAATTGCACCGCCATCCGGCCAGGAAAACGGGAAGCCATCTGCCAAAGTTGGGTTTCATAATGGCGATCGCCAGTGCCGAGGATGATTAACTGGGAATCAGTGTAGGACATGAAACGGTCAAGGATCTGAATCACCAAATCAATGCCCTTTTGCTCCACTAACCGAGCGACTATGCCCACTAACATGGCGTTACGGTTAATTTCTAGGCCTGTTTCCTCCTGGATGGCAATTTTATTTTTCACCCGCTTGTCCAAACTTTCGACATCAAAAACACTGCTGATAAAACGGTCTTCCGCTGGATTATAAATTTCCGTATCAATGCCGTTGAGAATGCCGACTAAATTACCGCTGATGTAGGAAAGTAATCCCTCCAGTTTTTCCCCATAGGCAGGGGTTTGGATTTGTTGGGCGTAGGTGGGGGAAACGGTGGTAACACGGTTAGCAAATTGGATTGCCGCCGCCATCACATTGTCCCCCTGCATATACCAAGGACACCAGGTCATGGTTTCGAGCAAGCCCCGCCAAGGTCCCTGATACGCCAAATTATGAATGGTAAATACGGTGGCAATGTCCGGGGACTGGTGCATCCAGACGGGGATCATGCCGGTATGCCAATCGTGGCAATGGATAATTTCTGGTTTCCAATGGTTCCAGGCAAATTCTGCGGCCCCGTTGGAAAAAAAGGTAAATCGCCAAGCTTCGTCATCTCCGCCATAGATCCTGCGGGAGTTGAAAGCCGGATGACCAAACAGATAGAGGGGAATTTGGGTGTCCGGTAGATAGGACTGGTAAACGGCAAACTGCTGGAACATGGCTTCCCCTTTCCAGACCGGCTCCTTGGGCACATCAATTTTGTCGCTGATGAAACCGTAATAGGGCATGAAAATCCGGACATCATGGCCCAACTGGTGCAGAACCTTGGGCAGGGAACCCACCACATCCCCCATGCCACCTACCTTCGCTAGGGGGGATACTTCCGCTGCCACAAACAAAATTTTCATACCGTCACTAATTCCATTATTGAGTTCGGGCCTGGTTCCCGTGCTTTCCGCTCAATTATATGACGGTGTTGGTTACCCATCGGAGAGAGTAATTAACAGTTTCTTGTTTCCATCCTTTACCCTTATTCTTAGTGCTTTGTCTGTGGACTATCCATTGCTGACCTGTGACACAGCCCAAGCATTCCAATTCATTGCTAAGCTACTAGGGATTGGGATGTCATATCCTCGGACTCGTGTTCTTTTTCTGAAGAGATGAAACCGTCTGCTTCTAATCCATCGGGATCGATACTCAGTTGTTCGCAAGGGATGGTGTCGGAAATAATTGAGCTAGCCATCATGCCAGTGTGAATTTCTAGTTGAGCACTGGGCACCGCCTCAAATACCAACCGTTGGCCAGGAAACACAACTCTTTCAAAATACCAATTGGGAATATTAGTAATGCGAGCCACTTGAATTTGATTGGTGGCGTTGACATAGCAACAGAGTAGGGCTGAGCGCTGGTCATTGGGGATGGGATCAAGAATTTGAGACATAGCAGGCATGGGGTTTTATTAAAAAAGAGTCTTTTAACCATTCTGGACAAAGCTAACATTCGCTGATCCCGATCTGCTGTAAAGATAATTACAATCAAATTCTTTGATCCTAGCTTTTTCCGCTGGTCTAGCGGGGTTGGCATTGGTTGGCTCCCAAGCGTTGGCATACTATGGGCAATTTTGGTTCCCCAGGATTCGGGATAATCTGGGGCAAATGGGCACGACTGAACATTAAGATATATTAAAATTATGAGTGCACGGAGATGGAAAACTAATCCAGCTCTACTCTTTCTAGTTCTTTCTTGCCGCTGATCCCACCCTAGCAACATCCCAGGTGCCATGACCGATCGCCTACTGTACGTTCGTCTCCCTTGCAATCCCATTTTTCCCATTGGGGTGGTTTACCTGGCGGACCATGTTCATAAGTGTTTTCCGGCGATCGCCCAACGCATTTTTGACTTGGGCACCATTCCCCCACTGGACTTTAACCGGGCTTTGGATGATTGCATTGACCAATTTCAGCCGACAATTTTGGTTTTTTCCTGGCGGGATATTCAAATTTATGCGCCGGTGGGGGGTAGGGGCGGTAATCCTTTACAGAATGCGTTTGAGTTTTACTACGCTAAAAATCCTTTGGTTAAGTTAAGGGGCGCATTAGGGGGACTGAAGGTAACCAGCGCCTATTATGGTGAATTATGGCGTAATTTAGGCTTAATAAAGCGGGGTTTGCAAAGGGCAAAAAAGTATTGTGCCGATCCCCAAATCATTGTTGGTGGCGGGGCCGTTAGTGTTTTCTACGAACAGCTAAAAACTAAGTTGCCAACGGGGACCATTGTTTCCGTGGGAGAAGGGGAAACGCTACTGGAAAAATATCTGCGGGGACAAGCCATTGAGGATGAGCGGTGTTACGTGGTGGGGCAAACCCAACCCCGGCCTCGGTTAATCCATGAACAACCCAGTCCCATGGTCAAAACCGCCTGTGACTACGATTACATTGAATCCATTTGGCCAGCCTTTGACTATTATCTCCAGGAAGATGATTTTTACCTTGGGGTACAAACTAAGCGGGGCTGTCCCCACAACTGCTGTTACTGCGTTTACACCGTGGTGGAAGGGAAACAGGTTCGCATTAACCCCGCCGCCGAAGTAGTGAAGGAAATGCGGCAACTTTATGACCGGGGCATCCGCAATTTTTGGTTCACCGATGCCCAATTTATCCCCGCTAAGGTTTTCATTGATGATGTGGTGGAATTGCTGGAGGCGATCGCCGCTTCGGGCATGGATGACATCCATTGGGCAGCCTATATCCGGGCTGATAATTTAACACCGCAGTTGTGCGAATTAATGGTACAAACGGGAATGAATTATTTTGAAATTGGCATCACCAGTGGTTCCCAGGAATTGGTCCGAAAAATGCGTATGGGCTACAATCTCCGCACTGTATTGCAAAACTGCCGGGATCTTAAGAATGCGGGCTTTAATGATTTAGTTTCCGTTAACTATTCCTTTAATGTTATTGACGAAACTTTAGATACCATCCGCCAAACCATTGCCTACCATCGGGAATTAGAAGCCATTTTTGGGGCAGACAAAGTAGAACCAGCCATCTTTTTTATTGGCCTGCAACCCCACACCCACCTGGAAACCTATGCTCTAGATAAAGAAATCCTCAAGCCAGGCTACGATCCCATGAGCATGATGCCCTGGACAGCCAAAAAACTACTCTGGAACCCCGAACCCCTCGGCTCATTTTTTGGCGAAGTTTGTCTTCAAGCTTGGCAACAAAACCCCCAGGATTTCGGTCGAGGGGTATTAGCTATTCTGGAACAGCGCCTAGGCAAAGCTGACCTGGAAACTGCCCTCACCTCCCCTTTGCCGGATAAAAAAAATTTCCCCCCAACAAGGATGGAGGGAAAAGAACTCAGTCCTATTTAGCCTGGCCATATTCTGGCCAAATGGCACCGTAATTGAGCGACTAACTGGCGATAATATACTCTGCCATATTAGCCCGTCGGCGCTTCAGTTGGGTAAGGGCTTGGTTTTCTAACTGACGCACTCTTTCCCGGCTGATGTTGAGATGCTGGCCAATTTTTGCCAAAGAAAGCTCCTGGCCATCGTTAAGCCCAAAGCGCATGGTTAACACCGCCTGTTGTTGGGGGGTCAGTTCCGCCAACAGATTTTGCAAATCCTGGCGCATGGATTCTTGGGTGATATAGGCATCGGGGGAAGCCCCTTCATCCTCCAACAATTCTGACAATTCCGTATCCTGGTTGTCCCCCACCCGCACATCCAGGGAAATAGGTTGGCGGGAGAGGCTGAGGTATTCCCGAATTTGGCTCGGGTCAATTTCTAATGCCTGGGCCACTTCGGCGGGGGTGGCACTGCGGCCCAACTGCTGGGAGAGTTCACGCTGGGTTTTTTTGATTTTGTTTAACTTTTCGGTGATATGGATCGGTAGGCGGATGGTGCGGCCCTGTTGGGCGATCGCCCGGGTAATGGCCTGACGGATCCACCAGTAGGCATAGGTGGAGAATTTGTAGCCCTTAGTGGGATCAAATTTTTCTACACCCCGTTCCAGCCCCAAACTTCCTTCTTGGATTAAATCCAAAAATTCCATGTTCCGCTTCTGATATTTCTTGGCGATCGCCACCACTAGGCGGAGATTGGCCTCAATCATTTTCCGCTTGGCCCGTTCCCCCTGGCTGAGGTAGCGTTGTAACTTGGCTACGGACGAATCAGTGGCTTCGGCCCATTCCGCATCGGAGGGATCTCTGCCCAGCTTTTCGGCCAAGGCCGTTCTCTGCCCCAGCAGAGCCATCATTTGTTGAACTTGTTTACCGAGGATGATTTCTTGCTCGTGGGTTAATAGGGGAACCCGACCAATTTCATGGAGATAGGACCTCACCATATCGGCGGTGAAAGTGGGGGTGGAAGTAGGGGAGGAGAGATTGGCGGTGGGCATTCGGAATGACTCCTTAATGAAGAGCAACAGAATAACTGTCACTGTTACCATCTTTCCCAAAAATGCCTTAGACTAAGTCATTGATGGTGGAGAATAGGGTAGTGCAGTGGTCAATTTTTTACACCAAGTCCTAGCGAGTGGGCCTTTAGACGGGGTAAATGGTGACAAAGTTCAGGAATGATTAACAATTTTTGTGGTCTTGGCCTGGGGTATTGCCTCCAAAACTAGGACCACGCTCCTACAGCCGCATAACTAGAAGATACCGAAAAAATCAATATCCCCATGATGACGAATTATTAAGAGATTCCACAAGGGCTAAGATGAAGGATTACCGAATGGCACAGTGGGGTTAACCCAACATGGTTTTCTGTCAGACTGAAAAAACCTTTCTAAATTGCCTTTTGCACCGTGGATTTTTACTCCAAACCGCCAAATCTCGAAAGCTTTTTCTCCGTGGTTTCTAGAGCCGAACCTTTCCGGGTTTGATTTTTTTGATGGATATTCTCGAGCCCAGCACCAGCATTCCCCTAGCCCCGCCGGATTTTCGTTCCGGATTTGTGGCCATTGTCGGCCGCCCCAATGTGGGCAAGTCCACGCTGATGAACCAACTGGTGGGACAGAAAATCGCCATCACTTCCCCCGTGGCCCAAACTACCCGTAACCGTTTACGGGGCATTGTGACGACCCCCACTTGCCAGATGATTTTGCTTGATACCCCTGGTATCCATAAGCCCCACCATGAATTGGGACGGGTATTGGTTAAAAATGCGATCCAAGCTATCCATAGCGTTGACTTGATCGTTTTTTTGGTCGATAGTAGTGTGCCCTTGGGCCGGGGAGACCAATTTGTGGTGGATTTGCTCCAAAAGGGCGATGCCCCAGTGGTGGTGGGACTCAATAAACAGGATCAACAGCCCCGGGAAGAGGGGGAGAAAATTAATGCTAGCTATGAAACCCTGACAGAAAGTTACGGCTGGCCCTGTTTTAAATTTTCTGCTTTGACGGGGGAAGGGTTAGTTAATTTCCAGAGGGCCTTGTCAGCTAAGTTAGAACTTGGACCCTATTACTATCCACCGGATTTGGTCACTGATCAGCCGGAACGTTTCATTATGGCGGAGTTAATTCGAGAACAGATTTTATTGCTCACCCGCCAGGAGGTGCCCCATTCTGTGGCGATCGCCATTGAAAAGGTGGAAGAAACGCCCCAACGCACCAATGTTTTTGCCGCCATTACAGTGGAAAGGGGTTCTCAAAAGGGCATTATCATTGGCCAGAAGGGCAGTATGCTCCAGGCGATCGGCAGTGCGGCTAGGCAACAAATCCAAAAATTGATTGCCGGGGATATTTACCTGAAACTATTTGTGAAAGTTGAGCCAAAATGGCGGCAGTCCCGCCAGCAGTTGTTAGAATTTGGATACCGTGTGGAAGAGTAGCCAGAAGCGATGAATAGCGATCCCAACCCAGCCCAGGCATTTGAAAATTGGTTTGAGGAAGATGAGGAAGACGCCTTTACTTCCCTCATTGGCGGTGAGGAGGAAAATAAGGGCATTGAGGAATTAGATTTTGGCGATCTGTTTGAGGGAGAACCCACCATCATCCAAGGAGATGGATTTGGCACTGCCCCCCCTTCCCAGGAAGAAGAGCCGGTACGGATGACCCTGGATTTCAATTCCCCCGAAGCGGAACTAGATGCGTTATTTGCCGAAGAAGATCCCCCCTCAACGGCGATCGACCCCTTTGAAAGCTCCAGTTGGCTAGAAATTGACCAAATGATGGAGGCTGAACCCGTCGCCCCGGCTTACCAAACCAGTGGCGGCCTAGATGCCGAAGACCTAGCCGAGTTGCAGGATCTACTGGGAGTGGGAGATGCGGTCGAACCCAACGCCACTAGCCCCGGCTTACCCGACTTTGCCAGTGGTCCCCCGACGGATGTGATAGAGGGCAAGGTGCTGCTTTTTGCCGACATCGATGACCTGGACGGTCTGATTGATGCGCCTGTCCTTGATCCAAGTTTTTCCTTTGCAGAACTAGAAAGCCTCATTGACACGCCGGTGCAGAAATCCTTTAGCACCATCAGTCATCCTTTCCGGGTGCCGGTGGCCGTCGAAGAAGAAGATGAGGATGAATTTAAAGACCTCGAAGCCCTTCTAGAACAGGCTGATAGTAGTCTGGGGGGAGGCATAGCTAATGTGGGCAGTACCCGGCTACCAGTCCGCCCCCGTCAGGTTAAATCCCGTAGTTTTGAGCAAACCATGCGGGTACCCATTAAACAACTGGATAACCTGAGTAACTTAATCGGGGAACTTGTAGTTAAACGGAACCGCCTCGAACAGGATCAGGAGCGTTTGCGCCAATTTTTGGATAATCTGCTCAACCAGGCCCAAAACCTCAGCGATGTGGGGGGGCGTATGCAAGATTTGTATGAAAGAACTTTGTTAGAAGGGGCCCTGTTAGCCAGCCGTAGCGCTGGTGGCCGACACCACTCCTCGAAAACCACCTACCCTGATGCTAGGGTAACCGCTTCTAGCTCCTCCACTATGAATGACCAGCCCTTGGACGCGCTGGAAATGGATCGTTTTACGGGCTTCCACCTCCTTTCCCAGGAGATGATTGAGTTAATTGTGCGGGTGCGGGAATCAGCTTCGGATATCCAGTATCTAGTGGATGAAACGGACCAAGTGGCGCGAACCCTCAGACAGGTAACTACCCAACTCCAGGAGGGAATGACTAAATCCCGTATGGTGCCCTTCACCCAAACGGCTGATCGCCTGCCACGGGCTATCCGGGAAGTTTCCATGAAACTCAATAAAAAGGTCAAATTGGAAGTAGAAGGGGGCGATGTGCTCATCGACAAGATGATCCTAGAACATCTTTACAACCCCATGACCCACCTGGTCAATAATGCCATTACCCACGGCATTGAAACCCCTACAGAAAGACAAAAGTTGGGTAAATCTCCGGAGGGCCATCTGGCAGTGCGGGCATTTCTCCAAGGGAACCAAACGTTGATCACAGTCTCTGACGATGGGGCCGGCATAAATACAGAAAAAGTCAAACAAAAGGCAGTTGAAAAAGGATTAATTACTCGGATGGAGGCCCAGAGCCTGTCCCAATCGGAAGTCTACGATCTTTTGTTCCATGCTGGTTTTAGCACCAAAGACATAGCCGACGACTTTGCTGGCCGGGGCGTAGGGCTAGACGTAGTGCGTACTAGTTTAATTGACATTCGCGGGGCGATCAGCATTGACTCCACCGTGGGCAAAGGCACCACTTTTACCATTCGTTTGCCCCTCACCCTCAGTATTTGCAAAGCCCTTTGTTGTCTAAGCGATCGGGCTCGCATTGCTTTTCCTATGGACGGAGTAGAAGATACTAGGGACTATCTCCCCAGGGACATTGTCATCGATGAAGATGGTCAAAAATGTGTCAAATATGGCAAAGAAAGCCTACTTTTACCTCTGTATCCCCTCAAAGACTTGCTCAACTACAACCGTCAACTGAGCCGGGGTAGTGTCTATGGCGGCAAACAAGAGGATGATGTGGTGCGGGTGATTATCGCCCGGGGCAGTTCCGGTAACCTCCTGGCCCTCCAGATAGACCAGATATTGGGGGAAGAAGAAATAGTAATCAAACAAATTGAGGGCCCTATCCCCAAACCCCCAGGCATTGCTGGGGCTACCGTACGGGGGGATGGGAGCATCATGCCCATTGCCGACGTTTTGGAATTGATCGAAATAGCCCAAGGGCGGCTCCGCACCGACAGCAGCGGTGGACTATGGCGCAAAACCCTCACCCCCACCGCCAACGAAGTGCATATGGATCCCACTGTGCTGATTGTGGACGACTCCATTACCGTGCGGGAATTGTTGTCCCTCAGTTTTAAAAAGGCTGGTTTCCGGGTGGAACAGGCCCGGGATGGCCAGGAAGCTTGGGAACAGTTAAAGTCAGGTTTGCCCTGTGACTTGGTTTTTTGTGACATTGAAATGCCGCGCAAGAATGGCTTGGAACTGCTGTCTGAGCTCCAGGCAGACGAAGAACTTTGCTCTATTCCAGTGGCTCTACTCACCTCCCGGGGAGCCGATCGCCATCGTAAAGTAGCAGCCAAACTGGGGGCAACGGGATATTTCACCAAGCCCTATACGGAAAAAGATATTTTGGATGCGGCCAACCGGATGTTGAATGGGGAAGTGCTGTTACCAGGGAGTACCCGCAAAACCAGCTCTATTCTTTCCCGCTTCAAAAAAGCCCGGGGTAGTTTCTCCGAAGAGGCTCCCACCATTGTGGAAAGTACCCCCGGTACCCTCCGTTCCACAGTATTAATCATTGATGACTCGGTTATGGTGCGGGAAATGCTGTCCATGACTTTCAAAAAAGCCGACTACCATACGGAAACCGCCCGGGATGGCC
Source organism: Synechocystis sp. PCC 6714 (assembly GCF_000478825.2). Classification (NCBI taxonomy): domain Bacteria; kingdom Bacillati; phylum Cyanobacteriota; class Cyanophyceae; order Synechococcales; family Merismopediaceae; genus Synechocystis; species Synechocystis sp. PCC 6714. The sequence goes on along the minus strand of NZ_CP007542.1, from coordinate 2,945,486 downwards.
AGGATGCTTGGGAAAAACTTAAATCTGGCCTGCCCTGTGATTTGATCCTCTGTGACATTGAAATGCCTCGTATGAACGGTTTGGAACTGCTGGAGCGCATTCAGGAAGACCCCAATCTTTCCCGTATTCCAGTGGCCATGATCACTTCCCGGGGGGCACAAAAAATGCAACGTATGGCTGCGGAAAAAGGAGCCAAAGGTTACTTTGTGAAACCCTACATTGAAGAAACTTTATTGGAAGCCAGTCAACGGTTAATGAGGGGAGAAGTGTTGCTGAATTTGGCCGCCATAAGTGCAGATGAATAATGACAGAATCGTTGAATCCCCTACTACCAGAAATTAGTGCCGCCCTGGTGCTGGAACAACTAAGGCGTTTGTGTCAGCAAAATTGCCAGAGCCATTGGTGTTGCTTGCCTGGTGAGCCTTGGGAAATTGCTGATTGGCAAACCTATCCATTGGGGAAAGTTAACAAAAAAGGTTACTTGATTTGGGAAAAAGGTGAAAAAATCCAATGGTTTGCCCAAAATTTTACCGTGCCGAAGGCTTTGGCTGACTATCCTTTAGATAGCTTGACGTTACGGTTAGCTTTAACTTGGTGGGCTAAGGATGCTCAGATTTTTGTCAATGGTAATTTAGCTCAGGCTGGAGATTTATTTGATTCTAAGTCTAGAGTTTTGTTAACTGATAATGCCAAAATTGGTGAAACATTTACCGTAGCGTTAAAGTTAACCAGTCCTGGCCATGACATTGGTGGATTGATGCAATCTCAATTGATATTTGAGCGGCAATATCCAGCACTAGATCCGGGATTTATCGCTGATGAAATTGAAGTATTAGGTTTATATTTAACCCAATTTGAACCAGAAAAAGTAGCTGAATTCAGCCAAGTTCTAGAACAAATTCCGTGGCAACAAGTTACTGATCAAAGTAGGTTTGATCAATCATTAATATTGTTGCGTCAAAAATTGTTACCATTCACTGAACAATTGAGACAACAACAAATAAATTTACTAGGTCACGCCCATTTAGATATGGCTTGGTTATGGCCGTTGGAGGAGACTTGGGAAGTAGGGGAAAGAACTTTTCAATCGGTCATTAATTTACAAACAGAGTTTGCTGATCTAGTGTTTGGCCACACCAGTCCGGTTTTATACCAATGGATTGAAGAAAATCGACCGGCATTATTTGGGCAAATTCAAAAAGCCGTTCAACAAGGAAGCTGGGAACTGTTAGGGGGCATGTGGATTGAGCCGGAAGCAAATATTATCAGCGGCGAATCTCTAGCTCGCCAATTGCTTTATGGCCAAAGGTATTTTGAAGCAAAGTTTGGTCAAATTAGCAAAGTTGCTTGGTTACCTGATAGTTTTGGTTTCTGTGGTCAGCTACCCCAATTTTTTCGGCAGGCGGGCATTGACTATTTCGTTACCGGTAAACTCCACTGGAATGACACGAATCCTTTTCCCCATGGGGCTTTCCATTGGCGATCGCCGGATGGTACGAAAATTTTCACAGTGATGTCTCCACCTAACCTAGCTGGGGTAATGGATAATCAACCGTTACCAATGGCTAATTATGCCAACCGCTGGCAGAATCAAACTGGTTTGAAGCATTGCCTGTGGCTACCGGGAGTAGGGGACCATGGGGGAGGGCCTAGTCGGGATATGTGGCGAATGAAAGAACGATGGCAAAACTCAGAATTTTTTCCAACTATTAATACAGCAAGGGCTGAAGATTTTTTAGCTAGCATTAAACAGGTGTTACAGCCAGATCAGTCTTTTCCCATTTGGGAAAGGGAATTGTATTTGGAACTGCATCGGGGCTGTTTCACTGTCCACGCTGACCAGAAATTATCTAATCGTCAATGTGAACATTTGCTATATGAGGCGGAACTTTGGAGTACTTTTGCTAGTTGGTTAGGGAGCTATAACTATCCCAAAAAAGAACTAGAATTAACTTGGAAAAAAGTTTTATTAAATCAGTTCCATGACATTTTACCCGGCACATCCATTCCTGAAGTGTTTGTTACTGCCAATCAATCTTGGCAAGAAGTTTACCAAACCAGTAATCAAATAATTAGTCAGGCTTTAAGACATCTTAGCGCTCAGATTGATTATCCCCATGATTTTGTCGAGCAAGGGACACCACTATTAATTTTTAATCCTCTCCATTGGCCACAAAACCAGCTTGTGGAAATTCCCATTAAACAAGGTAAACAATATCAAGTTTATGATGGGCAAACAAAAACGTTGGTTAATAGTCAAATCACGGCGGAAGATAGTCTAATATTTTTAGTTGACTCACCACCTTTGACCTGTAAGTATTACTGGTTAAGAGAAAAAGATTCTTTATCCGATCGCCAGCAATTACCGCCTTTAAGCCAAGAACCCATTTTGAATAATGGCCTGCTGAAAGTAGAAATTGACTTAGAAAATGGTGAAATAGCAAGCATTTATGATCTAGTTAATCAACGGAAAATTTTGGTCGGCAATGGTAATCAATTACAGTTTTTCCAAGATCAAGGCCAATATTGGGATGCTTGGAACATCGACCCTAACTATGAAAATTATCCTTTACCTTCTGCCCAATTAGTGGACTGGCAATGGCTGGAACATGGTCCCCTACGTTGGCGTTTGCGAGTGGTGAAAAAATTTCAACAATCAGTTTTCACCCAGGATTATTGCTTAACTAAAGATTCTCCATTACTGGAAATTAAAACTGAAGTGGATTGGCGAGAAACCCATGTGATGGTGAAGGCGGCCTTTCCGCTGGCCTTACAAAGTGAAATTTTTACCACAGAAGCTCCCTGTGCGGTAGTCGATCGCCGAACTAATCCTCAAACGAAGACGGAAAAAGCCCAATGGGAGGTGCCCCATCAACATTGGTTCTCATTAACTGATTCCCAGCAAAATTATGGCGTTAGTCTCCTCAATAACTGCAAATATGGTTGTGACGTGAAAAATAATTTGATGCGTTTAACTCTGCTTCGGAGTAGCGTTTGGCCCGATCCCAATGCTGACCGCGGCAGGCATCAATTTAGCTATTATTTTTATCCCCACCAGGGAGATTGGCGATCGGCAAAAACAGTGGCAATGGGCTACGGTATCCATCGTCCTCTGCGACCCTATTTTCCTGAAAAGTTGAATTCTTTATCAAGTCAAAAATTATTGCCAGGGCAATCCTGGTTAAACCTTGGTAGTGAAAATCTTTGTCTAATGGCCCTCAAGCCTAGGGAAGATAATCCTGACCAGTGGGTGGTGCGTTGTTACGAAATGATGGGAGAATCAGCCCAATTATCACTATCCACAGCTTTTGAACACAATGTCCAAACCAGGTTAAATCTGTTGGAAGAATCTCAACCGGAGGATAATACTAAGAATGTTAACCCCTGGCAAATTGTTAGCGTTTGCTTAGCCCATGACTAAACATGACTAAAACTGTTTCTCTGCCCAGCCAAAATATTGTCATTGATTTACAAAGAAAAATTTTTCAAAGGCCGTTAGCATCTTTAAGTTTAATTGCTTTAATCATCATTGTTTTAGCCGTGATTTTGGGACCGATATTCTATCGAGTTCCCATTGACCAAATCGACTTTACCCAAACAGCAGCTCCCCCCAGTTGGCAACATCCCCTGGGTACTAACGATTTAGGCCAGGATCAACTAGCTCGGCTATTAATCGGTGGCCGTATTTCCCTAGCGGTGGGACTGAGCGCCATGGGGGTTTCCCTCACCCTAGGTACGTTGATCGGGGCGATCGCCGGTTATTTTGGCGGCTGGTGGGACATGATTTTAATGCGTATCACAGAACTATTTTTAGCTCTACCCCAATTACCTTTAGTACTATTAGTCGTCTATCTATTTCGGGAGCCGGTCACCAGGGCCACTTCCCCCGAAAAAGGCATTTTTATTTTAGTGGTTTTACTAATTGGTTTGCTTAATTGGATGAGTGTGGCTCGATTGGTCCGGGGTAATATTCTGCGGCTAAGGGAAATGGAATTTGTCAAAGCGGCGATCGCCATGGGGGCGAGTTCTAGCCATATTATTTGGCGGCATCTATTGCCCAATGTGTTGAATTTAATCATTGTGGCCGCTAGCTTGGCGGTGGGTAACGCCATTATTACTGAATCAACCTTGAGCTTTTTAGGGTTGGGTTTTCCCCCCGATGTGCCCACCTGGGGCCAAATGCTTTATACCGCTAAGGATTATTTGGAAACTTCACCGCTGATGGCTGTTTTTCCAGGCTTGGCAATTTTCATTACTGTTTTGAGTGTTAATTATTTGGGGGATGGCATTGGTGTCAAGAATAGTTGATTATTAAACTTTATTTATTAGACAAAATTAAGCCAAAAATAACAGAAATAAGTTTTATGATTCCTCCAGTGCCTGATACTAATAATCAATTTTATCTTGGCCACATTAATTTACTGCGCCAAAGCTATGAGCGCTTAATAGGCAAAACCTTTGGCCCCAAAGACCTTACGGGATTGTCCCTGGCCCAAGCTATTTATAAGGCTCCCTATGTGGTAGTTTCCCATAGTACTGAGCCTGACCCAGTTTTTAACTATGCTAATCTAACTGCCCAAAAACTATTTGAATTTCCATGGGCAGAATTTTGCCAGTTGCCTTCCCGTCAATCTGCGGAAGTTCCCAATCAAATGGAACGGCAACAATTATTGGACACTGTTACCCGCAAAGGGTTCATTGAAAATTACCAAGGCATCCGCATTGCTAAAAGCGGCCGTCGCTTTTGGATTAAAAATGTTACTGTTTGGAATCTCTACGATACCGACGGTATTTACCAAGGTCAGGGGGCCATTTATAGTCATTGGGAAACTATTGGTTAATACGGTATAAAGTTTTGTATAGTCAATCAAAGTAAGATTGAGACGACTAAAGTCTTTACCAAAGACGCTTTTAGATCTGGTCAGTGTCTTACTTTTAATTAAATCAACTATATAAATCAGAATCTTAGCAACCGAAAATCAAGGACTTCAAGCTAAACAATAAAAGATTTTTGCAGTCCTATTTATACTGAATTAACGTTGGTGAATAGACTTATCGGCTTCAATTTCTCTGGGGATTTTGGTAAATTAATTTAGAGAAAAAATTAACGCTTGCAAACAGACCCTAGGCACTGAAATACTTGGCAATGGGGTGGTAGGCAATGATCGCGGTGGTAGATTGCTCTGGGTAAACCTGTTCACTTTCATCCATATACAAGCCAATGCGTTCCGTTTGCAACAATTCCAACTGGGTGTACTGGTCTTGCATATTGGGACAAGCGGGGTAGCCAAAACTGTAGCGGGAACCTTGGTAACGTTGCTGGAGAATGTCACGGATATTATCGGGGTCTAGATTACCAAAGCCCAATTCCTGACGTATGCGGGCATGGGTCCATTCCGCCAGAGCTTCCGCCATTTGTACCGCCATGCCATGGAAGTAGAGATAATCAGTGTAGTTATCGACCGCAAATAGTTTCCTCGCATATTCTGTGGCAATTTCCCCCACCGTCACCGCTTGCATGGGAAAAACATCGGTTACCCCCGATTCCCTAGAGGCAAAAAAGTCCGCAATACAAAGCCGTCTTCCCGATTTCTGCCGGGGAAATTCAAATTTGGCGATCGCCGTTGCATTGTTAGGAATTTGCCCATTATTTTGGCTGACCAGTTCAGGGTCATAAATTAATAACGTATTGCCTTGGGATTGGCAGGGAAAATAACCATAAACCACCGTGGGATGGAGTAAATTTTCCGTCAGGACTTTATCTTTCCACTGGGCTAGAATCGGATAAACTTTTTCTGCCAAAAATTGGTCATACTCTTCCCTTGACTGCTCCCTCGGTTTACGGAATTGCCATTGCCCCACAAATAAAGCTTGTAAATCCAATAAAGGAAATACTTCTTCTAGGGATATATCATTGGGTTGCAGAATTTTAGTGCCCCAAAAAGGCGGTGTTGGTCTTTCCATATCTGGATCTACCGCCTCTGAACGAACAGTATCAACTACCTCCGGCCTCGTCGATTGTTCACTAGCATCAATTAACTTTTCTTCTTCGATACCAAAGTTTGTGCTAGATCCATTGTCTGCCTTTAAACCGTTACCATTTTCTTCGGCATATTCCCCCAAAAAGCCCTGGAAATCATCCCAGTTTTGACTACTTTTAGCGGGCATCAACTTGTCCATAAAGTGGAGGTCAGCAAAGGCATCCTTGCCGTAGATTACTTGTCCTTTATAAGTATTTTGACAATCCTGGTGAACAAATTTTGGTGTTAGGGCCGCTCCCCCTAAAATTACTGGTACCGTAATTCCTTCTTGGTTGAATACTTCTAAATTTTCCTTCATAAAAGCAGTGGATTTGACCAATAAACCACTCATGGCAATGCAGTCTGGCTGATGTTCTCTGTAGGCTTCAATAATATTTTCAACCGGCTGTTTAATGCCCAAATTAACTACACGATAACCATTGTTGGAAAGAATAATATCCACTAAGTTTTTACCAATGTCATGGACATCTCCTTTAACGGTGGCAATTAAAAATGTTCCTTTGGCGTTGTCGACAGAATCATCCTTATCCATGTAGGGTTCTAGGAAAGCTACCGCCGCTTTCATGGTTTGGGCTGATTGCAAGACAAAGGGTAACTGCATTTGCCCGGAACCAAACAATTCTCCTACCACTTTCATTCCATCCAATAAATAGATGTTGATGATATCTAGGGGGGCGTAGAGTTTCAGTGCCTCATTCAGGGCATCCTCTAGGCCCAACCTTTCCCCATCAATAATGTGACGTTTCAGCCTTTCTTCCACTGGCAAATTGGCGTCACCGGATTTATCTCGTTTAGTGGTTTTACCTTCAAATAAAGTGGTGAGTTTAGTCAACGGATCATAGGTGCAACGATCGCCTGTAAATTCCCGGCGATCATAGATTAAATCTAGGCACACTTGTTGTTGTTCTGGGTCAATTTTTGCCAGGGGTAAAATCTTGTTGGCACTGACAATGGCCGCATCCATGCCCACCTGCATACATTCGTGGAGGAAAATCGAATTAAGCACCTGACGGGCGGCGGGATTTAAGCCAAAGGAAACGTTGGAAACCCCCAATAAAATATGACAACTAGGTAATTCCTGGCGGATTCTTCGGATGGCATCCACGGTGGCTTTACCGTTTTCTCGATCTTCTTCAATGCCGGTGGAAATGGGTAGGGCTAAGGGATCAAAGAAAATTTCTGTGGCGGGAATACCAAAGGCGATCGCCGCATCATAAGCCCGTTTGGCAATCTCAAATTTCTTGTCGGCAGTGCGCCCCATGCCCTCTTCATCAATGGTACCAATGACAATACCGGCGCCATATTCCTTGGCAATTTCTAGCACTTTATAAAATCGTTCTTCCCCATCTTCGTAGTTAGTGGAATTGAGAATACATTTTCCCCCGGCTACTTTTAGCCCCGCTTCCATTTTTTGCCATTCGGTGGAATCTAGCATTAATGGCAGGGTGACATTATTAACTAACCGGGAAGCTAATTCTTTCATATCCCGCACCCCATCTCGACCAACATAATCCACGTTGACATCGAGAATTTGAGCCCCTTCTTTTACCTGGGATTTGGCCAGGGAAACTAAACTGTCCCAGTCTTCTGTGTTGAGCAGATCCCGACATTTTTTTGAGCCACTGGCATTAAGTCGTTCGCCAATAATTAAAAAGGAATTCTCCTGGGTGTAGGTTTGGGTGGAATAGATAGAAGCGGCGCTGGGTTCGTACTGGGGCTGACGCTCTTTCGGATGGAGATCTTTGGCAATGTCCGCTAAAGCTTTAATGTGATCCGGTCTGGTGCCACAACAGCCACCAATTACCTGTACCCCCAAGTCTTCAATGAAGTGCATCAGAGACATCTGTAACTCCACCGGGGTGAGGCGGTAAAAAGCTTGGCCCCCAACGTTTTCTGGCAAACCAGCATTGGGAATACAGGAGACCACAAAGGGAGAGTGTTGGGAAAGATATTTGACGTGCTCCTTCATCAAATCCGGCCCGGTGGCACAGTTGAGCCCCAAAATGTCGATGGGATAGGGTTCCAAAATGGCCAATGCCGCCGCCATCTCTGTACCCACCAACATGGTCCCCATGGTCTCCATAGTGACCGACACCATTAACGGTAGGCGATCGCCTTTTTCCACAAAGACCTGTTCGATGGCATTGAGGGCCGCCTTAATCTGCAATACATCCTGACAGGTTTCAACTAATAACAAATCTACGCCACCGTCGTATAAACCCTGCACCTGGGTGACGTAGGCTTCCTTTAGGGTGTCGTAATCCACATGGCCGAGGGTAGGTAATTTCGTTCCTGGCCCCATGGAACCGGCCACAAACCTTGGCTTTTCAGGGGTAGAAAATTCCGCCGCCACCGATTTGGCCAACTCCGCCGCCGTTTTGTTTAAATAATAGGCTTGGTCTGCCAAATCATATTCCGCTAACACTAAGGGAGTGCCACCAAAGGTATCCGTTTCCACCACATCAGCCCCGGCTTCGTAGAAAGCTCTGTGTACTGTGGCCACCGCCTCGGGTTTGGTGTGGACCAGATATTCATTGCAACCCTCATAGGCCGCCCCACCAAAATCCGCCGCCGTGAGGTTCTGCACCTGCAAATTCGTACCCATGGCCCCATCAAAAACCAACACCGGGCGATCGGGACTGTGGAGACGGTCTAAAAAGGCACTTTTCATAGGGGGGATCGGAAACCAGAAGCTAGATTGGATCGGGGTTATGGCATATTATATGGGCCCTGACGGTCTTCTAACAACTTGACACCAAAGCTATGGGGTCATGGCTGGCAATTATTCGCCCGAAACAAATTAGTTAAATAAATCAGTAATTAGTCACAACAATTTCACTAACATTTCCTCTTTTTTTAGCATTACTATTAATCATCCTGGGGGCAAGAATTCGGTGTAGAGTAAAGTCTTGGTAGAGGTCATCAAAAAAATCATCTTCAACATTAGTATTTTTTGGATCGGCGTTGCTCAACATTAATTTGGCTCCTTTTTCCCGGTCAAGGCGAGTAAAAAACTTAGCTAGTCGGATCTGCTGGCGATCGCCAAAGGAAAAAGTGGAATAGGCGGTGAAGTTAGCGGTGTCACTGAGGGGACGATAGGGGGGATCAAAATAAATAAAAGTTTCTGGGGTAATGTGGCCATAGCACTGCTCAAAATCCCCCAATTGGATATGGGTGGTTTGTAAAATTCTGGAAACGGCGACAAGATTATCCGGATCAACTATTTTAGGATTTTGATAACGGCCGTGGGGCACATTGAAATCTCCATTTTTATTTAGGCGAAAAAGACCATTAAAACAAGTGCGATTTAAAAAAATTAGCAGGGCAGTGCGACCAATCCAACCCTGATTATAAATAGTAAAATCAATCCATTGTTTTTGCCGATTAAATTCTTCTCTGCGTTGGTAAAAATAATCTTTTCTTGCTTCCGTATCCCGTCCTTGGTAATCAGCGGCAAAGTCTTTTAATAGGGCTATTAAAGACTGAACATCCCTCTGGACAACCTGATAAGCCATGATCAATTCAGGATTAATATCGTAAATTAAAGCTGAATTTATGGAATAATTTTGTATGACATCAAAAAATAATGCCCCACCACCAATGAAGGGCTCTATGTAACAATTAATTTCCTGTTTCTGTAATTCCTTGGGATAAAGGGAACGTAGTTGAGACAATAGTTGTCCCTTCCCCCCAGCCCATTTTAAAAATGGTTTTGCCAATGGTGTTTCCACGCTTCTAGCTTCCTCACAACCATGAAAAAAATTATTTTAATGTTGATCAAGCTTTATCGAGCTTTGATTTCGCCCCTGTTTCCCCCCAGTTGTCGTTTCCAGCCCACCTGCTCCCAGTACGCCCTGGATGCCGTAGAAATTCACGGACCTTTGCGGGGCAGTTACCTAGCTGTGAAAAGAATTTTGCGCTGTCATCCTCTCCACCCCAGCGGTTACGACCCGGTGCCTCCGCTAGAAAAGGACCAAAATCCCCTCTGATGTTATGAAAAAGTCTCCCCGGTTTCCCAAACCAAGGGATATCTTACCTCTGAAAATCTCGATTAATATTTCCCAAAGTACTTAAACATGATGGCCATTTTCCGGTAAATCTTCATGGCCCAAGCCGGTCTGCTTATCCTTGCTATCCGGTTGGTCTTTTTGGGACTTTAACGGCAAATTGAGCAGGGAAATACGGCTGGGAATGGGGGTACGGGGCAATGGTTGTAAACCTTGCAATACTTCTGATAGTTGCAGGCGTTCTGGCTTCGTTTCCTTAAGCTTATGCCAGACGGAACGGGACATCAACAGGCGGTGTTGCTGACGTTGGGCCCCCAATTGCTCTAAATATTCCTCCCGTTCATGCTGATAATCTGCCGATTCCAACATTAGGGCTTGGGGGGGGAGTCCTTGGACTAGCTGGGCCATTTTCACTAGCAATTTAGGATAGAGCCAAGTATAGGCAGGATGTACGGTTAACTCTGCTTGGTGGGGCTTTTGGCCATCGGTGGAAAGGGTGAGCTTGAAATAGGCGATCGCCGCTTTGCGTTGGGGCTCAAACACATAGCCATCCACTTCTTCCCGGTGGGTGTACCAATTTTGCCAACGGTCAAACAGAGAACTCAAAAAGCGGCGCTTAAAATCCGCCACATGGCGATCGAACACCTGGCGCATCAAGGGCGGCATAGACACACAGTCTAGCTGACAGAGCAGTCCCGCATCAGCGTTACTGACGGGCAATAAATTAGGCAAATCGGGGTCATTCTGGGCCAAACTGGTCAATAGCTCCGCCGACAAAGACCAATGGGTAATTTGGGCTAGGGGTTGAAAACCGTTTTGGCGGTAGAGGGCGAGGATATTTTTATCGTTCACGTCCACATCTAGCACCCAGGTGCGGGCCTCCCAGACATTCTGGAAACAGTGGCGCAACAACTGGGAACCAACCCCCTTGGGATCGGTAACTAATTCTGGCTGAATCGCTTGTGGTTCCACGGACAATTGCTCTATTTTCCAGGTGGAGCGACTGGTATTAAACGGTGCCACCCGTACAAAGCCCCCAACGGTACCCTGGGGCCTCCTTTCGGCCACAAAACAATGGAAAAGATATTGCAAAGGATTGGGAAAACAGCCTAGGCCCCTGAGCACACTGTACCAAAAACGACTTTGGGGTAACTTACTCCCCAATGGAGAGCTGGACGTCGCCCCCTGTTGGTTGGCTAGTTTATCCAAATCTTCTAGGTCCCGGAACTGAACTCCCCGAACCACCAACAAGTCAGTTTCACTGAGGGTAACCATAGAGCGGCAAAGAATGGCGTCCATTCCATATTAACTGCTTTTCCCAGTCTTGGAGCCCGCTTACTGCACAGTCCACCAGCCAAAAGTAGGACCAATAAATCTTACGGTTACCCAGAGTCCCGCCATGACACCGATGCCAATCCAGGCTCCTTTAGTAGTCCACTTGTAGAAATCTTCGGCCTGTTTTTTTGTCAAAGGAAGCCACTCCACAACCCTTTGATCCTGGCCATAACGATCGCCAAGGGATTGTTTACGACGTTTTGATTCTCCCATATTGGTCCTTATCTCAGATGAATAAATTGCGCCAATTTTACATTTTTCCTCAAATTTGATCATCCAGGGCGCTTGTCCAAATAATATCCCAAAGGAAATGCAACCCCAGAAATAAAACTTTTTCTAGGATCTATTCTCAATAAGACTTCACTATTGCAACTACCGAGCCGACCGACTATGATGGATCCCATCTCCCAGACTGCTTCTAAGCCCCCACCATAGAACATGTCCTACACTGCCGATTCCCTCAAAGCCGAACTCAATGCCCGTGGCTGGCGACTGACTCCCCAACGGGAAAAAATCCTCAAAATTTTTCAAAACCTGCCCGAGGGCGAGCACCTAAGCGCCGAGGAGTTGCACCATCGCCTGGAGGAAGAAAAGGAGAAAATCAGCCTTTCCACAGTCTATCGCAGTGTTAAGTTGATGTCCCGCATGGGCATTCTGCGGGAGTTGGAACTGGCGGAGGGGCACAAGCACTATGAATTGCAACAGGCGTCCCCCCATCACCATCACCATGTGGTCTGTGTACAGTGCAATCGCACCATTGAATTTAAAAATGATTCCATTTTGAAACAAAGCTTAAAGCAGTGTGAAAAAGAGGGTTTCCAATTAATCGATTGTCAGTTAACTGTTACTACCATTTGTCCTGAAGCCATTCGCATGGGCTGGCCTTCTACTTTGCCCACTAATTGGGCTTGCACCCGCAGTATTTCCTTGGCTTAGGGCCGGATTTTGACGAGAATCCAATGCTTTGTTTTGCGAGTAGAGACAAGTGAGGGAGTATTTTGAAATTGTTAATTTGCCCCCTACAATCCCTCAATATTGGGAGGTGGGGGTTTTTTCAAACAGGTTCTAAAAAACTGACACATTCTCCTAGGCATTACGCAGGGCCACAATGGGATCTAATTTAGCGGCTTGACGGGCGGGGACAACGCCAAAAAATAGGCCAATACTGCCGGAAATAGTTAGAGAAACCACCACAGCGGTGGGGGAGATGACTGTAATTAGGGGAGAAAGGCTGCCCACGATCGCCACAATGGCCATGCCCAACACCACCCCAATTACGCCTCCACTGGCGGAAACGATCACGGCCTCAATGAGAAATTGACTGAGAATATCCTGCTCCCCGGCTCCGAGGGCTTTGCGGAGGCCAATTTCCTGGGTACGCTCCGTTACGGACACCAACATAATATTCATTACGCCAATGCCCCCCACGATGAGGGAAATACCGGCGATCGCCGCCAGGAGAATAGTTAACCCGCCGGTGATGGTGTTGACAATATCTAGCATTTGTTTAGCAGAACTAACGCCAAAATCATCTTCCCCATTCTGAATGTTGTGGCGTAGACGTAGTAGGTTTTCCATTTGGAACGTGGCCGCCCGCACGGAGTTGCTGTCCTTGGCTTTAACGTTAATCCAACTCAATTCAATGCCGTAGGGAGATGTTCTACCCACCAGTTGGGCCACCATGGTATCGAGGGGAATAAAAATAAATTCATCCTGGTTACTGCCTAGGGAAGACCCCTTGGTTTCCATTACCCCAATAACTTCAAAAGTAATATTACTAATACGAATATTCTGTCCTAGGGGAGTTTGGGTTTGATAAAGGCGATCGGCAATCTCACTACCAATCACCGCTACTCGGCGATGGCGCTCCAAATCTAAGATGTTGAGAAAGCGCCCCTGGGCCACGGAAAAATTACGAATAGCAGGATATTCCGGGGTAGTACCCACCACCGTAGCATTGGTGTTTACGTTTCGATGGGATACCAATAACCTCCGGTTGATCTCCGGAGCAACTCCGGCCACACTGGGCACCTGGGCCGCGATCGCCTCTGCATCACTTAAGACTAAAGTTTTGGGCAAATTGAAACTGGCCCGACGGTTGCGTTGGGAACCAGGCAGAACGAATAGGACATTGGGACCCAAATCTTCTAACTGGGAGGTGGCTAAACGCTGGGCCCCTTGGCCAATGCCCAACATAGCCACCACAGACGCATTGCCAATGACAATCCCCAACATGGTCAAACTACTGCGGAGCTTATTAGCCAGCAACATGCTGGTGGCCATTTTCAGACTTTCCCGAAATTCAATCACCGTTACCTCGGCTGTTAGTATCTTCAGCTAATCCATTTAATCTATTTTATCGATTGGGTCGATTTGACCGCCCTTGGTCTCGGGATTAAGTCAGAATTTTCTCCCAACCAGTACCCAATCAGTCAAAGTCACTGAAAGAATTAGAGTTTGCGGTCAGAGATTTGCATGAAATGGCGAGATAAGGTTGGGCAAGAATGCGGTGATTATAAAAAAAGAGAGGTTCTTAACCTCCCTCGATACTCTATAAACATTTGATAGTGGGTCAATTACCCGTCACTGACCTGGAGCGCAGGATAGGCCTGCCCATTCCCTGGCAACCGTCACTAGAGCTGCCTAACTAACTGTTGCCGTTGACTAAATTTTCAGCACCATCAATTACTTTGGCAGCAACAATTTTGTCTCCTTCGCTCAACTGTTCAAGAGTTTCTTTCCCGTCCACCACGTAACCAAAGACGGAATAACGACCATCCATTAAGTTAAAACCTGGGGGAGTCAGTTCTGTATCGAACTTGAAAAAGAAAAATTGGGAAGAACCACCGTTTGGTTCTGTTTCCGGCCGAGCTAGGGCGATCGCCCCATAGGCATTGAAAGGTAAAGCCAATTCTGGAAGATACATGCCTGCATCTTCCAAGGTCATACCATAGATGGGCCCTTCTTCTCCCTTGACCAAAATTTCCAGGGGGATGGCGCGGTATTCTTTGGTTTGCGGATCAATAAAACCAGCTTCGGGCCCTGGGGGATCCCCTGCTTGGGTAACAAAGAAATCTTCCGAACGAATGAAAGGCAAGCCGTCATAAAACTTGCGTTGCACCAAATCAACAAAGTTACCGGCATTGATGGGGGCGCTGTAACCATCCACCACAATGGTCAGGGGGCCCTTATTGGTGGTCATTTCCACGGCGGCCCGGCCCTTCAATTGGGGCAAGCTGGCAAATTCTTCGGGAACAGCAAAGGGAAAGTCCGTTACCATCAAAGCTTCCAAATCTCCGATCGCCTTTAGGGCCGATTGGCGCAGGGCAATAACTTGTTCCTTGTCCTTGGCTTCCACGGCCTCGGTTAGGTCAGTTAAATCTGTTTTGATGGTACTTAATAAAGTTCCCGCCTCCGGTTGGCGATCGGCTGGTACCCCAGCGAGAATTTTCTCTTCCTTAAGGGTTAGGGTCAGGTTAGCAGCCCGCACATCCTTTTTAATCGCTGGCCAGCGTTTGGCCCGGATATGGTTGGAAATATCTTCCAAGCTGTCCTGCAACTGCCGTACTTCTGGATTATTAATGGGCAGGGCATAGCGCAAAATGGCGTTGGGGTCTGTGATAGCATTGCCCTGGGCCAAGGCACCCAACAGCATCGATTTGCCCAAAGGTAAGCTCCACCCCGGCATATCCCATGTTAGAGATAGCATGGTTAGCAGCAAGGACAACAAGCCCAATCGCAGGCCCTGTCGAGTAACTATCCCCAGGAAAATTCTAATAATTTGCATCATAATGATCGTGGTTTGTTCTCCAGCATAGGGGGCAACAGCAAAATTTTCCCACTTCAACGCCCCATCCCCTAGTAGAATGTTGGGTGAACTTTTGAGTCTTTTTTGGCTTCCATGATATCCAGTAATGATTTTCGCACAGGTACGAGTATTGTGATGGACGGCGCAGTCTGGAAGGTGGTGGAATTCCTCCACGTCAAGCCAGGCAAGGGTTCCGCCTTTGTTCGTACCAAGCTCAAAAGTGTTCAAACCGGTAACGTGGTGGAGAAAACTTTCCGGGCAGGGGAAACGGTGCCCCAGGCCAACATTGAAAAATCGGTGATGCAACACACCTATAAAGATGGTGATCAATACGTCTTTATGGATATGGAAACCTTTGAAGAGGTGAGCATTGCCCCAGATGTGTTGGGCGATAAGGCTAAATTCATCAAAGAAGAGATGGAAGTTAGTGTTATTACCTGGGATGGAACTATCCTAGATGTGGATTTACCCACCAGTGTTGTTTTGGAAATTGTGGAAACCGATCCTGGGGTTAAGGGCGATACGGCCACCGGTGGAACTAAGCCAGCTATTTTGGAAACCGGTGCCCAGGTGATGGTTCCCCTGTTTATTGCCCAAGGAGAAAGAATTAAGGTAGACACCAGGGATGGCTCCTATCTGGGGCGTGATAATGCCTAAGCTGTGCTTAACTTGATCAACTGGGCTGAGGGATTGTTGACCCCTATGCCGTTGATCAGCTCAAGCTTTAAATAATTCTATTTTGTTGTATTGGGGGGTGGGTAATTCGTGGCTATTAACTTTACGGAACTACGGGAATTGTTGGGGGTAATTTCCCAGAGCAACATCACTGAGTTCAGCCTGAAAAGTGGTGATTTTGAGGTTTCGGTCCGTAAGGATGGTGTGGCCAGCGGCGTTACCGTTGTGCCCCAGGCGATCGCCTCCCAGCCTGCCCCAGTTGTTTCCACCCCCGCCCCCGCCTCCGAAGTATCTGCCCCCTCCCCAGCGGATCAAAAATGGACGGCGATCGTGTCTCCCATGGTGGGCACTTTTTACCGGGCCCCAGCCCCCGATGAACCGCCCTTTGTGGAAGTGGGGGATGCGGTGAGCAAAGGTCAGGGAGTTTGCATTATCGAAGCGATGAAGTTAATGAACGAAATTGAAGCGGAGGTGGCGGGGCAAGTCATGGAAATTGTCGTGGAAAATGGGGAGCCGGTGGAATACGGCCAAACCCTAATGTGGATTAAGCCTTAGCATTGATTGCATCCACTGCATTGGCCCCTCGGTTGTGGCTCCAAAATGACACTGGATATGGCGAAGGTGTGACTCTAATCACTGGGTGATGGACACATTTTCCCAGCCCAATGTTTTGCGAAAAGCCAGGGCGATCGCCTTTTTCACCGCCCTAGTTTTTTTGCTAGATGTTTTTTCCTGTGCAATCAAATCTTGCTAATTGTCCTAAGATGTGAACACAAAGCCGTCCTCAAGGGCGGGGTTTCAGACCCATTTTTCCGATGAATAACCAAGAACTTTGGCAACGTTATCAAGACTGGCTTTACTACCATGGTGGCCTTGATTTTTACCTTGATGTCAGCCGCATGGGATTTAGTGACGCTTTTGTAGAGAGCCTCCAGCCTAAGTTTGCCAAGGCTTTTCAGGATATGGTGGCTTTGGAAAAAGGGGCGATCGCCAACCCGGATGAACAACGAATGGTGGGGCATTACTGGTTGCGGAATCCGGCCCTAGCCCCCAACGATGCTATCCGGGCTGAAATCACGGAACCCCTGCAACAAATTAAAGCCTTTGCGACCGCTGTCCACCAGGGCCTCGTTAAACCACCCACTGCTGATAAATTTACCGATCTTTTGGCGATCGGCATTGGCGGTTCCGCCCTCGGCCCCCAGTTTGTGGCCCAGGCCCTAGCGCCGGATTTTCCTCCCCTGGAAATTCATTTCATCGATAATTCTGACCCTGACGGCATTGACCGGGTGCTGAATAACCTAAAAGCTAAGGACAAACTCAAAAGTACCTTGGTCATCACCACCAGTAAATCCGGCGGCACCCCCGAACCCCGCAATGGCTTAGCAGAAACTAAAGCCTTATTTGAAGGCCAGGGCTTACATTTTGCCGATTATGCTGTGGCGGTGACCATGCCCGGCAGTAAACTTTCCCAACAAGCCCAAGCAGAAAAATGGTTGCAGGCTTTTCCCATGCAGGACTGGGTGGGAGGTAGAACTTCAGAATTATCTGCCGTGGGGCTATTACCCGCCGCCCTCCAGGGCATTGATATCCAGGCTATGCTCGACGGAGCTAGAACCATGGACGAAGCCACTAGGGTTAGGGAGTTAAAGCAAAATCCAGCGGCTCTACTGGCCCTATCTTGGTATTACGCTGGGGACGG
Source organism: Synechocystis sp. PCC 6714 (assembly GCF_000478825.2). Classification (NCBI taxonomy): domain Bacteria; kingdom Bacillati; phylum Cyanobacteriota; class Cyanophyceae; order Synechococcales; family Merismopediaceae; genus Synechocystis; species Synechocystis sp. PCC 6714. The sequence goes on along the minus strand of NZ_CP007542.1, from coordinate 2,927,918 downwards.
CCAAGGCAAAAAGGACATGGTGATTCTGCCCTATAAAGACAGGCTGCTGCTGTTCAGTCGCTATCTTCAGCAGTTGGTGATGGAGTCCCTGGGCAAAGAACGGGATTTGGATGGGAAGATTGTGCACCAGGGCATTGCGGTTTATGGCAATAAGGGGTCAACGGATCAACACGCCTATGTGCAGCAGTTAAGGGATGGGGTGCCTAACTTTTTCGCCACTTTTATCGAGGTGTTGCACGATCGCCATGGTAAATCCATCGAACTGGAACCGGGGGTGACCAGTGGGGATTATCTATCGGGCTTTTTACAGGGGACCAGGCAAGCTTTATTTGAAAACCAACGGGACTCCATCACCGTAACTATCCCCCAGGTAGATGCCACTAGCATTGGGGCGTTAATTGCCCTCTATGAACGGGCGGTGAGTTTCTATGGCTCCCTGGTCAATGTCAACGCCTACCACCAACCGGGGGTGGAAGCGGGAAAAAAAGCGGCCGCCTCTATTTTGGAACTACAAAAGGCAATTCTCGCCACTGTGCAAACTGAATCCAGTCCCATTACTCTGGAAGCCCTAGCCGCTAAAGTGCAAGCCCCAGACAAGGTGGAAACGGTGTATAAAATCGTCCGCCATCTGGCCGCCAATGACCGGGGGGTATTACTCCAAGGCGATCGCCAATTCCCCCAACGTCTCCAAGTGCAGTGGCAGGGCTAGGGGGGTTGGGGTCAATTAACCTTATTGTTCAAACCAGGCCCTCGTAGATCAACCGGGGCAATTCAGTTCCTGGTCAATGGCAACGTGCTATAAAAAGAAAAGTTTGTTTAGCTGAGTATTAATTCCTAGGCACGGCGAACCTTGGCCGCTTTTAGCCCATGAATCCTTAAACAAAAATCTGTCCGACCTTCCCTTTGGAGATAAAACTTTATAAATGACTGCCACGATTCCCCCGTTGAGGCCAACGGAAACATCTAGCAATCCCGATCGCCCGATTGCGGATCTAAAACTACAAGACATCATCAAAACCCTGCCCAAGGAATGCTTCGAGAAAAAAGCGAGCAAAGCCTGGGCTTCTGTTTTGATTACCCTAGGGGCGATCGCCTTGGGCTATCTGGGCATTATTTACTTGCCCTGGTACTGTTTGCCTTTCACCTGGATCTGGACAGGAACAGCCTTAACGGGGGCCTTTGTGGTGGGCCATGACTGTGGGCACCGCTCCTTCGCAAAAAAACGTTGGGTCAATGATTTAGTCGGCCACATCGCCTTTGCTCCCCTCATTTACCCTTTCCATAGCTGGCGTTTACTCCACGACCACCACCATCTCCACACCAATAAAATTGAAGTGGACAACGCCTGGGACCCTTGGAGTGTGGAGGCTTTTCAAGCTAGCCCGGCGATCGTGCGGCTATTTTACCGTGCCATCCGGGGCCCCTTCTGGTGGACTGGTTCCATTTTCCACTGGGGTTTAATGCACTTTAAACTCTCCAACTTTGCTGAGCGGGACCGCAATAAAGTTAAACTCTCCATTGCCGTTGTCTTTCTCTTTGCGGCGGTCGCCTTTCCTGCTCTGATCATCACCACCGGAGTGTGGGGCTTTGTCAAGTTTTGGCTGATGCCCTGGTTAGTGTACCACTTCTGGATGAGCACCTTTACCATCGTTCACCACACCATTCCTGAAATTCGTTTCCGTCCCGCCGAAGATTGGAGTGCTGCCGAAGCCCAGTTAAATGGGACTGTCCACTGTGATTATCCCCGTTGGGTGGAAGTACTTTGCCACGACATTAATGTGCACATCCCCCATCACCTCTCTGTGGCCATTCCCTCCTACAATTTGCGTTTAGCCCATGCCAGCCTGAAACAGAACTGGGGACCTTTTCTCTACGAACGCACCTTCAACTGGGGGCTGATGCAACAAATTAGCGGTCAGTGTCATTTGTACGATCCTGACAATGGCTACCGCACCTTTAGCTCCCTCAAATAAACTTAAATAAAATTAGGTGACTTGATGTAATCAAACAATTAAGTAATTAGGAACTAACAAAGGGATTCAGACCGTTGCTCTGGATTCCTTTTTATTAGCCCCATTTACCCTACCCAAAGGGAGAGTAACAACCAAAATTGGCTAAATACGTTAAGTAACTTTACGTTGGGGGCAATGGCAAAAAAATTGCCTAGAATGTAGCTCAGGTTCTGTTCCAACACGCCCGCTCAGCCTATTTATCCCCCCCCCTAATTAACCCTTATGGCTTCCATGGCAACTTTCCCAAAAACCTTAAATCGTTGGTTCCAGTCCGTTTGTTTGGGAGCCCTCACGGCGATCGCCGTTCAATTACCGGGCAAAACTGCAGAAAACATTTTTTTTACCTATGGACCGGTGAAGTTAACAGTGCGGGTGGCATCCCTAGAGCGCTTTGTACAAGACGGTACTGTGGATTCTAATCTAGGTTTTTTATTTAACCTGGTGGGGGCTTCAGAGGAAAAACGCACCAAATTGCGGGAAATTATGGGACTACGGGCCGAAGTGGACCCCGTTGTGCTTAGCAATTTTTTCAACACCAGTCTGGGGGAAGATGCTTTGGCCAGAGCTGCGTTTATTCTCAATGCTCCCTGGGGCAGTAATTCAAAATATGGCATTCGGGCAGCAATCGTGCAGGCAGCCCAAGATCCAGAAGGGGGACTAAGCCTAATCAATTTCATCAAGAAGTACCCCACCGACATCCATTTCCAAGGGGAAGTGGTGGAAGAACGGGCTAGGGCAGTACAACTGTTGGTCAAAGCCTCTGAGCACTTCATTGATAAGATGATTGCCCTATCGGAAATTGAGGCGGCTTCGGAAGGGGAGATAGACTTTAGTGTCTTGCCAGATCCAACGGAAATGGGCCCCTACGGTGTGGCCCCCAAGCAAACTTGGTGGTTAACCGATGGCAGCCGAAACCGTCGTTTTTATGTGGATGTTTACCGCCCTCAACGGTGGAAACCGGGCAAAACCCCTGTCATAGTTTTTTCCCATGGTTTGGCTTCCCGCCCGGAAGATTTTGACAATGCGGCGGAAAAAATGGCTTCCTATGGGTTCCTGGTGGCTTTGCCCCAGCATCCCGGCAGTGACATTCTCCAGGCCCAAGCTTTGCTCAATCGCACTTCCCGTCAAGGTTACTATCCTACGGAGTTTATTGACCGCCCCAAAGACATCAGCTACGTCATTGATGAGCTGGGACGTCGTAATGCTAGCGAATTCGGCGATCGCCTTAATCTAACTGAGGTGGGGGTAGGGGGTCATTCCTTTGGAGGTTACGGAGCATTGGCCGTGGCCGGAGCCACCATTGACTGGGAATTTCTAGAATCAGAATGCCGTATTGGCCAAGGGGTACCCAACACGGCCTTGTTACTGCAATGTGATGCCCTAACCCTACCCCGGTCCGATTATGACTTCCGGGACCCCCGAGTGGTGGCAGTGCTCGCGGCCAATCCGGTTAACAGCGCTATCTTTGGTGTATCAGGACTGCATAAGGTTACAGTGCCGGTGTTGTTACTAGGGGGCAGTTACGATCCAGCCACTCCCTTTGTGTTGGAGCAGGCCCGTTCTTTTCCCCGTTTAGCCAGCCGTGATAAGTATCTGACCTTGATGGAAGGGCAAGCCCACGTAGATTTTTCCAAAATTGATGCCAACATAAAAAACGTGGTCGAATCAGTGGAGGCGGTTAGTTTAAAACTGCCCGATCCGAACCTACTCCACACCTATGGTTCCGCTGTCATGGTGCCCTTCTTTCAGTTATACGTCGCCGGCGATGAGAGTTTCCGTCCCCTCGTGGAGAATGGTGCTGCCCACGCCGCCTATTTGAGTCGGGATCAACAATTCAAGTTTTATCTGATTAGCCAAAAATCCGAGGGGGCTTTGATCAAGGAAATTAATCAGTTCCGTCGCACCAATGGTTTGACTCCTCCTCCCAATGAGTTTCCCTCCCAAACCATTTCCGATAATTTTTAATTTCCATGGCGCTTTTGGTGCCACCGCCAGGCATGGTCAATGATGGTGTTTAAATCAGGGTATTGGGGATTCCAGCCGAGGATTTCCCCAGCTTTAGCACTACTGCCCACTAACACTGGAGCATCGCCCGGACGACGGGGACATTCTTGGTGGGGAATATCTAATCCTGTAACGGTTTTAGCGGCTTCGATCACTTGGCGTACAGAAAAACCGTTGCCATTACCCAGGTTAAAAATGTTGCTTTCCCCTCCTTTTAGTAAATATTGCAGGCCTAATACATGGGCGATCGCCAAGTCGCAGACATGGATGTAATCCCTTAGGGCAGTGCCGTCGGGGGTATCGTAGTCGGTGCCAAAAATCGAAAGTTGGGGGCGTTTTTTTAGGGCCGTCAACAGGGCCAGGGGGATCAGATGGGTTTCGGGGTTATGGTCTTCCCCTAAACGACCCTGGGGATCTGCGCCGGAAGCATTGAAATAGCGAAAGATGACAGATTTTAAACCGTAGGCTTGGTCAAAATCAGCCAGGATTTGTTCCACCATTCGTTTACTGGCGGCATAGGGACTGAGGGGATCAAGGGGATGGCTTTCCGTCATGGGAATTTCCTTGGGCATGCCATAAACCGCACAGGTGGAGGAAAAAACAAATTTTTTAATGCCCGCTTCCAGCATGGATTCTAGAAGGGTAAGGGTTCCCATCACATTATTCTGATAATACATATCAGGTTTTTGCACCGATTCCCCCACCGCAATGAAGGCGGCAAAGTGCATAACAGCGGCAATATTCCTAGTAGCAAAAAGTTGGTCTAGTTTTTGGCGATCGCCGGTGTGGCCAATAACCAATTCAGCCCCAAGGGATTGGGCTAGTTCCCGGTGGCCGTAGCTGAGGTTATCGTAGATAAGAACATCAAAGCCTGCCTGTTGTAGAGCTAGAACTGCGTGGGAGCCGATGTAACCCGCCCCCCCAGTGACCAAAATTGTTTGTCCCGTGGCCATTGCTTAACCGTTAACCCTAGCTGATTTCCTGGCCTAGAGCATACCATTCTTAACCTTTCCTATGCCCCCCACTTTGCCGCAACCACCTTCTACCGCAGCTAACCTAGATATCATTACTGGCGATCGCCAGGAAGTGTTCCCTATTTCTCCCCTAATTAGTATTACCCTGATTAATCTTTACCTAGCTCTGACGGTGCCCCTGCCTATTCTGGCTCAGCTGACCCAGGGCAATCTGCTTTTAACAATCCTGTTGGCCGTTGGGCTGGGGCTGGGTTTAATGGCCCTACTAGGGGCATTGGCAGAACAGGTGGTGCTTAATGCTGACCAAATTGTCGTGCGTTATCCCCGCTGGGTCCCACATTTTTTCCGCTCCGGTTGGCAGTTACCTTGGTCAGACATCACTGCCCTAAAATGCCGCACCACAGGACAGGGCGGACTAGTATACTACTTCCTCACAGAGTCGAAAGAGAAGGCCTATCTCTTGCCCATGCGGGTGGCCGGCTTTAACCGCTTGACCCAACTGGTCAGCCTTCGTGCGGACATTGACACCCAAGATGTGCGCCCCCTCTCCCAACCATGGATGTATCTACTGCTACTACTATTTACATTCTTACTTTGGGGCAGTGAACTGGCGATCGGTCTACTGCTCTGGAGCAGTCCTCCAATGGCATAATTTTGGTTCTTTTGGTTAAAATATAAACAAATGTAAATAGCATTCTTAGAAAAGTTTATTAAACCCGGGCTAATTGGAATCAAATGATCAACCAGCAACCAGATGAAAAAGAGCTATTAAAAACTATTCTCGAGCCGCTGTTGGGAGATTTTGAGCATTGGTTTAGCCGCTCTTGCCAACTGTTGGAAAGCCAACCCATCGCTTTTCTCACCCCGGAACAGCAACAGGATCTGCTTGATCGGGTACGACAAGCTAGGGAAGAAGTAAAGTGTACACAACTAATGTTTCAAGCCACTGGGGAGCAGGTGGGAGTTGAGTTTAGTGTCCTGGTCCCCTGGCATAATTTGGTGACGGAATGCTGGCAAGTGGCCCAACGCCATCGTCAAATGCAAGCCGCCCGTTGAAAGTGAGAAAAGCGAGTAACAATGTGGTGAAGAGACAAAGTCGACGGTGAGGAGTACAGAATTGCTGATGATCGTTGACCATTACCGCTGATGGGGGATTTTTCCGTCGTAACTAAGCAAGGTGTTCAATGTCTAATTCCGTTAAGTTTTACCCTGCTTGGTGCCTAACCCCAAGGTCCTGCTAAGACAAAAGGGAATTTTTCATTAGGTCCCGGATAAGATTGTCCCGCACCATGATTTGTTGCATGGTTTCCAGTAGGTAGTTGACGGTTTGCTCCCGGTCTAGATCTTGATACTCCTGTTGCAAGCACTGCAGTTGAAATTTCTGCTCCAAGGACAGGTTAAAGGCTTCGTTGTTGATCATGGTGATCTCACTCCTTAAAAAATGGACGGTCAAATGTTGATAGTTAATGACCGAAAAGTGGACTAATTTTGTCCTCAGCCGAGGGGTTCGAGGGGAGCTTGGCGCATCAGGTCCCGGATAACATTGGATTTAATCATCAACAGTCGGGAGGCCTGAACTAACAGTTCCAGGGCTTGCTCCTTGCTAATGTCAGCGGTGGCATCCTGCATGCGACGGAACTCAAACATCTGCTCAATGGTGAGATCGAAGGATTCGGATTTCATTGCTATTGCCCTCCAAGGCGGTTACCTTGCAATTGTAAACAAATGTAACAAAAAGTTGACCGAGTTAACGGTATCTGCTTATACAAGCTTGCCCAAAAGGGTGGCTGAACCGAGCAACCTTAGGAAAAAATAAGGTTTAATCTGGCTAATGACTCTGCCCTAGAGCTTAACTGCATATGTGGTCTGTTTTAGCAAGGGCTTTCAGAAAAAAATGCTCAATTTGAACATCTTCCCTGGGTTGGAGCTAGAAAAATGTTGGGAGAAAAAGCCAGAAAGGGCGCTAATCCGGCGCAAATTGGTTCACTGTTTTGTCTTTGTTTGCCACTGCGCTTGGGCACTGGCCCATTGGCCAGCAATAATGGCTACCAGCAACCACCATAAACTGCTCACTGGGGGACGGTACCAGACCGTATCCACAAGGCCGTGGACTAATAAACCGACGATCGCCGCCAGGGTGCCCATAATCCAAATACCTTCCGGGGCTAAGGTTTGACGACAGCGGTTAATCAGTTGGAGAGCTTTGCCCACAGTTACGAGCAAAATCCAGAGCATACAAGTGAAGCCGACAATACCAGTTTCCACCAAAATTTCTAGGTAGATAGAATAGGCACTCAGGGCAGTAAAGCGGGGCCGCATATAGTAAGGGTAAATCTGATTAAAGGCTTCATTGCCGGGACCAATGCCAATAATGGGGCGGGCCAGGATCATGGCTTTTACCCCTTCCCAAACGTTAATACGAAAGTTATTACTACTATCTTCCCGCCCAGCAAAAATGCTCATGGCCCGAAGGCGGATGGGTTCCACTGCAATCAACGCCACCGCTGTGCCTCCTAAGCCAATGGCGATCGCCAAAGGTAAAGACCACCGTTGCCAAAATTTAGGTAATTGGGGAAACCACCAGAAATAGCAAAGAATCAAAAATGTTCCCCCCAGGGCCAACACCGCCAGCCAACCCCCCCGGCTTTGGGTAAAAAAGAGACAGAGTAGGTTAACAATCACCATGGTGGTCCCCAACAGTTTGGGCCACCACCGTCGCCATACCATTAGAGCACTTAGGCTCAGACCAGTCATGGGCAAAAGGTACGCGGCTAAAAGATTGGGGTTGCCCAAAAAGCTATAGACCCTAGTGGCTCCCGCCAAAGTGGAAGTGGGGTCATTCCAGGTGGCCAATTGCTCCACCCCGTCCACCTGTTGCCGTAGGCCGTAACTCCCCACCAATAGTCCCACTAGCAAAATAATTGTCACCAATCGGTTCAACCAGGCTTTATTTTGAAACAGCCTTGCCGCCAAGAGAAATAAGCATAAATTGGCTGTCAACTTGGCTAAACCCGACGCCGCGGCCATTTTAACCGGGGAAAAACCTACGGCGATCGCCGAAATACACCAGTAGATAAATACCAAAATATGAATGGGGGTTAGCCCTGTGCCCGGCTGATCAGCCAAGGTGAGTAAGGCCCAAAATGCGCCACAGAGGAGCATAAATATGCCCAACATGGTGGTGGAGGTGAAGGGAGCCGCTATAAAAATTATGGCCAACAGCACCGTGCCCAATGTCTCGAAATGGGGCCAAAGCACACTAGCCTGTATCCAATCCCGTCCCCAGCCGACCAACCGATGGAGCACACTGCCCCGGCCCCATTCCTGGGGGGAAAAACTGTTGAACATCAATGATCGCCAGATAGCCATGGGAGAAACCATTAACACTTAGCCCGTGAATTCTGAACAACTTTCTCACCAATTAGCCTAGGCCATGGGGAATATTCTTGGTAGAGATACAGCCAAAATTGGACTCAGTGGCTCCGACAAAAGCATAGTGACAAAATTTCACAACGTATCCCGGTATTCTTCAAGGAGGGCTAAAATGTCCGCTAACTGTTTTCGGTGGAATTGGCTGGGGTCAAGGTGGAATCTGGCGAGCGCAGTACGATATCGAGTTTCGATTCTAGTTCGGCGAGTTTCTCGTTCTGTAGCTCTAATTCTTTCATCCTCTGCTCGTGCCGCATCTGCTTTTCGTGCTCTAGCCTCCTCATCTCTGCGGTTTCTTTCCTCATCTCTTCGTTGTACTTCTTCATCTCTTCGTTGTACTTCCTCAAGTCGGACAAACCCCCGTAGGATTTGATCCAAGACCACAAACGTGAAAGTAACCCCGGCGAAGCTGAGTCCGGCCCATTGGGGGATAGGGAGTTCGTAGTTTTTGAAGTGGATGGTTTCATATTTGAGGGCTACTCCGGTCACAAACACCAAAATGGCAGTAATTATGGCAATAAATGCCTGAAAATCCAGCATGGTCTTTTCCCTGGGGCTGTCCCATTCTAGCAATGCCCGGTGATTAACATCCTCCGGCAACAACCCAGGTTGGCAAAGGCGGCTTAACAGGAGAAAATAGAAGTCCTATCCCCCCCTTTGTAATCGGCCCTGTGACTAAAATTCGCACTGTTTCTGAAGCCAAACGAAAATTTTTTACCCACTACAGCCGTCCCATTAGTTCCATCTACCGACGTTTTGTCGAAGAATTATTGGTGGAAATGCATTTGCTCAGTGTGAATATCGACTTTGCCTACGATCCCATCTATGCCCTAGGTATCGTCACCTCCTTTGATAGTTTCATGCAGGGCTATCAACCCGCCGAAGAATTGCCTGCTATTTTCAATGCCCTCTGCCATGGGGTGGATCAAAATCCCGACCAAGTGCGCCAAGACGCCAAAAGTGTAGCCGCCAGTGCCCACCACATTGGTCTGGATGCCTGGGTAACCGCCGCCGCCAGTGAGCAACCGTCCGGGGATAATCTTCTCCTCAATACCCTTACCGGCATTCATCAGCGCCACAAGTTTAAATACAGCCGTCTATTTACCATTGGTCTTTATACCCTACTGGCGGATCGGGATCCGGAAGTGAAGGAAAATGACGAAAAACGTCAAGCTTACCTCACTAAGCTATCGGAACTGTTGGGCCTATCCCTCGATAAAGTAGTTAAGGATCTAGACTTGTACCGTAGTAACCTCGAAAAAGTCGACCAACTGCTCAAGGTGTTGGAAGATGCCGCAGAAGCAGAACGGAAGAAAAAGGAAAAACAAACTACTTCCCCTCCGGCGATCGAAGAAACTGCGGCGACTACAGCGGAAAGTGCTGAAAGTTAACTAACCCATGCCCACTATGAGGCCCCATTGTGGAACTAAAACAGGTGATTATCGCCCATAAAGCCGGGCATCCAGAAAGTAAAACCTATGCAGAACATTGTGCAAAGGAGTTGGAAGCAAGGGGCTGTAAGGTGTTGATGGGCCCCAGCGGCGTTAAAGATAATCCCTATCCAGTGTTTTTAGCTTCCGCCACGGAGAAAATCGATTTGGCCCTGGTTTTGGGGGGGGACGGCACTACCCTAGCGGCGGCCAGACATTTATCCCCGGAAGGTATCCCTATTCTGTCCGTCAATGTAGGGGGACATCTGGGTTTTTTGACGGAACCCTTTGACTTATTTAAAGATACCCAAGCGGTGTGGGACCGCCTTAGTCAAGACCGTTATGCTGTTTCCCAGCGCATGATGTTAGCGGCTAGTCTATTTGAAGGCGATCGCCGGGATCCCCAGATGGTTGGGGAAACTTACTATTGCTTGAACGAAATGTGCATCAAGCCCGCCAGCATTGACCGCATGCCCACCGCCATCATAGAAGTGGAGGTGGATGGGGAGTTAATTGATCAGTATCAGTGCGACGGTCTTTTAGTCGCCACCCCGACGGGATCCACTTGCTACACTTCCTCCGCTAACGGCCCCATTTTGCACCCTGGCATGGATGCCATTGTCATTACTCCCATTTGTCCCCTGAGCTTATCCAGTCGTCCCATTGTCATTCCCCCCGGCTCGTCGGTGAATATCTGGCCCCTGGGGGATTTTGAGTTGAATACTAAACTCTGGACTGATGGTTCTCTGGCTACAGGCGTTTGGCCAGGACAAAGGGTAGGGGTGTGGATGGCCCATCGAGCAGCCCAATTTATCCTCCTACGGGAAAGCTACTCTTTTTACAAAACTCTAAGGGATAAGTTGCAGTGGGCCGGGGCTAGATTTTTGTATGATGGCAACAACAAAGTTAATTGAGCTATTCTGTTGTCAAACTCAAAACTACAGCTCTGGCCTATTGTAAGCAAAGGTTAAAGTGCAATAGGGACGGGATTTTAGAACCATTTTTCTGATAATTTATCCTGCTTGTAGTCGGCTACCATTTTATCTAGGATTTGCCGGTAGGTTTAGGTCGCACTGAAAAGATCGAAAAACATGGTGACTCTCTAAACAGTTGAAATAGAGCTACAATCCCCTGGAGAAAAAAACAAAAAAGCAACCGCCCAAGAACAGTTTTGTTTTGAATACGGTTGCCGGAATAGAAACAAGCCTAGTTTTCTTTAATTAATTCAGCAGCCTTCGGGTCCACAGAACGTGTGACCATAAAGTACTTCTGCGCTGCAAATGTAGATGATGCCAGCGTAATCATTAAAATACTTGACGGCAACTCGATCAGCAATTTCTTCAGCCATTTCCCGGGTTTCAGTTAATATTTCGAACTTGATATTGGCCTCAATGTCAGAAGTATTAGGTTGACCCGACGAGCGCACGTTACGGCTACCTTTGCCACCGGTATTCATGACTGTGTATCCTTTGGCACCTGATTCGTCAATGATTTTGGCAATTTTCTTCAGTAGAATCTTTTCCGTGACGATGACGAGTTTATTAGCTGGTTTAGCCATTTTGTTTATCTCCTAGAAGTATGTAAGTTAATCTTTTTGGTCTGTTCGGTCAAGGGAGTACTGAAAGACCATAACCTGTTGGGGATTAACCTGCACCAAGGGTCTGGGCAAGCCCAATGAAAAGCGGTATGCACACGCCGATGGCAATGGGAGTACCGATAGCGGTGGATGCACCAATATAAGCAGAGGGATTGGCCGACGGGATACCGGCTCGCAAGGTGGGGGGGCCGGAGATATCAGAACTAGAAGCGGCGATGACTGCTAAAACTACGACACCGCCCAGGCTGAATCCCGTAGTGTAGTGGGCAATCATACCAAGACCAAAGGCAATAAACCCGTGCACTATCGGAGCTACCAGGCTATAGACCACATACCATTGAGCTACTTTACGTAGTTCGCCAATTCTGGACCAAGCCTCCATCCCCATAATGAGCATCAAGATAGAAAGTAGGCCTCGAAAAAGAGGATCATAGAAACCTTCATAGACACTTTCCGGCTTGGTAAATATGCCAAGGGCAAGACCTAATAACATGGCTGACAGGGCGGGACCTTGTAAACTTTCTTCGATGATCGGCCAGATCTTGACCCGATTATCCTCCGGTTCCTGCTGGCTCAAATACTCCTGGCGGGTACGAGGATAATCCTGCTGATCGCCATAATCCCCTGCGGCAACGGGTTGCTTGCTTAAAGATCCCTCAATGGCGGCCGCGGCACGACGCTTCTTCTTATTGAGATAAATATTGGCCACTACGATCGCCGTTACTAGGGCAGGAATATCCATAAAAGGATAGAGGGCACCAGCCCAAGCTTCGTAGGAAATTTTTGATTCTTCCAACGTAGTTAGGGCGGCGGCCATCGTAGAACCACTAACTGCCCCAAACAAGCCACCAGTGGCAAGGGCATCCACGGTTTTAACATTGGGAAGTTTAGCCAGGGTAAAACGGGCGATGAATACAATTAGAATTCCCAATATTACGGAGAATATCATCGGCAGGAGCATTTCCGTTAAGTTGGAGTTGCGAATTGCCATGCCCCCGGTCAGGCCAATCTTAGTGAGCAACATAAAGACGATGATCGTAGAAATCGCCTCTGGAATTACCAATTGGGTACCAAGGGCGGCAATAACCATCCCCCCAATCAAAAAGGCTAGGGTTGGGGACTGCAACTGTCCAACAAAATCCGTTAAAAAGTGGGATAAAAAATCCATAATGTAAATTGTCTCCTTGGTTGAAATTTATGGGGATTGGGGTAGTAAAGCTCCGTCTCGAATCCTCAGTAGCTTGCTTGATCTCCCCAGAGGCAAAGAAACCCTCTGATTATCGCTATCGATCCCTATTGAGAGCGGAAAAACATCACCGGGGCGCATCGCCTTTCATAGACAAAGGTCTATTAAGACAACAAAATCTATGCCTGTAAATCTATAAACTAAAGTCTATATGCAAATCCGCCCAATTTTGCGACTGTCTCCCTGGATCTGCTAAGTAATTTCCAATTCAAATGATAAGTTTTACTTTTAGTTGACGATTACCATCCATTGCAGGCAAATCCTATCCCAAAATTTCCCTCTACACCGCTGCCATTAATCGACATGCATGATACCTTTATTCGTTCTCTTGAATGGACAATTGTCTAATCAACCTGCCAAGAGGGGGCGCCCTGAGTGGGGGCATTATCTACCGGAGAACTCTTATGGGCAAGATTAATCCAAGTCAGAGAAAGCAGTAAACCAACACCGCAACCCAACAAAAAAAGCCAGGCATGGGATGGATCTAGCACAAACAGTAAACGCCGACTTTTGTCATACACATGAATTGCCCACCCAGGCTGGATATCTATCTTCGGCTGAGACTGTTTCGGTTCAAACTTGTTCATAGTTTCTGCTCTATGGTGATTATCTTTATTGCCACCGGACTACTGAAAAAATTTGGAAAAATCCACTGGGTATAGTCCCACGAAATGCTTACAATAGCCTGAAGACAAAGGATTTGACATTATATTGCCTCTGTTAAGGGTTATAGATATAAAACTATTTTCCCGAAAAAGACCATACTCTTAAGTTTATGCAATATCCAATCAAGAGGTAGTATTTTGGTGAAAAAAATTGCCTCAAATTTACCAACTCTTTTAATAATTTAAACTTATCAATTGACGTCCTGGCTAATAAACCCGAGACTCTAGACCCTGGAGCCATGGGCCCATTTGAGATCAATCTTTGATCTCAACGAAATCTAGAATCGTGTGGTAGAAGGACTAGTCACCTGTACGTCCAATGCCGCTTTGGGGTAAGCAATACGCTGATGATGGAACTGTTGCCATACCCGCACAAACACATCGGCAATGATGGGTAGTTCTTCATATTTCAAACCACTATCCTGCAACTGATTGTCCCGCCAACGTGCCTTAAAAATGCGGTTAACCATGGCCATGGCCGTTTCCGGATTCGCTTCCCCCAAAGAACGTAACGCCGCCTCACAACTGTCCGCCAGCATAACAATGCCCGTTTCCCGAGATTGGGGGATAGGGCCTGCGTAACGAAACTCTCCCTCATCCACCGGTGGCTCCCCGGCTCTTTCCGCTGCTTCCTTAGCCTGAATATAAAAATAGGAAATTAGCATTTGTCCTTGATGTTCCGGAATAAAATCCCGCACCACTTGGGGTAAGCCATATTTCCGGGCCATAACCAGTCCCTCAGAAACATGTTTCTTAATTATGTCCACACTGACGTAGGGATCATTAATTTCATCGTGTTTATTGGGGCCCCCCATCTGATTTTCGATGAATCCCAGGGGGTCGTGCATTTTGCCAATGTCATGGTAAAGGGTCCCAGTCCTGACCAATTCGACGTTACAGCGCAATTCCCTTGCCGCTGACTCGGCTAAGCAGGCCACGAACAGAGTGTGTTGGAAGGTGCCGGGGGCTTCCTTTGCTAATCTTTGCAGCAACGGACAATTGGGATTACTCAATTCCACCAAGCGGGTGGGGGTAACCACGTCAAACAGTCTTTCTAGATAGGGGGAAACGCCGATCGCCATAGCACTCCAGGCTAGGCCCACTAGGCCATAGACAATGGCACTGGGCAACGCAGTATACCAAATAATGGTGACGGCCGAAGCATTGATAATCAAATATGTGAACAAATAGACGACTCCCTGGGTCGTGCCTACCCCCAACCCCAGTAGGGCCAACTCATCCCGGGAACGTAACTTACTGGCAATCATCCCCGCCAATAGGGCTGCCGCTCCCCCAGCCAGTAAATATTCCCAAACAATTGACTCCATGGCAAAAGCGGAGAGTCCCCCCACTAAGACCACCTGGGTAATTGCCAAGGTAGGTCCATAAAAACTACTAGTGAGTAGACTAATGGCGGGCAAATTGTTGTATATGGGATCAAGTAAAAATAGAATTGGCGTACTGATGCTCAACATGCAGAGCAGAATATGGTCTCGCCGTCGTAGCGGTCGATGGATACGACGACTGACTCCACAGAAGATGACTAAGGCTCCCCCCACCAATCCGGCCGTGTGCAATAGTCCTTGCCAGTTAACCTGTCTTTGACTTAGGCCATAGCCGTCCAGCAGCACAAACTGTTCCTGGGTAATGGTTTCCCCTGCTCGCACAATTACACTGTTTTTTTCGGCTGAAACTTTGACGGTTTCCATCGCCAATACGGCTTTTTCCGCCAAATTTTTAGTGGCTTCCTTATCAACAGTGAGATTGTACTTATCCCCCAGTAAATTTTTCAAACTATCCTCCGCCACCCGATGGGCCTGGGGAGGCAGAATATTACGCAAGTGTAGTTGTAGGGTTTCTCCCAGCAGGGGAGCTGTGATGCCCGCCGGTAGCCCCTGGGTGAGAATGCGGTCATGAACTTGGATGATGGTTTGTTGGGTGGTTTGCCAAGTGGGCACATCCAGCATCAATGCCGCTATCTGATTATTAGTAATTTGGCGATCGGCTTTGAGCTCAGCCAAACGGGTGGATACCCGACTATATCGTTCCCGAGCCGCACGAATATCCGCCAGCAAAACCCCTATGGTTTCCGGAGAATTGGCAGTCTTTTGCTGATCAAATAGTTGTTGTAGTTTGGCCAACTGGGGTGAGGCTGTGGGTAGAGGTTCACCGTTGTTAAGATAGCTTTCCAGCAGTCGCCATTCCCCCTCATCCAGACTGCGAAGCAGATGTTGTTGCTCTAGGGTTAAAGTATTGGTATCCAGATAGGGAAAAGTACCCGCCAGATAACGTAACTGGTTAATAGAATCTAAATACTGACTTCTTTGTTGTTTTAATTGAGCGGTTAATTCGCTATCTCTTTGCAGACGGGGAATAGTGCCGGCCCGCACTTCTTTGCGCTTTTCTTCTGTGGTTCTTTCGTCGACAAAACTACCATCTTTAGGGGCATAGATGGTGTAGGGAGATTCGGTGCCAACACTGAGTTGGGGTTGGTTGTAAAACCGATAACCAACTATACCCGTGAGGGAAACCACTGTGACCCCCAGCATAATGGGCGGGTGGGCAATGCGTACAAACCGAGAACGATGAATTTTCTGCCAAATGGTGTCGTCCTGAGAAGCCTTTCCCACAGCCCTGGTGACGGGGGAAGGATTGGCCGGAGTAGACTTTTTCAGTTGGGAAACCACTGCTTGGCGGAGGGCAAAAATCGCTTTCATGGTACCAATGGATGGACAATGGCTGGAAAATGTTGGGCTATCCAGTTAGTTGCCGTGGGAAGGCAGGATTTGTCCATATTCCTGTTGAGATACCAATTTTAAACTAGATCGACGCTGCATTCCCAAGGGAGAGGACAGGGCCAAGGGCAAGTTTCCCTGGGCAGAACCAACCCAAAGTAGACCGGACCATCTTTGCCAAAGCTGTTGCCCCAATGACAAAAGGTTGGCACTCACTAAAGAGGGATGTTCGGTTTGAACGGCTTGTTGACTGATCTCTATACCATTATAGGCTCCCACTAGGGCGAGGGTCAGGGGAGATAAAGTCCGGGTTAAGCAATGATCAGGGGTGGGATACTCGGCTTGATTCTGAACAAGATTGGCGATCGCCCTTGATGGAGATTGTTCTGCCATCCGTAGTTGATGGATAATTAACCGGGGCTGGTCGGGACTTTTAGCCCAGAGATAAATACCATAGCTGACGGATTTGACCCACGTATCCAGAGGTTGAACCATGGTTTGGGGGGGAGTATTATTTTCCAGACCTCTGGCGATCGCCGTTAGGCCATTGAGTAAATCCGGGGAAAAGCTGGGAGCAGGGGCAACGGACCACCATCGCTCCGGCTCTTTTAGTAGGGAGGGTAAATGGTGAATGGCCAATCTCTCTGCCAGGATTAGGGTTAGTAGCCTTTGCCACAACAGCAGTATTTCCTGGGCTTTATCTCCACCATGGTATTCGGGAAAACGACTCTGACAAAGATGGAGCCAACGGCCCAAATCCTGCCTAAAACCCAAGGGATTTTCATGGTGGTACAGGGCGAGCAAAATCAACCAGTTAACCAGCTCGGGAAAGGCCATGGCCGGAAGTTGAAGCAAGGCATTCTGCCAGAACATTTCCGGCAAAGGAGTCTGGTAAGGCTGGGATAGTATCTGCTGCCAGGGTTGGCCCCATCGGGGGAAATTAGCTTGATTTTGCTGGGCTTGATCCTGGTCTTTTCCCCCCAAGGCCAGGAATAGGCAAGCTTGGAAGCGGGAAAAGGGAGAAAGGGCCATGGTGGAGCGGTAATCTGAAACAGTGTTGAATGTAGGAAGTTTGGAATTTGTCCATCATTGATGATTTTGGTCCAAAGCAGGGGTCAGCCATATCCGCCCTTCGATCGCCATGGTTAGAGATTTTGCACAAACATCGGGCGATCGCTGTTATCCGCACCGATTGTCTAGATCTAAGTGTGCAACTGGCCCGGGTGGCCATTGAGGCGGGCATGGGATTGGTGGAAATTACCTGGAATAGCGACCAACCGGAAAAAACCATTGAACAACTACGTCATCAATTTCCCCA
Source organism: Synechocystis sp. PCC 6714 (assembly GCF_000478825.2). Taxonomy (NCBI): domain Bacteria; kingdom Bacillati; phylum Cyanobacteriota; class Cyanophyceae; order Synechococcales; family Merismopediaceae; genus Synechocystis; species Synechocystis sp. PCC 6714. Next base: position 2,910,508 of record NZ_CP007542.1, on the reverse strand, counting down.
TTGTGCCATTGGCACTGGTACAGTGCTTAGTCGGAGGGATTTACTCCAAGCTGTGGCCAGTGGAGCTCAGTTTTGTTTCACTCCCCACAACGATTCAGAACTGATTACCACCGCCGTCGCCCACGCCTTACCCATTATCCCCGGTGCTTTTTCCCCTACGGAAATTGTCCAAGCATGGCAAAGGGGAGCCGCTGCCGTCAAAGTATTTCCCATTCAAGCCCTAGGGGGGGTGGACTACATCAAAGCTCTCCAGGGGCCCCTCGGACAAATTCCCCTCATTCCCACCGGAGGGGTAACCCTAGACAATGCCCAAGCTTTTCTCCGGGCCGGGGCGATCGCCGTCGGTTTATCTGGACAACTCTTCCCCCGCCACCTAGTGCAAGCCCAAGCCTGGCCAGAAATTGGCCATCGAATTCACACCCTGGTCGAGCAGTTACAAAATAGCCCCAATTAAATTGGTACAAAAGCATGGTTGGTGCTGTTTAGGAACTGGGAGTGACCGCCCAACCCGGACGGTTTACAACGAATTTTCCATTTGAAAAGTAGTAAAACATACAGAAAACAATCATGTAAAAATTGAATACTCTAATGGTTTGATGTCCGAAAAAGTCTACTTTCCTCTATTGTTCGACCAAATTTATAGCAGAGCACTATTCCAGAGCTGGCTCAATAATTTGGAAGAAACGAGTGGCGGAAGACTTTCGTAGAACAATGTAGATTGAAGTACAAAATGTCTAATTCGATATTGTCTAAACTAAATGTGGGTGAGAGGAGTCCTGTTAATCGGACACATTCCTCGCGTACGGAGGCAGAAAAATCCTCTCTTTTTCGCTTTGTACGCCGTAAAATTAATTCTCCCTGGTTAGCCTGTGTCCCCTTGACGGCGCTAATTGTGGCGGTGTGGAATGCCGCGGCGATCGCCCAAGAAACGGAAATCGTCAACATCACCGTTGAAAGTGTTAACGAAAATGTTGCCACTCTCCAGGGAACCCTCAATGCCATCTGGATTTTGATAGCCGCCATTCTGGTTATCTTCATGAATGCTGGTTTCGGCATGCTGGAAACCGGCCTTTGTCGTCAGAAAAATGCCGTCAACATCCTGACTAAAAACCTGATCGTTTTTGCCCTAGCCACCATAGCCTACTGGGCGATCGGTTTTTCCCTCATGTTCGGCAGCAGTGGCAATCCCTTCTTTGGTTTCGGGGGATTTTTCCTCGGTGGTGACCATTCCAACTATGGGTTGAGTCCATTTCCGGAAGGCTTGCCAGTGGCAGTATTTTTCCTATTCCAGGTTGCATTCTCCGCCACTGCCGCCACCATTGTTTCCGGTGCTGTAGCTGAACGGATCAAGTTCAATGAGTTTTTGATCTTTAGTGTTTTGTTGGTTGGCATTGCCTATCCCATCACCGGTCACTGGGTTTGGGACGCAGGCGGCTGGCTCTACACCATGGGTTTCATGGACTTTGCCGGCTCCACCGTGGTCCACTCCGTGGGAGGTTGGGCCGCCCTAGCTGGAGCCTTAATGTTGGGGCCTCGTCTGGGTAAATTTGTCGATGGCCGTCCCGGTGCCATTCCTGGCCATAACATGGGCTTTGCCATGCTCGGTTGTCTGATTCTTTGGATCGGCTGGTTTGGTTTTAACCCCGGTTCCCAGTTGGCGGCCGATGAGGCCTGTGCCTACATTGCCGTTACCACTAACCTCGCTGCCTCTGCCGGTGGTTTAACCGCTACTTTCACCTCTTGGATCAAAGATGGGAAACCTGATTTGACCATGGTGATTAACGGTGTTCTGGCCGGTCTGGTGGGGGTAACCGCCGGTTGTGCTGGGGTATCCTACTGGGGTTCAGTAATCATTGGCGGTATTGCCGGAATCTTGGTGGTGTATTCCGTTGCCTTTTTTGACAAGATCAAAATTGATGACCCCGTGGGTGCCATCTCCGTCCACTTGGTCAACGGTATCTGGGGAACCCTAGCAGTGGGGTTCTTTAACATGGAGAAGGGTCTGTTCTACGGCGGTGGCATCAACCAGCTAATCATCCAAATTGTTGGTATTTTAGCAATCGGTGCTTTCACCGCCATCTTTAGCTTTGTTGTCTGGGCTATCCTCAAGCAAACCATGGGCATCCGGGTGTCCGCCGAAGAGGAAATGATCGGTTTGGACATCGGCGAACATGGCATGGAAGCTTACACTGGCTTTGTCAAGGAAACGGATTCCTTTGGTAGTGCTGTTTCCGGCGCCGCTGTGTCCGAATAGTAACTTCTCCCTAAGCCGATAGATTTTCTTCATCAAGCTCTCGAAAAATTTATCAACTACCTCTGGGGGATTGGGTTTTGACCGATCCTCTTTTTTCTGGGTGTAGACCAAAAGAGATTTGCAATGGAAGGCCTCAAACTCAGTTTCAACATTAGTCGGTGGTAATTTCTGCTCCCGTTTGCTTCAATGGCCGTTGGCTAAAACTAAGTTATCCAGGGTTGTGCCCGATGAATGCTCTTTCAATTCCCACGTGGATGGTCCATGTTTCCAGTGTTATTGAATGGATGGTGGCGATCGCCTTGGTGAGTCGCTATGCCACTAGGGAGGGTTATGGCCACTGGCGGATTTTGTCCTGGGCAATGGTGCCGGCCCTGGTGAGTGCCATGTGTGCCTGCACTTGGCATTTTTTTGATAATGCGAGTCAGTTAAATTGGCTAGTAACTATCCAGGCGTTGACTACGGTGCTTGGCAACATCACCCTTTGTCTAGCGGCCTGGTGGATTTATCGTCAATCAGCCCTGCCCTCTGCCCCCAAGTCCTGATGGAACTTAACCAAATTTTTGCCAAGGAAAATCTTTTTGCCGTTTCCCTTTTTCCCTATCTCGGCTTCCTTTGGTTTCTACGGCGATCGCCGCAAACACCGAAGCTAGTAATGGTGGGGTTTTACGTTTTACTGGTCTTTGTTTTAGTAACTATCCCCGCTGGACTTTATGCCGAAAGCCATTACCAAGCTCAGTTGGCAGATGTGGACTGGCTTCATGGTAGTGCAGAGGTATTTTTATCCCTGTCCAACCTGCTGGTGGTTTTTGGCTTTCTCCAGGGTCTAGCCCAAAAGTCCGAAGAAAAGTGAAAAAATGGCTAAATTTGTCTGTTTTGCACTGCCAATAATGGATTCAACTAAAATTATCAACATCACTGGCATCCACTGAAAGCATTTTCGCAAATCCGCCGAAGCCTTGACCCAATCCTCGCTCCCAGGCAGACATAGTGCATTCACTCCTCAGTTGAACTAAATTTGGGGTAAAACATCCGAAACTTCCCCGGGGGTGGGCAGTCCCCATCCCTCGTCCATTAGAATTGCAAGTAGTCAGGCACTCGGGCAAGGTTTTGTCCATCTGTTAAGGTGTGATTTGCCGATTTCCGCCCGGAAAAATGGGTCCCGTTCCCCACATTTATTATGATCAAACGTTTTTTCCTCACTATTCTGTTTTTAGCTGGGCTGTGGTTTGCCCTCAACCTCTACCTCCAACACCACGGTTTGGCCCACCGCGGCAATTACGACAGTTTGATCATTAATTTCAGAAATGATATTCCCACCCAAACCCTAACGGCGGATATCCAGGCCATCGACGAGAAGTTGGAAAAGACGGTGGATTTTAACAGTATTTTTTCAATTAAAAATTATGTTTACACCGTTAAAGGTGACGGGGAGGATTTAAAACGTCTCCGGCGATCGCCTTTGATGAAGGAGGTGGATTACGTCGAGCCCAATTATGTTTACCAGACCCTGGAAATTCCCAATGATCCCGAATACAGTAAGCAGTGGAATCTACGGGCGATCGCCATGGAATCGGCCTGGGATGGTAGTAAGGGAGAAGGGGTGACAGTGGCGGTGATTGATACCGGGGTAACCAGGGTTCCAGATTTGCGACAGACGGAATTTGTGAGTGGCTATAACTTTGTGGACGATAACCGCGACACCACTGACTACAACGGCCATGGCACCCATGTGGCGGGAACCATCGCCCAGGCAACCAACAATGAATACGGGGTGGCCGGGGTGGCCCCCAAAGCTAAAATTATGCCCCTGAAAGTGTTGGGGGACAACGGCGGCGGCACCGTGGCGGACATTGCCGAAGCGATTATCTATGCGGCGGATAACGGGGCCAGTGTCATTAATATGAGCTTAGGGGGCGGTGGTGAAAGTAAAACCTTGGCCGACGCCATTGACTACGCCTACAGCAAAGGGGTGGTAATCATTGCGGCGGCGGGTAATGAAGGACAAAATGCAGCGGCTTACCCCGGTCGGTACCCGAAGGTGATCAGCGTTGCGGCCACCGATGCCACAGGCAATAAAGCCGACTATTCCAATTACGGTGCAGGGGTAGACATTGCCGCTCCCGGGGGCAGTAGTGATGGCAAGGACGGCAAAATTCTCCAAGAAACCATTGACCCCGATACCAGGGAGCCAGTGCTGATGGGTTTCCAGGGCACAAGTATGGCGGCTCCCCATGTGGCCGGTACGGCGGCGTTGATCCAATCAGTGCAACTACAGCAGGCTAAGGTGGGTTTGTCCTCCGGAGCCTCTGACAAGTTAACGGTGGCCGAAGTGTCGGAGCCAGAAGCTGTCCTGAAAATCCTCAAAGCCTCCGCCCGCTCTGTGCCCAACGATAGTTTGAACTATTACGGTGCGGGCCATCTCAACGCTGGGGAAGCGGTCAAGCAAGCCCACCAGGGCCAGGTTTCCTTCCGGGACTTCATGCGCTGGTTGCGGGATAACGGCTACCTCAATCCCATTTTTTGGTTTGACGGGGGAGCTGTGACCTTTCTGCCCAAATTGGCCATGGTGTTGGGCTCATACTTGTTGGTGTTGCTGTTGCGGATTTATTTACCACTCCAATTTACCTGGCCCTTCAACTGGGGATTAATCTTCGGTAGCTCCGGCTTATTTTTTCTACAGGGTTTGTACATTTTTGACTTGCCCCAATGGCCTTTCCGCGCCATGGGTAGTTCTTTGCCGGAATTGGGCAACAGTCTCCCCGGCACAGGCTTGTTAAACCCATTTTTTGCCAGTGCCCTCATTCCCATTGCCTTACTACTTTTACTGCTTGGTAATCCCAGTGGTAAACAGTGGTCTTTGGGAGTTTGTTTTGGGGTAACGGTCTTCCTCTTAGCCGCCGCTTTCCTAGGCACTCCCCTCTGGCTCATTGGCACCGGCAATATGGCGATCGCCTTTTTGGTGGTCAATGCTCTAATTTGTTTGGGATTGGGCTCCCTAGCGGCAAAGGGAGAGCATTAGGTCGAGTAAGTTAAAAACTATGGAATCCCCCGATCGCCAAGGATTGGGGGCACCGGACGAAATGATAAGCTAGCAAAGGCTTAATTTTACAAAGAACTTTTATTGGGAGTAATAATGACAGAAGCAAATGATCTGCCCTATCTTCTGCGGGTAGCCAGGGGTGAAATAGTCAAGCGTCCCCCAGTGTGGATGATGCGGCAAGCTGGCCGTTATATGAAAGTCTATCGAGATCTGCGGGATAAACATCCTAGCTTCCGGGAACGTTCCGAAAATCCCGACCTAGCCATTGAGATTTCCCTGCAACCCTGGCGGGCGTTTCAACCCGATGGGGTAATCATGTTTTCCGACATTCTAACCCCTCTGCCCGGCATTGGCATTCCCTTCGACATCATCGAAAGCAAAGGCCCCATCATCGATCCCCCCATCCGGACCCAAGCCCAGGTGGATCAACTCCATGCCCTGGATCCCGAATCTAGCCTACCCTTTATCAAAACTATTTTAGGAACGTTGCGGAAGGAAGTGGGCAACCAATCCACTGTGCTAGGTTTTGTTGGTGCCCCCTGGACGTTAGCTGCCTATGCCATTGAGGGTAAAAGCTCCAAAGATTACAAAATAATCAAGCAAATGGCCTTTTCTGAACCGGCCATTCTCCACAGTTTCCTCGATAAAATTGCCGAGGCGATCGCCGTTTATGTGCGCTATCAAATCGACTGTGGTGCCCAACTGGTGCAATTATTTGACTCCTGGGCTGGGCAGTTAAGTCCCCAGGATTACGACACTTTTGCTTTGCCCTATCAACAAAAAGTAGTCAAACTTGTCAAAGAAACCCATCCCGACACACCGTTAATCCTTTATATCAGCGGCAGTGCGGGAATTTTGGAGCGCATGGGCAAATCCGGGGTAGACATTGTCAGTGTGGACTGGACAGTGGACATGGCCGATGCCCGCCAACGCCTCGGTAAAGAGATGAAAGTCCAAGGCAATATGGACCCCGGCGTACTCTTTGGTTCCCAAGCCTTCATTAAAGAACGAATTTTAGACACTGTCCGTAAAGCCGGCCAAGGCGGCCACATTTTCAACCTCGGCCACGGTGTTTTGGTGGGCACCCCCGAAGATAACGTGCGCTTCTTTTTTGAAACGGCCAAGCAGGTGGACCAATTGCTGTAATTCCAGTTAACTTTTGATGTTTACAGGACGGTGGCAGAAAAACCAAAGGGAACTATTGCGCTATTCCTACATTTTGCAGTAGTTTCCACGGTCCCAATTGTTGCAAAAGCTCCAACTGCTGTTGATTTCTCACCAGCAAACCACCGGCAAAACCCAGGGCATTAACTTCAATGTCCTGGTAGGATTCTTGGCAACGGGGAATAATAGCTAAAAATTCCCTGGTCATTAATAGGTTATAGGGATGGGGCTTTTCTTCTGCCGTAGTTTGTAAACTTAATTGCCCCAATAAATCTCTGTAAAGTTGATGGCAAATTTTACCTCCGTCATCACTGTTGATGATATCCATAGTTAAAGGGGCGATCGCCGTTTTGAAGGGCAGATTTTTGGCTGAAATAAAATGATCCGCCAGGGGAAATGTGTAGCCATTTTCTATCAAAGGAAAGGGGATCCATTGCAGGTGACGGTGGGGCTGGCTAGCCCCCGCTTTGGGACCACTGTTGTAAAAAACCAAGCCTTCCTTTTCTTGTAATACTGTCACCGCTGCTCCCAAATCTTCCGGAGTTAACGGGCGTTGTTGATCCTCAAACTGGCGGGTAACAATTAATAAATGCTGATCCACCACCTTAAATTTATTTAGCAAGCCCAAATGGGTATCGGAAAAATGTCCCACAAATAGATCTGGATCATAGGGTAAAAAAGGGTTGATCTTTTGGCGATGTTGATGTTCCGTGGTGATTTTTTTACGATGGATTTGGGTCAAAATTCGCACCACGAAATCTATTTCCCCCACGGCCAAAGTGGTTACCGCTGTCGTGATTGGTTGAAGGGCGCCGGTTTTGAGTGCATAGTCACTCTGGGCCAGTAAACGGGGCCACAATTGACCAGGTAAAAGATAGGATTCAGCCATGGCAGTGGGGAAGGTAAGTAGTTACATTCTTCCGAGGGAGCAACAATAATTACAATTTAAAACCTTTTGTTCTGATAAAAGTCGAGGTTATTAATGGCGTAATGTTACCAAAGTCGCCCTTTGATCCTACCAAGAAACCTGACTCCATATCTTTCAAGGCTATCGGGTTATAATCTTAAACCTAGGGGCCCAGAATACAAACCATTATTGATCAGGTAATCAACTATTTTGTAGAGATTGATTGTCTTCCCAAATTTGGCAATCCACATTTAGTTGGCTCAATTTAGTGCGGGCCAGGTCGGCCCAGAAATTTCGATGGCGGCGATCGCCGAGATAAATTTGGTCGCTAGTTTCGGCTTTACCGGAGGCCTCAATCAAAAAATAAGCCAATTGTTTGGCAGTGATATCGGAACCACTGATCTGAAAATGGAAGAGTAGATCCCGCCGCTGGGGAGTCGAACCGTGGGCATAGAGCATAGTGAGATCGTGGCTGGCCCGATGGTCAAACATTTTCGGCCTGGGCATGGATTGATTGCCCAAACTCAACGTATCCGTGCCCTTGAGCTGGGAAACTAGCAGTAAATGTCTCAGACTTGGGGTAGCAGTTAAAATACCGGAATAATACAGAATTAGAGGGGAGGTAAGATTTTGGGAAGCCTTGAAGTTCCAATTGGCTTTATCGAGGGGAAAATAGGTGAGGAATTGGTGCCATTCCGACATCGGGGTAGACATGGTCTTAATATCGTGTTTGAGGGCCAACTTGAAAACTAAGCTAAAGTGATGGGGATGACAGACAGTGTCTAGTTTTTACCGTGAAGCTTATGACCATGGGCTCCCAGGACACCGATATCAGTGAAGACCAGCGGTAATTGGTATCATTGAACGGAAGAATAATTTCCCCAGGTTTGTGTTTTCCAGCCATGGACCCGACTTGCACCTACATACCAATTAATTGCCATTTCGTTGCTTCTGCTTCTCTCAATATAACCAATGAGTGACTCGATCCAGCCCATTATCGAATTCCGTGGCGTGAGCCAACGCTTTGGCAGTAAGGTCATCCTCGATAACGTGGATCTAAAAATTTACCCTGGGGAAGCAGTGGGAGTGATTGGCCCTTCGGGAACAGGTAAGTCAACCATTCTGCGTATTGTTTCCGGGTTGCTTACCCCCAACAGTGGCGAAGTAATTGTCCATGGCCACCGTCGTCAACGCTCCATTGAAGAAGGAGAAAAGGCGTTAGGCGTTGGTTTGGTCTTCCAACAATCCGCCCTATTCGATTCCTTGACTGTGGCAGAAAACATCGGTTTTACCCTCTATCGAGACTCAGGTCTGCGCCCCCGGGAAATTAGGGCCATTGTGGAAGACAATTTGGAGTTGGTGGGCCTACCAGGCATTGGCGATCGATTTCCAGCGGAACTATCCGGTGGTATGCGTAAAAGGGTCAGCTTAGCCCGGGCGATCGTCATTAATCCAGAGCAACATCAGCGCTATAAAAATATTTTGCTTTACGATGAACCCACTGCTGGGCTAGATCCGGTGGCTTCCACTCGCATTGAAAGTTTGATTCGTCATCTGCTCAGTCAAGATCACGTTTGTTGTTGTTATTTAATTGTTACCCACCAATTCAGCACCATTGAGCGAACCACGGACCGAATTATTTTTCTTTATGAAGGCAAAATTCAGTGGGATGGTTCGACAGCGGATGCCTACAAGTCTGACCATCCTTTATTGAAGCAATTTTTCTCCGGCAGCATCGATGGACCGATCAGTTAATTATTATTTTTTGTTTTAATTAAATTGTGATTTGGGTTTAATATAATTAAATTAAAATTTGATTTTATAGATTTTTGTTGATTTTAAATTGCTCCCTTAAAAGTCTATTAATTATCCTTTAATTTTGTCGGTTTTATGCCATTACCATTAGTAGAGTTTAGCCTTGATGAACGCCATCCTCGCCACATTGCTGAAGTAATTGAAACTAGCACCACCGGTTTTTTAGCCCAATGTTTGGAACCGGAGGAATTAACTTTTCCCATCATGCCCGCCTTTGGTAGTTGGGTAAAAGCCACAGATGAAGATTCCGGTAACACCATTTTTGCTGTGGTCAGTTACGCCACTACCATGCCCATTGATTCCATTCACCGGGCCAGGGCGCTAGGGCTGTCCCTGGCAGAATTGCGGGAACAACAACCCCAGATTTTTGCCATGTTAACTACGGAATTTCAAGCGGCGATCATTGGTTTCCAATCCCAAGAATCAGGTCAAAATGGCCGTAGCTCCATTGCAGGTAGAGTATTTCACTATTTACCCCCCCGTCCGCCCCAAATTCACCAAGCTGTGTTCCAGTGCGATCGCCAGGAGGTGATGGAGTTTACTAATTCCCCTGATTTTTTACGGATTCTTTTGCAAATTACCGATGCTCCAGTGGATGCCCTGATTGCCGCCGCCCTGAGGGAAATTTATCTTCTCCGCCAAGGCGATCGGGCTTGGCTAGTGAACATTGGCCGTCACCTCAGTTTGCTCCTTAAAGATGACTACGATCGCCTGCGGCATATTCTTGTTCAGGTACATTTCTAGCCATTATTCTTAGGCAAATTTTCAAGTAGCGGCCTGAAAAATTTATGCGAACTTTGTCCAACATCAATCTGACTGGGCTGCTAATAGTCCTACTTGCCGCTATTTTCTTTTGTTTTCACAACGTTATTGTCCGTATTTTATACTCTCAGCAAAATATTTTAGGCATTTGGCAAACTGGCGGTTTTGTTGCCCCTACCTTGGGCCACTCTTTCCTACTTCTACTACTGAGAATGCTTTGGGTTGTGCCATTAATGGCCTTAATTTCCCATCGTCTTTACAGCAATACTTGGCTGGAAATTAATCAACTAAAACAGCCCGTTAATCGCCCGGTGGTCTGGGAAGCGATGGGCTGCGGCTTTTTGATGTTTCTTTACTTAGTTTTACTCTACATTTCCATTAGCTTTATTCCCACGGGTATTGCCATCACCTTATTTTTTACCTATCCAATTTTTACGGCATTATTGGCCTGGCGGATCTTCAACGATGTACCCAGTTTATTGCGTTGGCTGGTGATTGGTTTAACCCTAATTGGTACATTTTTAACTATTCCCTATGCCTATGAGGGCGAGCAAAAAACTTTAGTTTTAGGTGTTAGCACAGGCATAGCTTCGGGCATTGTCTATGCGGGCTATACGGTGTTTGCCCAAAAGAGCTTTCAAAGACTGCATCCCGTTCCCTTCACCTGGATTAGTTTTGCCACCACGTTAATTCTGTCCATTCTTTGTTTAATCATTTGGCAACCTGATGAAGGTAATTTACCTTGGCTTGCCATTACCATTGGTTCCCTGTTGTCAGCTTTATTTACTCTGGCGGGCCATGTGCTGAACAATTGGGGTATTCATTTAATTGGTGCTAGTCGAGCGGCTATTGTAGGGGCAACTAATCCGGCTTTAACTGTAGTTTTGGCAGGAATAGCCATCCAAGAAAGTCTGAGTTATACCCAAATTTTAGGGGTTTGCCTGGTTACTTTCAGCATTGCCTTGCTTAATTATGAAAAAGCTGTCCCCAGTGCAGAGAAAAAGCAGTTCAAATAACCGAAAAAAAGAGCAGAGTTTATCCTTCCTGCTCCAGTTGTAAATCTTCAGTCGTATGTTTGCGCTAAGTTTAATTATCTAAATCAGGAAAAATTTTTAAACCCCGAAGGATTTACCACAACCGCAAGTTTGATTGGCATTGGGATTAGTAAATTGGAAACCGCCACCGATGAGGGCATTACTGTAATCCAGCATCAAACCATAGAGATATAACAGACTTTTCCGGTCACAAATGATTTGAAAACCATCATAGTCAAACACTTCATCATGTTCCGTGGCTCGATTGGGTTCCTCAAAATCCATCATATAGGACATACCAGAACAGCCTCCTTGGCGCACCCCTACCCGCAAACAAAGGTCTTTGCCCTGTTGTTCTTTCAAGGCCAGGAGGTGTTTGAGGGCCGCATCAGAAAGTTGGATGCCCTTGGCTTGGGTCGCAGTGGCTTGGCTCATGGTTAGGCTTGAACTCCTATGCAAAAGTTAGAGGAAAATTAAAAGTAAATTCAACGGCTTTAGCTTCCATCTTAGCGATAACAGGGGAGGCTGTGGGCGGAAATTCCCTATGGGAACAATTGGGTCTTGGCTAAACTTCTTCTTTTACGATCAACGGATGGGAGATTGAGTATACAAATTTACCACTATTTTCGTCAACGGGGCACTACAGTTTGTTCAACAACGGCATTGATGACATCCTCGATGGCAATGCCATCCAATTGGGCTTCGGGGCGCAGGATTAAGCGATGACGTAACAGGGCCGGCGCAACGGTTTTGAGATTATCCGGCAAAAGATATTCCTGGCCATTAAGCCAAGCATCGGCCTTAGCCGCCTGGAGCCAACGGAGGGATGCCCTGGGGGAAGCTCCAATTAGAACATCGGGATGATGGCGGGTTCTCTCCACCAGTTCCAATAGGTAATCCAACAGTTTTTCATCCACTGTTATGTCCTGCACCGATCGCCGGCTGGCAAGGATTTGCTCCACGGTGGCAATGGCAGTTAATTGCTCCAGGTCTTGCCGTTGGGCTTGGAAACCCCGCTGAAAATTGAGCAACATTTGTTTGGCTGCTGCTTGGGGAGGATAGTCCACCACTAACTTGAACAAAAACCGGTCTAACTGCGCTTCCGGGAGGGGATAGGTGCCTTCAAATTCCAAAGGGTTTTGGGTCGCCACCACCCAGAATAGAGATGGCAGGGGATGGGTTTGGCCATCCAAAGTGACCTGTTGCTCCTCCATTGCTTCCAGTAGGGCAGACTGGGTTTTCGGAGGGGTGCGGTTAATTTCATCCGCCAGCAAAATTTCTGTGAACACGGGGCCGTGCTTAAGACTAAAGGCCTGTTGATTAAAATCGAACACGTTCACCCCCACCATGTCGGAGGGCAACATATCTGGGGTTAATTGCACCCGGCGAAATTGGGATTGGATCGATTGGGCCAGTAGTTTAACTAACAGGGTTTTGCCCGTGCCCGGCACCCCTTCGATGATCACATGGCCCCCTGCCAACAGGGCCACCAGTAATTCTTGGATGAGAGGGGATTGACCCACAAAAAATGTTTCTAGGTGGCAGCGGAGTTCATTGAATAAGGGACGGGTCATAGGATTCTGTCAAAGGAACTGAATCGAAGTTTAGTGGCTCAGCAGATGTACTTCAGCTAGAAGGGGGCAATTGAGCTTGGAGCTGTTGCCATTGTTTTAACCATACCTGTAAGTCACTCTCATTTTTGGGCCATTGGTCTGGCTGGCTCAGTTTCGACAATAGAGTCGCAGTGCTTTGATTAGTTGTCGGTAGGTTAGCCAATCGCCTTTCTAAGGAAGCACTTTGGGCCTGGAGCAATTGTTGCACCACAAATTGGGGGCGATCGCCTTTTTCCAAAACCTGGGCCAGGGCATTAATATAGGTCTGATTATTGTTATTAACAAGGCTAGCTGGTTCTTGGGGCCGACCAAAACGACGATTTCCAAAAATAGCCAGCAAAACCAACACCAATAGGCATTGGAGAAAAATAACTATTAGGGACGTGTTTTGCAGATAGGCCCACACTGAGGCCAACCCTTCCTCTTGTAGGGTTTGGGGGTCTTTATAGCCGTGTGAATATTCATCTACCCAGAGAGACCCATTGCCTTCCTTGAGGAGGGATTGGAGCAGGGCAAAGTTGGCTTGATTATCCTGAAAAGCATTGGCCCCAAGAAAGGGAGGCACCACCCAAATAATTTCCCCTTCACCTTGTTGTTGCCGCCAAATCAATATGCCGTACTGGTCTGCTAATATTTTTCCTTCTTTTTGTGGCGATCGCCTGCGCCCTTGGATGCTTACGGGGCCATGGTTCGTTGCTACGGTTTGATTAAAGGGAGCATCCGTTAATTCGGCCCATCGTCCTAGATAAACTAAACGATTACCCCGGCCTACCCATTCGTATTCCTGTTGGGTAATATTGCCGCCATCGTCATAGGGAGCAACATTGGTAATGGCTTGGGGCTGGATTTTCAACAGAGTGGCCGGGCCAGGTAGATTTTGTAACTTATCCCCGGATTTACGCCATCGTTGCACCGGAGTGCCAGCTTGCTCCATCCATTGCCACCAAGCTCCATAGCCCCCGGGGGCATTGCTGTAAGTGGAGCCCTGCAAATTACTTCCTCGGCTCGATGTCAGCACTAAAAATGCCCCAAAAGCCACCACGGCGATCGCCAGAAAAAGAACCAGATTGCGGTGGGATTTAAATGGCATGGATAACACAAAATAGAGGGGATCAAATCAGTCTGGAAAACTTAACTGGGGACGATAAAACGATGCCCGAGGGAATGGTCCACCATCACCGGCAGAAAAACGTGGAAATTACTACCTTGACCCGGACGACTACGGACGGTAATTTTTCCTCCCCAACGTTGCACCAGACTCTGGACAATGGTCAAGCCCAGCCCAGCTCCTTGGGTTTCGGGGAGAGCATTTTGACCCTGAAAAAAACAGTCAAACAGATGGGGAATGTCTGCCATGGCAATGCCACAGCCATTATCGCTCACCACAATTTCCACCTGGGGCCCCTGATGATAGGCTTTGATCTGTACCCTTCCCCCGGGGTTAGTAAATTTGAGTGCGTTTTCCAGTAGTCGTTGTAGAATAGTCCGCAAATCCGCCCCAGTGCAGGCCACCGGAGGACAATTTTCCGCCACCACGGAGTTTAGGATAATCGATTTTTCCAGGGCAATGGGTTGATAAATACCAATTGTGCTCAGAGTACAATCGGCAATTTGCACCGATTCCAGAGGGGCAGTTGTGGCCTCAATGGTCAACAATTCCTGTAGCCCTGTGATCAAAGACATTTGGCGATCGCAATTTTGTTTAATTAAATCCAAATATCGTTGACGGGCTTCCTTTTTTTGTTGCAACGATTCCAACAATTGCAAAGCAGTTTTGATATTAGTGAGGGGGATCCCCAACTCCCGAATTAGATTAACCACAAAGGAGTTGGCGATGGCCGAAGAATTAGACTGGGGAACCGCGGTGCTGGAGTTTTTAAGCTGGGGCCCCATCCCCTGCACTAGTTGATTAACTAAATCTAAGTCAGCACTGGGGTTCAATTCCTCCGGTGTAAATAAATCCACTGATAAATCATCGGCCACCACTAAAGATTGTTTCAATTCATTTAAAAAATACCCAATTACCCGGGGAGAAAAGCTTTGTAAGATATTGACAACTTTGGGATTTTCCGGCGATTCACCCAGTAAAATCAACAGGTTAATCTGGGAGCTAAGAAAGCAAAAAAAATTCTCCCCCTGCCAATGGGTATTAACTTCCAACAGCAAGGGTGTAATGCCGATGGACTGGTCTAACTTTAAGCTCTCCCCCAGCCCTGGATTTTCCCCTGTGCGACACCAATAAATCTGCCGTAGTAGACCCGTTTGCCCGTAGTCGGCGATCGCCTTTTGCCAGGGAGACTGGACACCAAATTTGGCCCAGAGCGTACACTCAATCTGATTGTCCGCCAAAATTAGGCAAATATTCTTAAACCAATGAACCGCTGCCGCTGTTCCCAGCGTATGCAGGGTATGGGGAGCCTGGCCCTGAACCAATCTGAACATGGGTAACGATAACTCCAATTTTCTGCTGCAATGGCCCCTAGGAGCTTTAACCTAAATTATCCCCATTGGGGGCTTGGGTGAAACGATTTTGAGCCTCATCGAAAGCATGGCGCATCACTGCTTGGATTTTTTTGGGGTCTGGCTTTTTACCCCCCAGCAAATCACCAAAATAGACACAGGCTCCTTCCCCCAGAGACCAGGTGTAGGCCCCCGCCCAGGATGCGGCCACCACAGAGCCAAACCCCGGTACAAATTTAAGCAGCTCCCGACCCACCGCCTGGGCCAAAAATCCTCCGGCAATGGCGCTGACCACTCCCCCTGCTTGGGAAGGTGTTAAATCCTGGCCATAGAGTTTACCCAGTATACCCACCAGGGAAACTTGGAGAGCCGTCAACACTGGCATGGTAGCAAAGGGTAAGGGTACCGCGGCCAAGGTTGCTGCCATCACCGAAAAAGCAAGAATGTAGCGACGGGCGACATCTCGATAAATATTGCCCAGGCGATCGCCAGTTTCTCCATCCAAAAGCTGATGGAGGGTTTGGGCTTCCGCTTTGGGCAGTCTCTCTGCAATTTGATCACGGAGGTGAGCTAAACCATAAAACTCCGGGTTATAACCATCCTCTTCCTGGGTAAAGTCCACCATTACAGCCCCATCAATCCACTGTGCAAAGTCCTTCGCAATGGCGGCAAAGGCCCGCTCTATTTCCGGTTGCTCCGGAGGGTAATAGGGGGGATGATCGTCCCCCGGATGGCAATAGACTTCATGGAGACAGGTCACCACCAACAGACAAGGGATTTCCGGATGGGCAGTTTTTAAGTTTTTGATGATTTGCTGGAGGCTATCGGTGGCAAAATCAGTAATTTTTACGGTGAGTAACAAAATTTTGGCCGCCGGGACCCTATCCTCCGGGGTTGCGAGGTCAGCTTTTAGTTCCGCAATCAGGGATTGGGTGTCGTGTCCTATATCTCCCAAGCCAACGGTATCGGTAAAAATCAGCAGGGGAAGATCCTCAGAGGGGTAAGCATAGCGGGCCGTATTTTGGGTATGGGGCTGGAAGCCTTGGCCAACAATCTCAGCGGAGGCCCCAGTCAACCCCCGCACCAGGGAACTTTTGCCAGACTGGGGTTTACCAATCAGCAGAGCTTCAGTGGTGGGGAGTTCTTGCCTTAACTGGGTCAAAATATCGGCAATGTGGGCTTCGTCCACCCAAAGGCGGTCTAGAATTTTTTTACTTAAGTTTCCTAGGGGGAAAAACTTTTCCAGGTGCTGACGGGTGCTCTGCCACCATACTTGCAGGGTTTTGGGGGTGCTGCCGAAAGGGGAAGTTAATGGGGTAGGGTCAACGGGCTCGACAAGTTCAGGCTTAATGTCGTTGGCGTTTTCCGCCTCGTTTACTTGGGGCTGGGGGGAGTTAGATGGAGAAACCATAGCCACTGGGGAAAATGCTGGAAAAGTTTTGGGCAACTGGCCAGCTCTGCATTTGGTCAGCTACTTAGGTGATCTTGACAATTTTCCTTGGCGATCGCCAGAGGGATTGCCGTCCCTAGCTGCCCTGCCCACAAAAAACTAAGAATGGGTTGCGACAGCGTGATATGATCGCTTCTGGCTTGGGGTATATGGCCCTTGATTGCCAAGGAAAGCTATTACCCAAAATCCATTTTTCACCTTGCCAGTAGTCAGAGTGTGACACCGCCAACGCCATTGTCTGAGGGTCAAAGTTCCCCTAGTGCCCCTGCCCCAAAGCTTACGGAAGCAGAAACGGTAGCGGACAACGGAATGGCCGAATTTTATCGGTTACAACAACAGTTGCTAACCTGGACTTTGGTGGCTACAGCTGTAATTTTTGCCTGTGTTGTCTGGGCCTATTCCCTCAATATAGCCTTAAATTATTTGCTCGGAGCGTTGGTGGGGCTGATATATCTGAAACTGTTGGCAAAGGATGTGGAAAGGATAGGAACCCAATCTGGGCGGGCTGGGGTGAAAGGCTTAGCGGTTTTTGTCGGGCTGATCATCATTGCCACCCAAAGGGAAAGCATCCAGGTTTTGCCTGTTTTCCTGGGATTCCTAACCTATAAAGCTGCGATCATTTTCTATATGCTGCAAAGCGTATTCACGCCTACAGCGGATTAGACGATGAGAGGTTGAAGAAAGGTCTGGGCTAGGGACAGCTTAGTTCCCGGTGCGGTCTTCCCCCATTAACGGAGGAATGTCTTGTGCCGTTGCTGGAGTTTGTTCAACGCCAACAGCTTTCCTCTTTACCCCGTCAATCTCACCGAATAACAATGTTAGCTGGTTTGAGTGTTTTAAATTTGTTTCCTCTAGCTGCCCTGGAAGTGGGTCAGCAGTGGTATTGGGAAATTGGGAACCTCAAATTACACGGGCAAACATTTGCAACCTCTTGGTTTGTCATTTTATTGCTGGTAATTGCTTCCCTCGCGGCTACGCGAAATGTGCAACGGGTTCCCAGCGGCATCCAAAACCTGATGGAATACGTGTTGGAGTTCCTCCGGGATCTGGCACGGAACCAATTAGGCGAAAAGGAGTACCGTCCTTGGCTACCGTTTATCGGCACATTGTTTCTGTTTATTTTTGTATCTAACTGGTCCGGGGCCCTTTTGCCTTGGAAGCTAATTCACATCCCTGATGGAGCGGAATTGGCAGCCCCTACCAATGATATCAATACAACTGTTGCCCTGGCGTTGCTTACCTCCTTGGCCTACTTCTATGCAGGTCTTAGCAAGAAGGGGTTGGGCTATTTCGCCAACTATGTGCAACCCATTCCCGTTCTTTTACCCATCAAGATTTTAGAAGACTTCACGAAGCCCCTTTCCCTGAGCTTCCGTTTATTTGGTAACATCCTTGCGGACGAGTTGGTGGTGGCAGTGCTTGTACTGCTTGTCCCTTTGCTTGTACCTTTACCCCTGATGGCATTGGGTTTATTCACCAGTGCGATCCAGGCCTTGGTGTTTGCCACTTTAGCCGGAGCCTATATCCATGAGGCGATCGAGTCTGAAGGGGAAGAACATTAGCCTCCCGATGTGAGCCGTCTGGGGCCAAGGTGATTTCACTGCTTGCGGTGAGGTTGTCTTGCCCAATGCTTACCTAGGCCGATGTCTGCTCCAGGAGTTGTCCCTTTCCCCAGAGCTGTTTTTAATCTGGTGGAACTTTACTCCGAAAATCCTAAACTTTACTGTCGTTTTGTTAGCTAAAAGGAAAAAAATTATGGATTCTACCGTTGCTGCCGCTTCCGTCATTGCCGCTGCCCTTGCTGTGGGTTTAGGGGCCATTGGCCCTGGTATCGGTCAGGGTAATGCTTCCGGTCAAGCCGTTTCCGGTATTGCCCGCCAGCCCGAAGCTGAAGGAAAAATTCGGGGTACTTTGCTATTGACCCTGGCATTCATGGAATCCTTGACAATTTACGGTCTGGTTATCGCCCTCGTATTGTTGTTTGCCAACCCCTTCGCGTAAGGACGGATTCGTAGCCCGAGACGTGATTTGATCGCGTCTCCTCACCCCGCTAATCCGCTATTCGTTGGGTTTGTGGGGATTATTCCGCTAATCCCTGACCTAGTTTTTGTAAAACAATGTTTGATTTTGATGCCACCCTGCCCCTGATGGCATTGCAGTTCGTGGTTCTCGCGTTTCTGCTCAATGCCATTTTCTACAAGCCAATGAATAAGGTTTTAGATGAACGGGCTGACTACATTCGCACCAATGAAGAGGATGCCCGGGAGCGGTTAGCCAAAGCAAAGGCGATTACCCAGGAGTATGAGCAACAGATTACCGATGCTCGTCGGCAGTCCCAAACTGTGATCGCCGAGGCCCAAGCTGAGGCTAGGCGTTTGGCGGCGGAAAAGATTGCGGAGGCCCAAAGGGAATCCCAACGGCAAAAGGAAACAGCGGCGCAGGAAATCGAGGCCCAACGGCAGTCTGCCCTCAGTTCTTTGGAACGGGAGGTGGGTGCCCTGAGTGATCAGATTTTGCAGAAATTGTTAGGCCCTGAATTGATTAAATAAGTGCCCTATAGACTTAGTTGCCATTATGCTTAATACCTTGTTCATCCTAGCGGCCGAAGCCCATGGGGCGGGGGAAGGGGGTTTCGGAATCAATTTAGATTTTCTGGAAGCCAACCTCTTTAACCTGGCCATTTTGCTGGGAATTATTATTTACTACGCACCGAAAACCTTGGGCAAAATCCTTGGCGATCGCCGTCAAAAAATTGCCGATGCCATCGAAGAAGCGGAAACTCGCCAACGCAAATCTGCGGAGATTTTAGCGGAGGAAGAGAAAAAGCTAGCCCAGGCCAAAGCCGAAGCGACTCGCATTGTCCAAGAAGCTGGGCAACGGGCAGAGGTGGCTAAACAGGAAATTGCGACCCAGACGGAAGCGGATCTGCGTCGGATGCAGGAAACGGCGGCCCAGGATTTGGGAGCTGAGCAGGAACGGGTGATTGCCGAACTCAAGCGTCGCATTGCTGAACAGGCAGTGGCTAAGGCCGAAGCTGACCTGCGTGATCGCCTGAATGAAAACACCCAGGACCGCTTAATCGAACGCAGTATTGCCCAATTGGGAGGTCGCTAATGAAAGGTTCCTTATACAGCAGTAAGATTGCTGAACCCTACGCCCAGGCGTTGATGGGGTTAGCCCAACAACAAAATTTGACCGAGGTGTTTGGAGAAGATTTACGTTCCCTCCTGGCCCTGCTCAAAGATTCCCCCGATTTGTCTGCGGTGCTTTCTAGCCCAGTGGTCAAGGACGAAGATAAAAAGTCTGTGCTCCGTTCTGTGATAGGGGATGGGGGCAATGGTTATCTGCTCAACTTTTTGATGTTGCTGGTGGATAAACGCCGCATTGTTTTCCTCGAAGCCATTTGTGAGCAATACCTGGCCCTATTGCGGCAGTTTACCAATACGGTATTGGCTGAAGTTACCTCCGCCCTAAAGCTCACCGATGTCCAAAAGGATCGGGTGAAGGAAAAAGTTAAACAACTCACTGGGGCCCAGGCAGTGGAACTAGAAACCAAAGTGGACGAGGACATCCTCGGTGGCATTGTCATCAAAGTGGGTTCCCAGGTGTTTGATTCCAGTTTGCGGGGTCAACTCCGCCGGGTTGGTCTGAGTCTCGGGGCCACTCTCTAGCAGTTAATTTCCGTCGCCCAGCGACGCTTTATATTCACTTTTTCAACGGAAAATTAAGACTATGGTAAGCATTAGACCCGACGAGATTAGCAGTATTATCCGCCAGCAAATCGAGTCCTACGATCAGAGCGTCCAGGTTTCCAACGTGGGTACAGTGCTCCAGGTGGGAGATGGTACTGCGCGGATTTACGGTCTGGAGCAGGTTATGTCCCAGGAGTTGCTGGAGTTCGAAGATGGCACCATTGGTATCGCCCTGAACCTGGAAGAGGATAACGTCGGTGCGGTGTTGATGGGGGACGGTTTCGGTATCCAAGAAGGCAGTACCGTTAAAACCACTGGCCAGATTGCCCAAATTCCCGTAGGGGATGCCATGGTGGGTCGGGTGGTGGATTCCCTTGGTCGCCCCATCGACGGGAAAGGCCCCATTACTTCCACTGCTACCCGTTTGTTGGAATCCCCCGCTCCTGGGATTATTGAGCGGAAATCCGTTTGTGAGCCAATGCAAACTGGTATTACCGCCATCGACGCGATGATTCCCATTGGTCGGGGTCAGCGGGAGTTGATCATTGGAGACCGTAAAACCGGTAAAACGGCGATCGCCATTGACACCATCATTAACCAGAAGTCCGAAGACGTAATTTGCGTTTACGTGGCGATCGGCCAAAAGGCTTCCACCGTTGCTCAAATCATTGACACCCTGACGGAAAAAGGTGCCATGGCCTACACCATCGTGGTGGCCGCCAATGCTAATGACCCTGCCACCCTGCAATATTTGGCCCCCTACACCGGTGCCACCTTGGCGGAACATTTCATGTACCAAGGCAAGAGCACCCTGGTAATCTACGACGATTTGTCCAAGCAAGCCCAGGCCTACCGTCAAATGTCCCTGTTAATGCGTCGTCCCCCCGGTCGGGAAGCTTACCCCGGTGACGTATTCTACATCCACTCCCGTTTGTTAGAGCGGGCGGCTAAATTGAGCGATGCCCTCGGTGGTGGAAGCATGACCGCCCTGCCGGTGATTGAAACCCAAGCTGGGGACGTTTCTGCCTACATTCCCACCAACGTAATTTCCATTACCGACGGTCAAATTTTCCTTTCCACTGACCTATTCAACGCTGGTTTCCGTCCTGCCATCAACGCCGGTATTTCGGTAAGCCGGGTAGGTTCGGCCGCCCAAACCAAAGCCATGAAAAAAGTGGCTGGTAAATTGAAACTGGAACTAGCTCAGTTCGCGGAATTGGAAGCCTTTTCCCAATTTGCTTCCGATTTGGACGCTGCTACCCAAGCCCAATTGGCCCGGGGCCAGCGTTTGCGTCAACTGCTGAAACAACCTGAAAATTCCCCTCTGTCTGTGTGGGAACAGGTGGCCATCAGCTATGCCGGTTTAAATGGTTACATTGACACCATTCCTGTGGACAAAGTGACCGAATTTTCCCAAGGTCTGCGGGATTATCTCAAGGCCAACAAAGCTAAGTACGTAGAAATCATCAGTAGCACCAAAGCTCTGAGTGAGGAAGCCGAAACTTTGTTGAAAGAAGGGATTAAAGAATTCACCCAAGGTTTTGCCGCCTAATCATTGCCCTATCGGTGAGTTGGGGGGAATGGTTGGGGTTAAACCTCGACTTTTCCCCTGCCCCTGGTGTTAGGGATCGATATTTAGGCTCCAGAACATTAAAAAAGATAAATTTAACGGGTGTAACGTCCTATGCCTAACCTTAAAGCGATTCGTGACCGGATTCAGTCGGTCAAAAATACAAAAAAAATTACTGAAGCAATGCGTCTAGTGGCGGCCGCTAAGGTGCGCCGGGCCCAAGAACAGGTGCTTTCTACCCGTCCCTTTGCCGATGCTTTAGCCCAGGTACTTTATAACTTGCAAAACCGTCTTTCCTTTGCGGAAACCGAATTGCCCTTGTTTGAAGAACGGGAACCTAAATCCGTGGCTCTC
Source organism: Synechocystis sp. PCC 6714 (assembly GCF_000478825.2). Lineage (NCBI taxonomy): Bacteria > Bacillati > Cyanobacteriota > Cyanophyceae > Synechococcales > Merismopediaceae > Synechocystis > Synechocystis sp. PCC 6714. The sequence goes on along the minus strand of NZ_CP007542.1, from coordinate 2,888,393 downwards.
CTGGTGGTCACTGGCGATCGGGGACTCTGCGGTGGCTATAACGTCAATGCCATTAAGCGGGCTGAGCAAAGGGCCAAGGAATTAAAAAGCCAAGGCATTGCCGTCAAGCTGGTATTGGTAGGTAGTAAAGCCAAACAGTATTTTGGCCGACGGGACTACGATGTAGCCGCTAGCTATGCAAATTTAGAACAAATCCCCAACGCATCAGAAGCGGCCCAAATTGCGGATTCCCTGGTGGCTTTGTTTGTTTCTGAGGCAGTGGATCGGGTGGAGCTAATTTACACTCGTTTTGTGTCTCTGATTAGCTCCCAACCGGTGGTGCAAACCCTGTTTCCCCTGTCTCCCCAAGGATTAGAAGCCCCCGATGACGAAATCTTCCGTTTAATCACCCGGGGAGGCAAGTTCCAGGTGGAACGGGAAAAACTGGAAGCTCCGGTGGAAACATTTCCCCAGGATATGATTTTTGAACAGGATCCAGTGCAAATTCTAGAAGCTTTGTTGCCCTTATATAACACTAATCAATTGCTACGGGCTCTGCAGGAGTCGGCGGCCAGCGAGCTAGCGGCTCGGATGACTGCCATGAGCAATGCCAGTGACAACGCTGGACAGTTAATTGGCACTCTCACTTTGTCCTATAACAAAGCCCGTCAGGCGGCAATTACGCAGGAACTTTTGGAAGTGGTGGCAGGGGCTAATTCCCTCTAGCCGATTTAGTGATCTTTTTGACAGACTCCCGCTCTTAGCAGTGGGGGTTTTTTCTTGTTCCTTGCTCAACCTAATTTTTCTGAAGGTATCCGGAGCATCGTAGAAAAATCCCCGTATCCTTGGCAAAAGTAGGGCACTTGGAACACCGTCGCTCGCAAGCCTGCAACTTTATCTCCATGGCAGAAAAGAATTTTCAACGGTCTTAATCAACTCATTCTCTGCAACCTAGGTAATCCGTCAATATTTAACGTTAACCACTGTTCATGATCACTACGCAGGCAAAGGAAAAGATCGTTTCCTAAGCAACGGAGACAGTATCCAATAAATTATCTCTAAGAAAAAAACGGAGAGAGAGGGATTCGAACCCTCGATGGAGCTATAAACCCCATAACTCCTTAGCAGGGAGCCGCTTTCAACCGCTCAGCCATCTCTCCAGACTGACAGTTCAATATCATAGCAAACAATGACGTCTTAGGACTGCCTAGACCAGCAAATTGTTATCTTCCTCGGGGGACAAACAATCTGAGAGCACTAAATTGCTTGTTAATGGTCTGTGTAGTTCACTTTGAACTAGCTTTTCCCTAGGGCATTGGTCATTGGCAAAAGTGAATAGATTCTAGAGGATCAGAGATTCAGATAAAAAATGGCATTAACATTGCCGAAAAACCGGAGAAAAGCTTAAATTCTCAGATTTTTGATTCCCACTGCTGGGGAATAGATTAGAATGTAACGGAAAGGTTTACATTTTGTTACATATGTTGGTGCCCATTCTCATTTTTGATGTGGCTTTGGTGGCTTGGTCGCTCCACTTAATGCAACAGGCGATCGAAGAGCAGGAATTTTCTTTGATGCTGGCGGGAACTTTGGTGGCAGCGGCGGCGGCGGCTACCCTAGTCGTATATTTTCTCATGGGCCATTGCCTCTCCCAACTAAACCACTCCCTTTAAACTACTGATTATTGGGGTGGGTTAATCTCTACTTCGACAATACATAGAGACTTAACATACTTTCGATGGCCCAAGGCTGGGGATAGCCCTGACTGAGAAAAGTGAATATTGTCATTGCTTCGCTGTTCCATTCATTGACGCATTCTTGCAGCAACCCTAGAGGATATGCAGCAATATCCCTTGAATCACACCAAAGATTTTCTCCTTCTTAACCTCTTAATTAGTCCCCTGCTCTGAGTATGAATCCCCGTCAGGTCAATTCTGCAGGGATTTCATCTAATCTTCACTTTGTGCCCCCAAGCAGGACTGAAAACTAATCTATTCAATTGAATTACTGTTTGCTCTGGTAGATTATTAGCCTATTAACCTTCACTGCTGGGCAGCCTACTGGAGGAGATATCCTATGTTCGCTTTATTGCTTGAGTCACGGTGCCACAATTATTCACTATCACCAGGGTCGCTTAACCACCAAAACCTATCAGTGATGGGCGAGGTACTGTGAATATTTTTGGTAGACCGCAACCCATCTAAAGCGATCAGTCAGCATGGAGGGGGAATTACCCAGTTTATTGTTCTGGGGTAGGAAGGTTTTTTTGTGGGACTTCTTCCTTTTTCTTACCTTCAAATACTGCCCGCAACCAGGGAGGAGCCACAAAGGTGGTAACAATGACCATAACGATAATAGCGGCATCGGTGGCGGGATCCAAAGCGCCACTAGCGGCTCCTACCCCAGCAAACACCAAACCCACTTCTCCTCGAGGAATCATTCCCACCCCGATCGCCAATTTGTTCAGCTCGGAGTTGCCCACCAGGGTGAAACCGGTGACTACTTTACCAACAATTGCCACCAGGATTAAAAAGGCAGCGATGATTAAACCTTCCCGGTTAGCGGGCACAGCGGGGTTGAGCACACTGACATCGGTTTTAGCCCCCACACAAACAAAAAATACCGGTACAAAAAAGTCTGCTAGGGGGAGAATTTGTTCTTCAAGCTCTTCCCGTTTTTCCGTTTCCGCCAAAATCAGACCCGCCGCAAAGGAACCCAAAATAGCTTCCAACTGCACAATTTGGGCGATGTAGGAAAGGACAAAAGCCACGCAAATGGAAACCAAGAGCAACTGTCCCCGGGTCTTCATGCGGTTGACCAAGCTGACATAGAAGGGGCTGAGTAAACGACCGATTAAAATTGAACCCACCACAAAACCAGTGGCACTGAGTATTAGATAAATGATATTGCTGATCTGGATTTCCCCAGTTTTCACCAGGCTGCCCACCACCGCCAGCACAATAATGCCGAGGATATCGTCCAATACCGCCGCCCCAATAATAATTTGCCCTTCATTGGAACTCAAACGGTTAATTTCTGCCAATACCTTAGCTGTAATACCAATGCTGGTAGCCGTTAAGGCGGCCCCCGCAAAAATTGCTGGAATGGGCGCTACCCCAAAAATGGTCATCAGACCAATGGTGCCCAAACTAAAAGGGGTCACTACCCCTACCACTGCGACGATCGCCGCCTGGGGGCCAACCCGAATCAGTTCCTTGAGATTAGACTCTAAGCCAATTTCAAACAGGAGAATAATTACCCCCAACTCAGAAATGACAGAGATTACCTCACTCTGGGCACTAAAGACCGACTGAGCCGCTTCTGGGGATAAATCCGCTGACCCCATCAATAACTGAATGATTAGGGAATCTTCCGGCGCCAGTCCCCCTTCAGGAAATAACAATAGCTTGAGAGCCGAAACCCCCACTAATACGCCCCCAACCAATTCCCCCAGCACCGGCGGTAAATTAAGCCGGAGACAGACTTCCCCCCCCAACTTACTGGCAAAATAGACCACCACCAGGCTGAGGAGTACCCCTGCCAAAACCAATGGGGCTATTTCTGTTTCCGTGCCTGTTTCTACGGTGGTGGCAATAAAAGGCCACAAAGGGGAGAGTAATGGGTTCATAAAAATTTACAGTGGATGTCGTCTCTAAGCAGGATAAGGCAAAAGCTCCCAAATTTTTAGTGGTGTAGGACTCTGAAAATATAACCAAATATAATCAAAACCATTCACAGGACTCGAAGTTGAAGCTTATGGGGACAAATCTGAAATGCTGGGCCTGAACAGGGGATAATAATTGCCGCTTTATGCCCTCTACTTTAGCCCATGATCAAGAACGATATTTGGATCCGTACCCAGGCCGCCCAAGGCATGATTGAGCCGTTTGAGCCCAAACTAATGCGTCAGATAGGGGGAAAACCAGCTATTTCCTTTGGTTTGAGCAGTTTTGGCTACGATATTCGCCTTTCAGCAGCAGATTTTCGTATTTTTCGTCATATTCCTGGTACTGTAGTTGACCCCAAAAATTTTAATCCCCACAATTTAGAACAGACCCAACTCCACAGCGATGACAGCGGTACTTATTTTATTTTGCCGGCCCATTCCTACGGTCTGGGGGTGGCAGTGGAAAGACTAGCTATCCCCGCCAATGTCACTGTGCTTTGCATTGGGAAAAGTACCTATGCTAGGGCCGGTATCATCGCCAATTTGACGCCAGGGGAAGCGGGGTGGTGCGGTCATCTGACCCTAGAATTTTCCAATTCTTCCAGTGCCGACTGTCGTATCTACGCCAACGAAGGCATTGTGCAATTACTATTTTTCGAAGGGGAAGATTGCGACATTAGCTATGAAACCAGGAGGGGCAAATATCAAAATCAGCCCCAAGCGGTAACATTACCTCGAGTTTAGTGTTTTCCCGAGAACTAGGTCCTAGATAAGGGTGGGATGGAAGTAAAAGGCCAGGGCAATGATGGCATAGGTCGCCAAAAGTAAAACCCCTTCTAACCAATTGGAACTACCGTCGCCACTAATGGAATTGACAATCAACACCGCCACTAATACGGCCACCAACTCGAACGGATTGAAGTTTAGATCCATCGGTTGACCGATCGCCCAGCCGATAATCACCAACACCGGAGCAACGAAGAAGGCAATTTGCAGGCTCGATCCCATCACCACAGACATGGACAGATCCATTTTGTCTTTCATGGCCACAGTGACAGCGGTAGCGTGTTCAGCGGCGTTGCCAATGATGGGGAGGAGGATTACCCCGGTGAACAGGGGAGTTAATCCCAGGGATTCCGTGGCCACCTCCAAGGAGCCCACCAATAACTCCGATTCCACTGCTACCCCCAGGGTGACGGCCAGCAAAACCCCGGTCCAAAGCCAGAGGTTGGGTTTTTCTTCCTCCGTAGGCGGTTCGGGCGTAGGTAAACTTTCCCCTGCTTCGGGCATTTCCATATTTTCCGCTAACCCCACATCGTAGAGGTAGGCATGGGTGCCCATGGAAAATACCAGGGAGAGCATGTAAACGCCAATTAGCACCACCGCCACTGCTACGGATAAATTTTGCAGAATCGTTTCTGCTACACCGGTGGAAGTGTATTGCAATGCTGTGGGCAAAAGAATTGCCACCACCCCCAAATTCATGGTGGAAGCATTTAGGCGCGCGGCGATCGGTTGGAAACTCTGTTCCTTGTAGCGCAGCCCCCCCAACAGTACGGCGAAGCCCATCACCAAGAGTAGGTTGCCAATGATTGACCCCGTCAGGGTGGCCTTAACCACATCGATCAATCCTTCCTTGAGGGCAATGTAAGCCAGAATTAGTTCCGTCGCGTTGCCAAAGGTGGCATTGAGTAACCCGCCAGCGTTGGGGCCAATAACCACAGCAATTTCCTCGGTGGCGGTGCCCATAAAGGCCGCTAAGGGCACAATGGCCAAACCCGCCAGAATAAACACGGTCGTTTCCCCCCAACCCAACCAGTGGGAGGCCCAGGAGAGGGGACAAAAAACCAGCAGAATTAGAAAAATCTTACTTTTGGTGGACATAACCTGGCGATCGCCATTGAAATGGGAAGATGGGTTTTTGATGAGCAATTTTGGATAGCTCGATTCATTATGCCCTAGGAAATCTCAAAATTAGACCACCCGGCCTAGACAAAATGGGCGATCAGTTCCCTGCTCCGTAGCGGTTGGTGGTGGTTTACAATATGGTGTCGGGACAATAAACACCAGGGTTGGCCGAGCGGTTGAGGCAGCGAACTCATAATTCGCCCTAGACAGGTTCAACTCCTGTACCCTGGACTAGACTTTGAAGTGTCGCAACGCTGTGCTGGACGCCATCCATAGCTTGATATGAAATTTCCCCTGGGCCGTCCCCTGCTTTCTCCAATATTGCCAGTCGTGATCGGGGTAGGGTTATCGGTTATGGCGGTGAATACCTACCTTTCTCTCCGCTCCCAATCCCAACAGAAGCTTCAGCAGATTCTCGACAATCGACTGACCAATATCCACGAACAGATTGAAAATCAACTTAATTTTCACACCCAACAACTGGAGCAAATGGCCCGGCGCTGGGAAAGGTCGCCAGCGGGAATGGAGCAAACAGAATGGTCCTTGGATGCTAGGGCCCAGGCGAAAAGTTTTGGTGGTTATCAGGCGATCGAATGGGTAGATTCAGAATTTGTGGTGCGGTGGATTGAACCGTTAAAAGGCAATGGGCAGGTCATTGGCCACACTAATGCCAACCTTGATCGCCAAATTCCTTTGGAAATGGCGGCCCGCACAAGGACAACGACGGTCAGCAAGGTTATTGATTTGGTTCAAGGGGGCAAGGGATTTTTAGTCTGTGTTCCCCTGTTTGTCGATAAAGAGTTTGATGGTTTTGTGGTGGGGGTTTTTGAACTGAACCGTTTCATCGACGCTGTCCGCCCCTTGGCCAGCCATGCAAGTGTGGAAAATAGCAATCTTCGGAGTTATGGCCTGCGTATCTTTGAAGATAACCAGTTGGTCTATAACGACGTGCCCCAGGAATGGGCCCAGGACATTTTTTTGCTGAAAACACTGGCATGGGATAACTCCCTGCCCTTAGCGGAAACCATGGTCAGCTATTGGCAATTACAACTAGTGCCGGGGCCACTGATTCTCGACCAGTACAAATCCTCCTGGTCCGATTGGACTTTGGTGAGCGGTTTGATCATGGCTTGGGCTGTGGCGATCGCCGTTTATTATCTGCAAAAAAGTCGCAGACACGGGGAACAACTGAGCGACTTAGTCAAACAGCAACAAACTGCTGAAGAGCGCTTGCAAATTACCCTGCAGGAATTGGCGGTGCAAAAAACAGCCCTGGACGAAGCCGCCATTGTGGCCATCACGGATACCCAAGGGGTAATTACCTACGTTAACGATAAATTTTTGCAGGTGTCAGGTTATAGCCGGGAAGAGTTGATTGGTAACACCCACCGTTTAGTGAATTCCGGTTATCATCCACCGGAGTTCTTTCAGCAGTTTTGGCAGACCATTGCCGCCGGAGAAGTGTGGCACGGGCAAATCAAAAATAAAAATAAGTACGACCAAAGCTACTGGGTAGATAGCACTGTTGTTCCGTTCTTGGACAGTGATGGCAAGCCCTATCAATACCTCGCCATCCGCTTTGAAATTACCTCTAGCAAACAAGCGGAGAAAACCCTTAAGGAAAGTGAAGCTCGCTTTCGCATGATGGCCGACACTTCCCCCATAATGCTCTGGGTGGCGGATCAAGACCAAAAAATGACCTTCGTTAATCAATCTTGGTTAGAGTTTCGGGGCTCCACCTTGGAAGCGGAATTGGGGCAAGGTTACCTAAAAGGCATTCACCCCGATGACCGGGGCCATTACCTTGCAGTGTATTCCCAATCCTGGGGCGCCCGTCAGCGATTTGAGCTGGAATACCGCTACCAACGGGCAGACCAACAATATCGCTGGATTGTCAACGTAGGGGCACCCCGCTACCTAGAAGACGGAAAATTTATGGGTTATGTGGGTTCCTGTATGGATATCACTGACCGTAAACAGGCCCAAGAAACACTCCAGAAAAAGCTTACCCAAATTTTGTTAATGCGGAAAATTAGCCAAGAAATCCGCCGTAGTTTACAACCAACTTTAATTTTTCAAACGGCGGCTCGGCAGGTGGGGGACGCCTTTGCAGTGAGCCGTTGCCTGCTCCATAATTACTCGGAGGCTACTACCCTCCAGGTACCCGTAGTAGCGGAATATTTGGGAGGAAGTTTTGCCTCTCTCCTGGCGGGGGAAATAGTGGTCGACCATGCCTACGATCCTCTCATTATCCAAGGCGATCGGGCCATGGCAGTGGTGGATATAGACCAGGATTTGAATTCCACTGGCTCCAAGGAATTTTATCGTCACTTCCAGGTGCAGTCCTTCCTGGCAGTCCGTACATCCTATCAAGGTAGGGCTAATGGTATTATTGCTCTCCATCAATGCGACCGACAGCGGGTTTGGACGGCGGATGAAATTGAACTCCTAGAGGCGATCGCCGAACAAATGGGCATTGCCCTGGCCCAAGCAGCTCTGTTGGAAAAAGAGCGGGAACGTCGTCGAGAATTAGCCCAGAAAAACCTCGAACTAGAAAAAGCTAAATGGGCCGCCGAAGCCGCCAACCGGGCCAAGAGTGAATTTCTGGCCATGATGAGCCATGAAATTCGCACACCGATGAACGGGGTGATTGGCATGACAGAACTACTGATTATGACGGATCTAAACCCCCGACAAATAGACTACGTCCAAACCATCCGTCAAAGTGGGGAAACTCTGCTGACTATCATCAACGATATTCTCGACTTTTCCAAAATTGAAGCCGATAAGTTGGTGTTGGAAACCCAAGCATTTGAGTTACGACCCCTCATTGAAGGGGTATTTGAAATGTTTGGCCCCATTGCCCGAGTCAAAAACTTGGAACTGACCTATGGCATCGACCCCCGCACCCCTACCCGGATTTTGGGGGACCAGGTGAGATTAAGACAAATTCTTTCCAACCTAATTGGCAACGCACTCAAATTTACGGAGAAAGGGGAAGTGGTTCTAACAGTCAGGGCGGAACCTTTTGACTCCAGCCAATCCTACGAAACTATTTTGGATTTACCCCATCCCAGCCATCGCCTTTGTTTCAACCTGCGGGATACGGGCATTGGCATCCCGGTCGATCGCCTCGATCGCCTGTTCAAATCCTTTAGCCAGGTGGATTCTTCCACCACCCGCAAATATGGAGGCACCGGTTTGGGTTTGGTGATTAGCCAGCGTCTAACCCGAATGATGGGGGGAGTTTTGGCCGTAACTAGTGAACCGGGTGTGGGTTCCATGTTCAGTTTCCACATTCTGACCACGGCCCAGGCACCGGCCCTGGGGGAAGCGGATGCTGTGCAACAAATGAAGGGCAAACAGGTGTTAATTGTGGACGATAACGAAACCAATCGCCGCATTTTGCAGGAGCAATGCCAAACCTGGGGACTAATCTGTCACTGTTTTGCCGATGGGGAATCGGCCCTGGATTGGTTTGCCCGCTGTTCCAGTCTGGATGTGGCCATTTTGGATTTACAAATGCCCAATATGGATGGTGCTAGCCTGGCCCAACATCTACGACAATTTCCCCAAGGTAATGATTTGCCAATAATTCTGCTTTCCTCTGGTCTGGTGTTAGAAACGGATGATTTATCTCTCTTCCAAATGGTGCTCAATAAGCCGGTGCGTCAATCTCTTTTATTTGAAACTTTGGCCAATCTGTTCCAATGCTCCGGTGATATTGCCGACCATCAACTACAGTTCAGTCTGGATGGCCTGCCTGAGTTTATTGAAGCAACTCAGCTAGATAGTTCCTTGACGGAGGAAAACGTCACCAAGTTACAGCCTCCCCTGCAAATAGTCTTAGCCGAAGATAATCTGATTAATCAGAAGGTGGCCCAGCAGATGCTGAATAATTTGGGTTACCCGGTGGCGATCGCCAACAATGGGCAAGAAGTAATCGAAGCATTGATGCAGAAAAACTATGATTTGGTATTGATGGACGTACAAATGCCCGTGATGGATGGTTTAATTGCTTGTCGTCAGATCCGCCAAACCCTACCACCGGAGCGTCAACCCCGTATTGTGGCCATGACCGCCAATGCCATGGCCAGCGATCGCCAAGACTGTTTAGATGCCGGCATGGATGACCACATCAGTAAACCCATTGCCATTAGCCAACTGCGAAAAGTATTGCAAGATACATCTGCCCTGATCAATGCTTCCAAGGCTGGGAAAAAAACTACCATCCCAGAGGAAAAAAGTTTGACCGTAGAAGAACCAACCACCAATGATCTAAGCAATCCTAGTAAGGTTCCTATGCTTCCCCTGGATGCCATAGATCCTGGGGCCATCGCCTTTTTGCGGGATGAACTCTGTGGCGGGGATGGGGAATTATTTGGGGAAATGGTGGCTTGTTACTGTCTAGAAAGCCAAAAGCTGATGGACGAATTGGTGGCGGGCCTGGAAGTGGAGGATTTAATGCGGGTTAAACGGGCGGCCCACTCCCTCAAATCCAGCAGTGCTTCCTTAGGGGCAGAGCAATTTTCGTTGTTTTGCAAGCAACTGGAAAAAGAGGCCGGATCGGGTAATCTAGGGTCAGGTTCTGTCACCCAAATAATTCACCATTGTCGAAGTTTGCACACCGCTGTGGTAGACGCCCTAACGCCGTTTACTGTGCCTAACCATGAGTCTGCCTAAACCAACGGAAACTTCCTCCGCCAAGATTTTAGTGGTGGACGACGATGGTTTCATGCGGATGCAACTCCGGGTCTACCTACAAAAAGAGGGACATCGAGTGGAGTTGGCTGAAAATGGGCAAGAAGCCCTGGCCAAATTCGCAGAAATTAAACCGGAAGTGGTGTTACTTGATGCCTTAATGCCGGTGATGGACGGGTTTGCCTGCTGTCAGGCATTGATGGACAGTTACCAAAATCCCTCGCCATTGGTGTTGATGATCACTGGACTAGACGATGAAGCGTCGGTGGATCGGGCCTTTGAGGCGGGGGCGATCGACTATGTAACTAAACCAATTCACTGGGCGGTGCTCCGGCAAAGGGTAAAACGCTTGCTCTATCAAAGTCGTTTGCAATATCAACTGGAGTCTGCCAATCAGATGTTAGAGCGGCTGGCCAAGATCGATCAACTAACCCAGTTAGCTAACCGTCGCCAGTTGGAATTATTTCTCGACACAGAATGGTCCGAAGCCATCCGGGAGCAATATCCTTTTTCCGTTCTGCTCTGTGACATTGATTATTTCAAAAATTACAACGATTATTACGGCCACCAGGGGGGAGATAGTTGTTTACAAAAAACGGCGGTGGCATTGGCCAAAGTAGTAAGTCGCCCCAAGGATTTGGCGGCCCGTTACGGTGGAGAAGAATTTTTAATTGCTCTGCCCAACACGGACTTAGAAGGCGCAGTGCATATTGGTGAACAGATCCGAAGGGAAATTGCCGGGTTACATATTCCCCACGCCCAATCGGCGATCGCCGACCGTGTCACCCTGAGCATTGGTTGTGCCAGCACTATTCCCCCCCATGGCAGTGGTTGGGCCCAATTAGTGGCCAAGGCAGATAAATATTTATACCAAGCTAAGGCGGAGGGACGTAACCGTTTGGTCAGCGGTCAGTTAGGGGAGGAGCCCATGGGATAATTAAGCCAACGCTGATCTGAGCTACTTTTTGATGAAAATTTTTACCGCTATGCGTGACGTTCTTGTTAGTCTCACCATTGTTGCTTTTTTTAGCTTGGTTTTAATCTCCGTCGCTATTTTCGGGAAGTCTTCTCCCCCGGCGATCGCCGCTCCCCAGGAAGTCAACACTGCCCCTGTGGAAATTGCCCAAGCCTCCGCCCTACAAGCCCCTGAAACATCCTCCATGACCACCTCCAATTCCGATAACATCATCACCACCGAGTCTGGACTGCAATACATTGACGAAGTGGTGGGGGAAGGCCCCAGTCCCACCAAAGGACAAAAAGTGGAAGTACACTACACCGGCCGCCTCACCGACGGCACTAAGTTTGACAGCTCCGTGGACCGCAATAAACCCTTTACCTTCACCATCGGCGTAGGCCAAGTGATCAAAGGTTGGGACGAAGGAGTAGCCACTATGCAGGTGGGGGGTAAACGGAAATTAATTATCCCTCCGGATTTAGCCTATGGTTCCCGGGGTGCCGGCGGAGTCATTCCCCCCAATGCTACCCTCGAGTTTGAGGTGGAATTGCTCGGCATCAAGTAATTGCCCAACTGATTAAGCCTCTAGACTTTGACGCCGTGGGGAAATGGACATTAATTTCCCTAATTTCCCTTCATCGACCCTGACCAGGGCATGGGGCCAGCTCAAATCTCCATCTGGAGGTATTTGGCCACCGTCTGCACATCTTTGTCTCCCCGACCGGAACAGTTGATCACAATCCGTTCGCCGTTCTTGAGTTGGGGACAAAGGGTCTCTAGATAGGCAAAGGCATGGGCCGTTTCCAGAGCAGGAATAATGCCCTCCAACTCTGATAACCTCTGCAAAGCGGCGATCGCCTCTTGGTCAGTGACGCTGTAATACTCCGCCCGTCCCGCATCTTTGAGATAGCTATGTTCTGGCCCCACACCGGGATAGTCTAAGCCGGCACTGATGGAATGGGCTTCCGTAACCTGGCCCTCCGTATCTTGGAGTAGATAACTCATGGCCCCATGTAATACCCCCGGTTTGCCCATGGTTAGAGTGGCCGCATGCTTACCGGAGACAATACTCTCCCCCGCCGCTTCGATGCCAATCAAGCGCACTTCTGGCTCGTCAATGAAATCGTAAAATAGCCCCATGGCGTTGGAACCGCCCCCCACACAGGCTAGTAGGATATCCGGCAAACCGCCCCATTTTTCCAAAGCCTGTTGCCGGGTTTCCTGGCCAATGACCCGGTGAAAATCCCGCACCATCATTGGGTAAGGATGGGGCCCCGCCACAGAGCCGAGGATGTAGTGGGTGGTTTCCACATTGGTGACCCAATCCCGAATCGCTTCAGAGGTGGCATCTTTGAGCGTCCCCGTCCCCGCTGTCACCGGTTGGACCCTAGCCCCAAGTAGATTCATGCGGAAGACATTGAGCTTTTGTCGCTCCATATCCTGCACCCCCATATAAATGATGCACTCAAGTCCAAAGCGAGCACAGACCGTGGCCGTGGCAACCCCGTGCTGACCAGCGCCGGTTTCCGCAATAATACGCTTTTTGCCCATGCGTTTAGCTAGCAAAACTTGGCCCAGGGCGTTATTGATTTTGTGGGCCCCCGTATGGTTCAAATCCTCCCGCTTGAGGTAAATCAGAGGATGGGTGCCGTCGGGGCGGGCATAGTGGGCGCTTAACCGTTCCGCAAAATAGAGGGGGGAGGAACGGCCCACATAGTCCTTCAGCAACCCCGCCAATTCTTCCTGAAAAGAGTTTTCCGCCCGGTAACGATAGTAGGCTTCCTCCAACTCCGTCAGCGCGGGCATGAGGGTTTCGGGTACATATTTACCGCCATAGTTACCAAAACGTCCCAGGGCATCGGGATATTGGTGGCGAGGGGGGAGAGGGGGGAGGTGATATTCACGGACGGTCAGAAAGAGGAATGGGTGGAATCTAGAGTCGGGGGGATGGGCCTAGAATTTGAGCTGTGCCAATGGCCAGTAATTTTCAATGGCCATTCAGGGTCAAACTTCTATAACGGTTACAGAGGGTCACTGGCAGAAGGACGACGGTTAATTACCTGGTCAATCAGGCCGTATTCCTTTGATTCTTCAGCGGACATGAAGAAATCCCGTTCCGTATCGGCGGTAATTTCTTCTAGGGATTTGCCAGTGTGGTTGGCCAGGTGTTGGTTGAGTAATGCTTTGAGATAAAGAATTTCCCTGGCTTGAATTTCAATGTCCGTAGCTTGACCTTGGGCTCCCCCCAAGGGTTGGTGAATCATAATGCGGGAGTTGGGCAAACTCATGCGCTTACCCTTGGCCCCGGCACTGAGCAGAAATGCCCCCATGCTGGCCGCCAAGCCGATGCAGATGGTGCAAACATCGGGGCGGATTTGATTCATAGTGTCGAAAATTCCTAGCCCCGCCGACACCGATCCCCCGGGGGAGTTGATGTAGAGATAAATGTCTTTTTCCGGATCTTCCGCTTCTAAAAACAGCAGTTGGGCAACAACCAAATTGGCATTCTCGTCCCGGACTTCTTGCCCCAGGAAGACAATCCGTTCCCGGAGTAGGCGGGAATAAATATCAAAGGCGCGATCGCCACGCCCAGACGTTTCAATGACGGTTGGAATCATGGAGAGATGGTGTTGTTACCGTAGTATTCTTCTCGATTGTGCCATATTCTCCGCGCCTAGGGGTTGGAGGGCCAAGGGATTAGACTTTGCTTTCTAGGCCAACCTGACGGTGTAAATATTCCAGTAATTGGATTAAAATCCCATTCATGGCAGTAAATCTGGCGGGGTTGTCCGTCAAAATGGTGGCCGCATCCTGCACAAAAGGGCCAGGGATTAATTCTTCGGCACAATTATCCACTATGGTCTGGGCTGCGGTGGGGGTGGTTTCCAAATGGCATTGCAAACCAATGACCGATCGCCCGATCTGGAAAGCCTGATGCTGACAAGCTTGACTAGAGGCAATCAACTCGGCCCCTGGGGGTAAATCAAAGGTTTCGCCGTGCCAGTGGAACACTTCAGTACTGGGGGGGAACTGGAATAAATCTAGCTCCGGATTACGTTGCCGACCGATGATGGGAAACCAACCAATTTCCTTGACAGCGTTGGGATAAACTTTTGCTCCCAGGGCACTGGCTATCAATTGAGCCCCAAGACAAATACCTAGTATCGGTTTTCCTGCCGCGATCGCCTGACGGATAAAATCCTTTTCTTGTACTAACCAGGGGAATTGGGCTTCATCGTTGACGCTCATGGAACCGCCAAGGATAATGAGCAGGTCAATGGCAGCCAGGGAAGGAAGGGTGAAAGATTGCTTATAGAAGGCCGTGCGACCAATGGCATAACCCTTTGCCCCTAGCCAGGGTTCAATGGCACTGAGGGTTTCAAAGGGAACATGTTGAAAAAAGTGAGCTTGCATATGGTAGTTTGCGGGATGGGTTCAATAAAGGATAAACGTAACTAGAAACGGCAAATTGGGCTAAAGAAGGGAAATTTTCCTGGCCGACTCCGATGGATATTGTCAAAAACAATTAATTGAGTTTAACCAATTAAGCAATTAACGGAAAAATAACCTGTCCCCATGACCATTGAATTGTCCATTGTCATTCCCATGTACAACGAGGAAGATAACCTCGAACATTTATTTGCCCGTTTACTGGAGGTGCTTAATCCGCTCAGAATCACCTATGAAGTCATTTGCGTTAACGATGGTAGTAAGGACAAAACCCTCCAACAATTAATTAATTGCCACAGTCAAAATCCCCAAATTAAAATTGTTAATCTTTCCCGCAATTTTGGTAAGGAAATCGCCCTTTCCGCTGGCATTGATTACGCCCAAGGCAATGCTGTTATCCCCATCGACGCCGATCTCCAAGATCCGCCGGAATTAATCCATGAATTGGTCGACAAATGGCGGGAAGGCTATGATATTGTCTATGCTACTCGACGTTCACGGCAGGGGGAAACTTGGGTCAAACAATTTACCGCCAAAATGTTTTACAAGGTAATTGGGCGCATGACGGAAATTAAAATTCCCCCCAATACGGGTGATTTTCGCTTAATGGACCGTCGAGTGGTGAATGCCATTAAGCAGCTCCCGGAAAGAACTCGCTTTATGAAAGGCTTATTTGCCTGGGTCGGTTATCGCCAAACCTTTGTTTTATTTGACCGGGAACCCCGCTTCCAAGGCCAAACTAAATGGAATTATTGGAAGCTTTGGAATTTTGCTTTGGACGGTATTTTTTCCTTCAGCTTATTGCCCCTTAAAGTTTGGACTTATCTAGGATCGATTATTTCCTTGCTTTCCCTGGCCTACGCCAGCTTTTTGATTTTAAAAACTTTAACCCTTGGCATCGATGTACCTGGCTATGCATCTTTGATGGTAGCTATCCTATTTCTTGGGGGAATCCAGCTAATTAGCCTAGGGGTAATTGGTGAATATTTGGGTCGGGTTTATGAAGAGGTCAAAGCTCGACCTTTGTATTTGGTTAGTGATCTTTGGGGGCTGGAGTATCAAGAACTTAAAACTTTATAAAATATAAAACCGAGTTATTACAACTTTGTATAGTGATTTATCGTTGATTGCAATAGGATCGAAGCAGTTTTCAGCAACAAGCCTAACCCCATAACTACGGACGACTAAAGATCATCTGGATTAGTTCCCAGATCCCGCTGTTTCTCCTGGTCAGTCTTTTCCCGCTCTTCAGCCAAGCGTTGCCGTTCTAGGTCTAAACTGCCTTGACCCGAGGGCAGAAGATTGTCGTCCCGATTGCACCATCTCAGCTAGCTGGTGGTTATTTTTGCTTTTTTACCCTGCCAAACTCCCAAAAATAGGTTCATTTCTTCCAGTCAGATGCAGCCATCAGCCCCAAGCTCTTGTTTTTGATGTTTATCTTCGGTGAGCCGATAGACATCCCAAAAGACTGTTTTAGGATGGAAAATGGCATACACACGCACCCGCAGAATTTGCTCGTAGAAGTACCATTTGCCGTAGGGATAGTAAGGATTGATGGAATATTCTCCCCCCTCGGCTAATAGTGGCTGTAGGTTACTTTCCCCAGGGTCATCGGGCAAAATAAAATCATCCGGCAGTTTTTCCCAGCGGATTTTCAGCTTCTTTTCCGAAGGACGGGTTTAGACGGCTGCCATGGACTTAAACAGGCTGATTTTTGTTTGAGTGTAAACCGTTTACCTGGCGATCGCCCCTCGGTAATGGGTTTGGGCATAGATACCAAGGGGGATGGTAACAAAAAACAATCAAGCGTAAAATCCCCCAGTACTGGCCTCACCGTAGGAACCCAAGGAAACCTACGATAGGGAAAATCGCCACTATCCATAACACCGAAAGCTTGCACTATCTAGGTGAGCATTGAGAGAGCATTCATCATAGGCGACCCTTGGTGACTAATTTGTAACCAACGGCCATTGAGGCAAAGGAAAGGAGAAATTGCCAAAGACTGGTGGGATTAAGGATGGCTCGACTGCTGAGAAATACCAGTACTATGCCAATAATGATGGGTATCCAGCCCCAGGATTTTTCCCTAGCGGGCAAAAAAACTAACATCATCACTCCAGCAATAAGGGCCAAAATTGAGCCATCGGCAGCAATACCCCGCCAAAAATACGGATAAACGTTGGTGGTGAAAATAATGTTGTTGCCCAGAAAGTAGATTCCGGTACCGATGAGGATCACACCGATCAGTCTTGCGATTAAAGCCATGGCTGTAATAAAAACTTCCAGAATTTAAATTAATAAAAATTTTAGTATATTTAACTTAGCCAATAGGACCGTTGAATCAGGTGAGATTTTAAAGAACATCTGTCGTCGAAAGTTGACTTTTTAGAACCAGGCTTGAGCAAAGGGGAATAAACCATCGACAATGGAAAAAAGCATAGATTCGCTACGAGACAGGAGAAAACAATGTCCAACAATCCCAGAAGCCGGGTAATTACCCAGGGCACCCAACGGAGTCCCAACCGGGCCATGCTCCGGGCCGTTGGTTTTGGCGATGACGACTTCACTAAACCCATTGTGGGCATCGCTAACGGGTATAGCACCATTACTCCCTGTAATATGGGCATTAATGATCTGGCTCTACGGGCCGAGGCGGGCGTAAGGACAGCGGGGGCCATGCCCCAATTGTTTGGCACCATCACCATCAGTGACGGCATTTCCATGGGCACAGAGGGGATGAAATATTCCCTTGTTTCCCGGGAAGTAATTGCTGATTCCATCGAAACGGTGTGCAACGGTCAGCGCATGGATGGGGTTTTGGCGATCGGGGGCTGTGATAAAAATATGCCCGGAGCGATGATTGCCATGGCTCGCCTCAATATTCCAGCCATTTTTGTTTACGGTGGCACGATTAAACCCGGCCATTATGCAGGCGAAGATTTAACGGTGGTCAGTGCTTTTGAAGCGGTGGGCCAGTACAGTGCGGGCAAAATCGATGAAGAAACCCTCTACGGCATTGAGCGTAATGCTTGCCCTGGGGCCGGTTCCTGTGGGGGAATGTTTACTGCCAATACCATGTCCTCCGCCTTTGAAGCCATGGGAATGAGCTTGCCCTACTCTTCCACCATGGCCGCGGTGGACGCTGAAAAAGCCGACAGCACCGAAGAGTCTGCCAAAGTTCTGGTGGAAGCAATCAAAAAACAAATTCTGCCCAGTCAAATTCTTACCCGCAAAGCTTTTGAAAATGCCATTGCCGTAATCATGGCCGTGGGTGGTTCCACCAATGCAGTGCTCCATCTTCTGGCGATCGCCAACACCATTGGGGTGCCTTTGAGCTTGGATGATTTTGAAACCATTCGCCATAAAGTACCTGTACTCTGTGACCTCAAACCGTCGGGCAAATACGTCACCACTAACCTCCACGCTGCTGGTGGTATTCCCCAGGTAATGAAAATGTTGCTGGTCAATGGCATTCTCCATGGTGACGCCCTCACTATTACGGGACAGACCATTGCCGAAGTATTGGCCGATATTCCCGACCAGCCTCCCGCCGGCCAGGATGTAATTCATTCCTGGGAAAATCCCGTTTACCAAGAAGGTCACTTAGCCGTACTTAAGGGCAATCTAGCCACTGAGGGTGGTGTGGCTAAAATCAGCGGGGTTAAAAAGCCGGTAATGACGGGGCCCGCCAAAGTGTTTGAGTCGGAGGAAGATTGCCTAGATGCTATTCTCGCCGGCAAAATCCAAGCAGGAGACGTGGTGGTAGTACGCTACGAAGGCCCCAAGGGTGGTCCGGGTATGCGGGAAATGCTGGCCCCCACCTCCGCTATTATCGGAGCCGGTCTAGGGGATTCCGTCGGTCTGATCACCGATGGACGTTTTTCCGGTGGCACCTACGGTTTAGTCGTCGGTCACGTTGCCCCCGAAGCCTACGTGGGAGGGGCGATCGCCTTGGTGGAGGAAGGAGATCAAATCACCATCGATGCCCAACAAAGGTTACTGCAAATCAACGTCAGTGAAGAGGAATTGGCCCAACGGCGGGCCCGGTGGACTCCTCCCCAACCCCGCTATCAACGGGGGATTTTAGCCAAGTATGCGAAGTTAGTTTCCTCCAGTAGCCTCGGTGCGGTGACAGATATGGGACTGTTTGAAAATTAATTTGTTATAAACCCAGGCTAAAGTCTTTAGTAACTGACAAACCCCCCACTATAGCTAACTGTCTTGCAGAAGGCTAACCGGAGGGGTTTTTCTGTCTGTGGGTTAACGCAAAAATAACTTGTGGGTTCTACCCTGGTAGGGAATGTACAAATCCGGGAGTTTTTCCATGGTTGGATCCCCATTTTCCATCAGTGCTTTTGGCCAAGCCCGTTCCACCATCAGTGGAAGTCCCCTTGATGCCACGGAACTACACCAACTCAACGGTTTTTGGCGAGCGGCCAACTATTTGGCGGTGGGTATGATTTATCTGCGGGACAATCCTCTCTTGCGGCAACCACTCCAGGCAGAACAGATTAAACATCGTCTGTTGGGGCATTGGGGATCCAGCCCGGGCATTAGCTTTCTCTACACCCATCTGAATCGCATCATTAGGAAATTCGACCAGGATCTGCTCTATATGGTAGGGCCTGGCCACGGTGCACCAGGTTTTTTGGGCCCCTGTTACCTGGAAGGGAGCTATTCTCGCTTTTTTGCCGAATGCAGTGAAGATGAAGCGGGCATGAAGTGTTTTTTCAAGCAATTTTCCTTCCCCGGCGGCATTGGCAGTCACTGTACTCCAGAAACCCCCGGTTCCATCCATGAAGGGGGCGAGTTGGGTTACTGTTTATCCCATGCCTATGGGGCAGCGTTCGATAATCCCAATTTAATTGTGGTGGGTTTAGCAGGGGATGGAGAATCAGAAACAGGGCCTTTGGCTACTTCCTGGCATAGTAATAAATTCATTAACCCAATCCGGGACGGGGCCGTTCTGCCGGTACTCCATCTCAACGGCTACAAGATTAATAACCCAAGCGTTTTATCCCGCATTAGCCATGAAGAATTAAAATCCTTGTTTGAGGGTTACGGTTACACTCCCTATTTTGTGGAAGGTTCCGATCCTGAGTCTATGCACCAGGCCATGGCGGCCACCCTGGATCACTGTGTAACCGAAATTCATCAAATTCAAGCTGAGGCCCGTAGCAGTGGCATTGCTACCCGTCCCCGCTGGCCCATGATTGTCATGCGTACCCCTAAGGGTTGGACTGGCCCCGACTACGTTGACGGCCATAAAGTGGAAGGTTTTTGGCGGGCTCACCAAGTGCCCATGGGCGGTATGCACGATAACCCGGCCCATCTACAACAGTTGGAAGCCTGGATGCGGAGTTATAAACCAGAAGAATTATTTGATGACCAGGGTACTTTAAAGCCAGAATTTAAGGCGATCGCCCCGGTGGGGGATAAGCGTTTAGGCTCTACCCCCTATGCCAATGGTGGCTTACTGCGGCGGGGTTTGAAAATGCCTGACTTTCGTCAATACGGCATTGATGTGGATAAGCCTGGCACCATCGAAACTCCCAACACTGCTCCGCTAGGGGTATTTTTGCGGGATGTGATGGCTAACAACATGACCAATTTCCGTCTGTTTGGCCCGGACGAAAATAGTTCTAACAAACTTCATGCTGTCTACGAGGTTAGCAAAAAATTCTGGATTGCTGAATATTTAGACGAAGACCAGGACGGGGGAGAATTAAGTCCCGATGGTCGGGTGATGGAAATGTTAAGCGAACACACCTTAGAAGGTTGGCTAGAAGCTTATCTTTTAACCGGTCGCCACGGCTTTTTTGCCACCTATGAATCCTTTGCCCATGTGATCACGTCCATGGTCAACCAACATGCCAAATGGTTAGATATTTGTCGTCACCTCAACTGGCGGGCAGATATTTCTTCTCTCAATATTTTGATGACTTCCACCGTGTGGCGGCAGGATCACAATGGCTTTACCCACCAAGATCCAGGCTTTTTAGATGTCATTCTCAACAAAAGCCCCGATGTGGTGCGGATTTATCTACCCCCCGATGTTAATTCCCTTCTTTCCGTGGCGGACCACTGTTTGCAGAGTAAAAATTACATCAACATCATCGTTTGTGACAAACAAGCCCATTTGCAATACCAGGATATGAACTCAGCCATTCGCAACTGTACCAAGGGCATTGACATTTGGGAATGGGCTAGTAACGATGCCGGCAAGGAACCCGATGTGGTGATGGCGGCGGCGGGGGATATTCCCACCAAAGAAGCTCTGGCGGCCACCGCTCTGCTACGGCAGTTTTTCCCTAACTTGAAAATTCGTTTTGTCAGTGTCATTGACCTACTCAAACTACAGCCGGAGTCGGAACATCCCCATGGCCTGAGCGATCGGGATTTTGACTCTCTGTTCACCACTGATAAACCGATCATTTTTAATTTCCACGCCTATCCCTGGTTGATTCACCGTTTGACTTACCGTCGTACTAACCACAACAATCTCCATGTGCGGGGTTACAAGGAAAAGGGCAACATCAACACCCCCATGGATCTAGCTATCCAAAACCAAATTGATCGTTTCAGCTTAGCTATTGATGTGATCGATCGCCTGCCCCAATTACAGGTGGCCGGGGCCCATGTCAAAGAAAGGCTCAAGGATATGCAGATTGACTGTACTAACTATGCCTATGAACATGGCATTGATCTGCCGGAAATAGTCGATTGGCGCTGGCCTCTCTAGCTGTTATCCACGTAGTGGCGGAACCGTATGCCCAACTGCTCCACGGTCAGATTTTGGGTCCAATATTCCAACAAAGCATGGCCAAAGGCCCAGGCATTGCGATCGGGAGCAACGGGATTATCCAGCAACAGGGGCCAGAGGGTTAATAGGTCAAAGTTGGTGTCGTCCTTGTCCGCTGCCAATAAATTAAATAGGTCATAGGCCAATTGAAGTTTGCCCAATACCAACGGCAATTGCTCAATGGGAATTTGTTCCGCCAACAGATAGGCCAGAGCGGGGGAGCCGGTGGTGAGACTGGAAACAAATTGCAACACCGGACTTTTGAGCAGGGCCGTTATGCCTTGGGTTGTGGTCATCTGCAGAGCATAACGGTCAATAATCCGGGCCGCCGCCAGGGAGCGAGCTTCAAGATTGCTCAAAAAACGGGCTAGACGTTGCTGTTGGGCCGGACTAACCACGGCCAATAGGGCCAGGGAAAGTTCTTCCAGGCCCCAAGGCGATCGCCCCACCGTTTCATCACCACTGACAACGGGCAGAATTTGTTGACAATATTGTCCCAACTGTTCGACCCGATACTGCACAGCCTCCCGGATGGATTGTTCCTTCGGTTGTTCCCCCGATCGCCAGTTGTAGGGAGGTTGCCATTGCCGCACGGGACGTAATCGGTCCACCTGGGTTACCAATAGAATTAAAGGGCGATCGCCTGCAGAAGTTTGTAAATCCTGGACAAAATCCGCATCCATCTGGAGAGCGGGATCTAAAGCAGGATTGAGCAATAAAATCACATCGGACTGCTGAGCATAATTCAAGACCGATCGCCGCAGATCCCACCGTTGCCCCTGCTCATAGCCGGGACTGTCCCACAGCAGAAGAGTTTGCCCATCTTTGCTTTGCCATTGATATTTTTTGATTTCAGTAGTACTGGGTAGCAGATCCGTCACCGCTAAATCAGTTTGAAACAGGGCATTAATTAGACTGCTTTTCCCCGCTCCGGTGCGTCCCACCAATAAGATATTGACCGGCTGTTGCTCCACCTCTTGGGGAGACTGGCCCTGGGCCAAAATATTCTGCAAAGTTTGGCTTTTGGCCTTCACTAGCCCCGCAACGGGGGTTTCTTCCTTGGCAAAATTGTCCGGCAAATTGCCACTGAGCGGATTGTACAAGGCGATCGCCTGACGGCAGAGGTTACGTAAAGTCGCTTCCCGCAGTTGTTGACTAAGATTGACTAACAATTGTTGGGTAGCCTGCTGACTGCTTTGTTGACTGGCTAGCCGAGCCGCCGCTGCCACCGGATTCAGTAGCCATTGGCCCCAGTACCACACCTGCCAAATTTTTTTCAAGGATGGTTCTAACTTTTGGTAAACCTCATAGGATTGATAGACCTGGGCCAGGGAAACCTGGTTGAGGGTAGGGGAAAGGTTTGCAATCCAGCGGTCCATGTCGTCCACGGTGCCCCGGATCAAACCGTAGGCATCGGTGACATAGATATTTAAAAGGGGATATTTCACCTCCGGATAATAGGTTTGGGCCACCAGCGTCACCACCTCCTGACATCTTTGCCAGAACAAAGACCAGTTTTCCCATGCCGGTACATCCTGACGGGAAGCCTGCAAAATCTTGTTCAATGCCTCTTCTATTTTCTCAATCTTGCCGTCCTCCGTTCCTGCCCCTGGGGAAATAGATGGCAGAGAAGTTGTTTTAGCAAAATCAACGGAGGGAGTCGTCCACCGGACCAACAGCCAGCGCCAGCCCAGGAAAACTAGTACCACCACCGCCCAAATCCAATTCACCCCCCAGGCATTAATCTGCCAACTAGCTGCCACTAGCAGAAAAGCAATCACCCCAGCAATGGGTAACACTAAAATCACCCCCTGCCAGGGACGAAGACGGAGATTGGCGATCGCCATTGGAGATCTCAACAAGAAACATTGACCCCATGGTAGGAGTCCCCCGGTAAAGTTTCAACCGAAAATACCGTGTAGAATGGAAGGTTGGACTTTATCCGCCTCCTGGCACGCTGGTTAACTGAATCCAGCCGGGATTTTTCTCTAGATATACTTGCAAACCAACTTTTTTACCCCAACTAACTCCAACCATGGCTGACGATATTCGCATTTTGATGTGCCCCCCCGACCACTATGACGTGGACTACGTAATTAATCCTTGGATGGAGGGCAATATCCACAAATCCTCCCAGGAGCGGGCCGTAGAGCAATGGCAAAAACTACACCAGACCATCAAAGATTGCGCCATCGTCGATCTAGTAAAGCCAGCTAAGGGTTGGCCTGATATGGTTTTCACCGCCAATGCAGGCTTAGTATTGGGGAAAAATGTAGTACTCAGCCGTTTTTATCACAAGGAGCGCCAGGGGGAAGAACCCTATTTCAAAGCTTGGTTTGAAGAAAATGGTTTCACCGTTTATGAACTTCCCCAGGACTTACCCTTTGAAGGGGCTGGAGATGCCCTGTTTGACCGGGAAGGCCGTTGGTTATGGGCAGGCTATGGCTTCCGCTCCGAACTGGATTCCCATCCCTACATCGCCCAATGGTTAGACACAGAAGTGGTTTCCCTACGGCTGATTGACGAGCGTTTTTACCACCTTGATACCTGTTTTTGCCCCCTGAGCGGCGGCTATTTGCTCTATTACCCCCCTGCCTTTGATGCCTATTCCAATCGGGTGATCGAAATGCGTATTCCCCCGGAAAAACGTATTGTTGTTGAGGAACTGGATGCAATCAATTTTGCCTGTAACGCTGTCAATGTCAATGACATCATCATCATGAATTTGGTGAGCCGGACTCTCAAGGATAAGTTGGCGGAAGTCGGCTTTACGGTGCGGGAAACTCCCCTGACGGAATTTTTGAAAGCGGGGGGAGCGGCCAAGTGTTTAACCCTACGGGTAACAGAACCGATTCTGGAAGACGTTCATGCCAATGTTTCCATCGAAAGTCGGGTGATTCGCATGGAAGGCCACCTGCTAGATGCGGGCATTCTCAACCAAGCTCTGGACCTGGTGGTGGAAAACAGCGGTAGTTTCCGGGTGTTGAACTTTAATTTGGGAGTGGAGCGCAACAGTACCTCCAGTGCTGAGGTTCGAGTTTCTGCCCCTTCCCACCAAATCATGGAAGAGATCATGACAGAATTGATTGATCTTGGTGCCGTGCCCCCTCCCCAGGAACTCTGCGATATTAATACGGAAACGGTAACCCAGGTAGGGGTAGCCCCCGATGATTTCTACGTCAGCACCATTTATCCCACCGAAGTCCGGGTTAATTGTGAATGGGTCAAAGTGGAAGGCCAGCGGATGGATGCGGCTATTGTGGTCACTAATGATCCTCCCTCAGCCCGCTGTGTGCTGTTACGGGACCTCCAAGTCGGCGATCGGGTTATGGTGGGGGTAGAAGGTATCCGTACCATCAAAAAAGTCGAATCCCATGACGGTGGTTCCCGCAAAGAAAATAAGGAATTCGCCTTCATGGCGGCGGGGGTTTCCAGTGAACGGCGAGTGGAGCTTCTGGTGGAACAGATTGCCTGGGAAATGCGCCAAATCCGGGATCAAGGGGGCAAAATTGTCGTTACCGCCGGGCCGGTGGTGATCCATACCGGTGGAGCCCAACATCTTGCCCATCTGGTACGGGAAGGCTACGTCCACGCCCTATTGGGGGGCAATGCCATCGCCGTCCATGACATTGAGCAAGCTGCCATGGGTACGTCCTTGGGGGTGGATATGCAACGGGGCATTCCCGTGCGGGGAGGCCACCGTCACCATCTAAAAGTCATTAACAGTGTGAGGCGCTACGGTGGAATTAGTCAGGCGGTGGAGGCGGGATTTATCAGCAAAGGAGTTATGTATGAATGCGTTAAGAACCACATTCCCTACTGTCTCGCTGGCTCTATTCGGGATGATGGTCCCTTACCTGATACGGAAATGAACTTAGTGCAAGCCCAGGCGCGCTACGGTGAACTGATCCAAGGGGCAGATATGATTCTAATGTTGTCGAGCATGTTGCACTCCATCGGAGTCGGTAATATGACTCCTTCCGGGGTGAAAATGGTCTGTGTCGACATTAACCCCGCTGTGGTGACTAAGTTGAGTGATCGCGGTTCAGTGGAGTCTGTGGGAGTGGTCACCGACGTGGGATTATTCCTTAGTTTATTGGTGCGGCAACTCCAGCAACTCACTAGGCCCTACAGCTTGGCGGAAACACTTTAATCTTTACAACAGTCTCCGGCCCTGGGGCACCCTCTCCTGGGCTGGGGTGAGTAAGTTCTAGGCGTCAGAATTAGGTAAAAAAGTTTTAAGGGATGGTGGTAAACCTTTCCCGTCCCCGAGGAACTATATTATACTTTTAGCGTCGGGGTCTCGACTTTGGCCCTAACTAAAAATTGATTTTCGTGATTCACAAGCGAGGTTATCGTGTTAAACAAATCTGTAAAAGCCCTCTCTGGAGTTTTGCTTGCCGCTGCGGCCTTGGGTTTTGCGGCCCCCGCCCAGGCTGAGCCTTTCCAAACCAAGGGTAACATCTTATTGAGCCAACTTCCTGGCCACGATATGTATGCTCCCATTAATGAACAAATGAGCTTTGATGGCCTGGCGATCGGTCGGGTACGGGGCAAGGTAGGCAGTATCATCCAAGTTGAATTGTTACCCTACGGTGACTTCCCCGGTTACATTGAAGTAAGTGACAACAGCCGCATTTACCACT
The DNA here is from genome assembly GCF_000478825.2 of Synechocystis sp. PCC 6714. NCBI lineage: Bacteria > Bacillati > Cyanobacteriota > Cyanophyceae > Synechococcales > Merismopediaceae > Synechocystis > Synechocystis sp. PCC 6714. Next base: position 2,862,282 of record NZ_CP007542.1, on the reverse strand, counting down.
GGGATGGTGCCGGTGCCGCTGAGCCTGGGGATGATGTATTGCTCTCCCCCGTGTTTGATGATAATGGTAATTACATTCGCACGGACTTCTACTCTGCAGCCCACCCCACCTGGTTGACCCGTTTAGATCTCAAGGAAGTTCAAGAAGTGACCATTTCTGAAATTAACTTCCAGTCCTCCGAGCCTGTATCTTTACCCCCTGTGACCCGTTCTGCCCCCGCTCCTGTGGCTCCTGCCCCCGCCCCCATGCCCATCCGTGGTCTCTGGTAATATCCGGTAATAAAGTTTACAGAACAAAGTTGTTTTACTAGGGCTATTAACTGCCCGGCTTAGTGTCTATACTTTCCCAAGCGTTGTTCCCACAGCGCTTTTTTTGGCGATCGCCGTCTAGTCAAACTTTACGATCTTCATCTGTACTATTTTTATAGCTCCCGTCGTCCTTCCAAGGCCCTAGCCAGGGTAACTTCGTCGGCATATTCTAAATCTCCGCCCATGGGTAGGCCAAAGGCAATGCGGGTAACCTTGGTGAAGGGTTGCAATAGTTTACCTAGATATAAGGTGGTGGTTTCCCCTTCCACACTGGGGCTAATGGCCAAAATAACTTCAGCAATTTCCGGTTGACTGACTCGGTGTAACAGAGGCTGAATGGTTAACTGCTCCGGCCCAATGCCGTCCATGGGGGAGATGACACCACCCAACACGTGGTATTTGCCCCGAAATTCCCTGGTTTTTTCCAGGGCAATCACGTCCCTGGGGTCACTGACCACACAAATAACACTATTGTCCCGTTGGGGATGACGGCAAATGTCGCAAACTGGCTCGGCAGATAAATGAAAGCAGATTTGGCATTGACCCACCCGTTTTTTTGCATCTAGGAGAGCCTGGGCCAAATTCTCCACCTCCGCATCCGGTCGCTTGAGGAGATGGAGCGCAAGGCGTTGGGCGGTTTTTGGCCCCACACTGGGGAGGCGCTGTAATTGTTCAATCAAACGGGCGAGGGGAGGAGTGTAAATGGTGCCAAGACCTCCTAATTTTGGGGGGACTTTAATTTTACCCGGGCTAGGCGTTGGGTAGGGTAATTTCCCCGGGTCAAAATTTCGAGCCTCGTCCTACAATAAAAGCAATGTTTTCGGGAAGGATAATTATGTTGCGGGACTTAGTACAAAAAGCGGTCTATTTGGGGGTGGGCATTGCTTCCTATGCTGCCGAGACAGCCAATAGCAATATTAAGGAATTGGGGAATCACGCCCAAAAATTGGTGGATACCCTAGTAGAAAGGGGGGAAATGAATGCCGAGGAAGCCCGTCGTTATGTGGATGAGTTGATTCGGGAAGCCCAGGGGGAAGAGATCGCCAATGGGGAAGGCGATAATAAACAACCCCGGCGAATCGAAATCATTACGGACGAAGATGAGTCCAAGGTGGATCCCCTCGCCCAAAAAGATCCGACCCAATCGCAATCAGAAGATGTGGAGGCCCTAAGGCGACAGGTGGCGGCCCTACAGGCAGAATTAGAGCGTTTGAACCGTCAATCCTAAGGGAGTAGCAATGGACGATTGGGAGAAAAATCTCTGGTTAGCGGTGGAAACATTTGCTACAGCCATGGAAAGTTGGGTGGAAGACGTGGAACAGGCCCTGGAAGAGGTGGCCGAAACCATCGAAGCTGAATGGGTAGCCGATCTGGAGTGGCTTTGGCAGGAATGGACTGTCTTTTGGGATGAGTTCTCCGATTTTGATGGAGACTTAAACGATTTAGATCCATTTGGCGATCGCCACAGCCCTGGGGAGGGGTCTGGTCAAAACGATGGGAACCAGGATTGGAATCGCTCATTCATGGTGCCCTGGTCTCCCCTGGATGGAGAATTGGGCTTAAATCCCCACTTACCCGCCAATGAAAACCATCAACCGGCCTGCCGAGGTTGTCAGCACTATCACGGCTACGTGTACAACGGACAACTGTTAGTGTGCGCTATGCACCCCTATGGTTGGGAGACAGAATCCTGTCCGGACTGGGAGGAAGTTAATCTGAATTAAAAACTGTAAACCCTAGGGTTGGTAGATAAAATAAGGGATAATTCTTTCTTCTTGGGCGTGACAATGTCAGCAACCCCGGCAACCCTGCAAAATTTTGTCCAATATTGTCAGGACTATATTAAAGGGGATGAAAAATCAGAATCCCAAACGTTTTTGACGAAGCTTTTTCAAGCCTTTGGCCATGGGGGAATCGAAGAAGTGGGGGCGGAGTTTGAGCAGGGGATGAAGTACCCGCCAGATTAGTTGGTAAAACCCAAAATAAGGATAGTTCTCCTAATCAAGACCAGGAAATGCTTCGACAAAATTGATTTTGACATCGCCGAAGGATTCTACTATTTGTACTTTGGTATCTGGAAAGGAAGTTACAACTTGCCACTGGCCACACTTGTCAGGAAAAGCATTGACTAACTGTACCTTTAAATCTGGGAAAGCCGTCACCACCTCAACCTTAACGTCAGGAAAGGAATTCACCAACTGAATCTTTCCGTACAGAAGGTTGCCGTTGAAACTGCAATCGGCTGGGTTAATTTTCCCGTTGGCAAACCCAGGCAAAACAAATCCCAGAAATAGCACAGTGGCGAAGAACAATTCCCGACATTTGACCGCCACAGTTTCTAAGCCTCAGCCAACAATTTGCCAATTAATTGGTTGGTTAATTTGGGATCAGCTTTGCCGCCGCTACGTTTCATCACCTGACCAACAAAAAAGCCTTGCATATTGCCCTTGCCACTGCGGAATTTTTCCAACTCCTTGGGGTGATCGGCAATAACAGCCTTGATAATAGTGGTTAGTTCCTCTGGATCAGAAATTTGAATTAAGCCCCGAGCCTCAATAATTTTCTGGGGAGAACCGCCTTTTTCCAATAACTCCGGCAGAATATCCTTGGCAATTTTTCCGCTAATGGTGCCCTTGGTAATCAAGGCAATCAAATCCGCTAGAGCTGTTGGTTTCAGAGCCAACTCGCCGACGGTTAAACGGTTGTTATTGAGATAGGCGGCGATGTCCTGGGTCACCCAGTTAGTCACCGCTTTCGGGTCAGCCCCAGCGGCCACAGCTTCTTCAAAATACAGAGCCACCTCCCGGTCTTCCGTCAATACCCGGGCATCGTAGGCGGATAAACCAAATTCCTGTTCGTAGCGGTTCCGTTTAGCACTGGGCAGTTCCGGTAAACTTTGTAGCCAGGCCTGTTTCTGTTCCTCCGACACTTCCAAAGGCGGTAAATCTGGTTCAGGGAAATAACGGTAATCGCTGGAGCCTTCCTTTTTCCGCATGCTGATGGTGCGCTGACTTCCCTCTTCCCAAAGGCGGGTTTCTTGATAAATTTCTTCCCCATTGGCGATCGCCTCAATTTGGCGTTCAATTTCATACTCGATCGCCTTTTGGATAGCACTGAAGGAGTTCATATTTTTAATTTCCACCTTGGTGCCAAACTCCTTTTGTCCCACGGGGCGCACGGAAATATTGACATCACACCGGAGAGAACCTTCCTGCATATTCCCATCGCTAATGCCCAAGTAACGCACCAATTGCCGCAGAGATTGGGCATACTCCGCCGCTTCCTGCCCCGTACGTAAATCCGGCTCGGAAACAATTTCCAACAACGGCACCCCGGTACGGTTAAAATCCACCAGGGAATGGGTGGACCCTGCCAACCTATCACTACCCGCATGGACTAATTTGCCTGCATCTTCTTCCATGTGTAAACGGGTGATGCCAATGATTTTGCGGGTAATTTCTTTAGTTTTTTTATCCACCAACTCAATTTCCAAAGAGCCATGTTCCACAATGGGCAGATCAAACTGGGAAATTTGGTAGTTCTTGGGCAAATCCGGATAAAAATACTGTTTCCGGTCAAATTTGCTGTAGGGGGCAATCTGGCCATTAATGGCCAAACCAAGCTTCACCGCCGCCGCCAACACCTCTTCATTGAGCACCGGCAACACCCCCGGATAGCCCAAACAGACTGGGCAAACATTCGTGTTGGGGGGGCTGTCGAAATCCGTGGAGCAATTACAAAAAATCTTACTGGCTGTGTTGAGCTGACAATGGGTTTCCAGCCCAATAATCGCCTCGTAATCGGTTTTAACAGCAGTGGCAGTCATGAATTTCCAGCGTATTGGCTCCCACCATTTTGCCATACTCCCGCCGTCCAACGGGCTCTCCTTTCCTCTAGGGATTAGCTAGAGTTCAATCCTTCAAAAGCGAAAAAACTAAGATTTTTGTGGTTTTTCCGGCTTCGGACGGGGAAACTGGGAAGGAGAGGGAAAATTTTCCACCGGCATATCCTTAACCGCCTGACTCATAAAAGACCGCCAAATGGGAGCGGCATAACCCCCTCCAGAAACTCCCTTACCCAACGGCCGGTTAGCATCATCACCAATCCAAACAGCTGTGGCCAACTGGGGCACATAGCCCACAAACCAAATATTGCGTTCATTATCCGTAGTGCCAGTTTTCCCTGCTGTGGGCCTTCCCAGATACGCCGACGTCCCCGTCCCTCCCTGAACAACGGAAGTCAGGACCGAAGACGTACTGGCAGCAGCCCAGGGATCCAACACCTGTTGGGGCTTGGGGGTATTATCCAACAACACATCTCCCCGCACATTGGTAACCCGTAAAATTGTGGTTGGTTCGGAATACCAACCGTTACTGGCTAAGGTGGCATAACCTACCGCCATATCCAATGGGGTCACATCCACGGACCCCAGAGGCAGGGAAAGCACTGATTGTAAGGGAGTTTTAATACCCATCTGTTTGGCATCTTCAATGACTTTATTGAGGCCCACCCGACTACCAATCAAAACTGCGGGGATATTGGCTGAAGTGGCCACCGCCTGACGAATGGACATGGAACCGGAAAAGCCACCACCATAGTTTTTGGGGGAGTAGAAACCAGAGCCGTCCCTCAAGCTAATCGGTCGGTCTTCAATGGATGAATCGGGGGTATACTTACCACTAGCAAAGGCACTGTAGTAAACAAAGGGCTTAAAGGCTGACCCCGGTTGACGGCGGGAAATGGTAACCCGGTTAAGTTGACTTTTGTTGTAGTCCACTCCCCCGGCCATCGCCTTAATAAAATGGGTGTCTGGCTCCACGGCCACCAAGGCAATCTGTAAATCCTTCGCCCTCCCCATACGTCCCCGCAGATTTTTATGGGCAGATTTAACTGTGTTCTCCGCCAGCCTTTGGGTATCGTAATCCACCGTACTCTGTACCCTCAGACCCCCCCGAGCCAAGGCTTCTTTGCCAAATCTGGTTTCTAGTTCCGCAATTATGGCATCGGTGATGTAGGGCAATTTGCTATTTTGCCAAGCGGTGGGTTTGCCCAATTTTTCTTGGAGGGGTTCCTGCTTGGCTGCTTCCGCTTCGGCGGAGGTAATCCAACCGATACTAGCCATGCGGTCTAGCACCACCTCCTGACGCTCTTTAGCTGCCTCGAAGTTGTTGAAAGGGCTATAAACTTCTGGCGCTTGGATCATGCCCGCCAACATGGCAGACTCGGCTAAATCGAGATCAGCGGCGGATTTCTTGAAATAGCTCTCAGCGGCGGTTTGGACGCCGTAATTGTTATGACCCCAGTAAATGTAGTTGAGGTACATATCCAAAATCTGATCTTTGTCGAAAACCTGCTCCACTCTGACTGCTAAAACGGCCTCGGCCAGCTTGCGGGTAAAAACTCTTTTTTGGCTGAGGTAAATATTTTTCACCAACTGCATGCTTAGAGTTGAGGCACCTTCACTAACTCCACCACTCTTGAAATTTACCAGCAGGGCCCGGCCAATGCTGTTGGGATTGATGCCCTGATGTTTATAAAAATTGCTATCTTCGATCGCCAGCACAGCCCGTTTAAGATGGGGGGAAATTTCCGCTAGGGGCACTATTTTGCGGTGTTCTTCGCCGTGGAGACTGAGGAGTTCCCGCCCTTTGGCATCGTAAATATAGCTGGTTTGGGCTGGAACGTAGGAAGTTAAACCCCTTACATCGGGAAGATTGCGGAAACTGAAGGCCAGGCCCGCTACTCCCCCGGCCACCACTGCGCTAGAAAGTAGCCCTATCCCCAAAAAGGTGCCGCCAGTGGTGCGTAATACCCGCTGGAAAAAGTTGGGCTGGGCTTGAGCTTGGGTCTTGGTGGAAGACTGTTTCAGGGTGCTGGTGGATGACACGGTGTAAGAATTTCCTCACGCCAGAAAATGGAATGTGTAACCTTGCAAACTTCAGATGACAAAAATTGGCCACTTTCCAGGAACATTTTTTCCCGGAATTAATCCTAGTTTAGCTTAGCGACATTCGCCCAGAAGTCAAATGACTGGGATCGCCCCAGAACAGGGGTTATCGGGCAAGCTGCCCAAGAAATTTACACACCATAGCCGGTTTAATACCAGAGTATTTAAGTCTAGGGGCATGGGTCAATTAAGGATGGACAGTGAAGGGGAAATTTTTTGCCCCAGGGCGATCAGGTCAACCATTCAGCGCAGGTTTGAACCAAGGGTATGCCCAAGGAGAATGGCGACCAAAATTTCTGAATTTCTTCCAACTCTTAAGCTGCTAGCTCCATATTCAGGGATCGGACATAATAATGGGTAAATTTCCTTCCCCCGACCCCATAATTAGAACCTTTGTGTTGGGTGATTCCGCCAGTTTTTGGGTAGCTTCAATAGCTTTTAATTTAATAATTTGATCCGTCAAGCTTTGGGACACAATTCTTTGGGAGTCGGCTACCCCCTGGGCTTCAATGATTTTTCTTTCCGCATCTCTTTTGGCACTAATTAGTTCCAATTCTTTTTTCTGATTACTTTGCTCTACTTCTACCTTAGCCTGGATCGCCTTTTGAATATTTTCCGGCAAAATCACATTTCTCATCAGGGCTTCTTCCACCACGAATCCCAGCGGTTCCAATTGTTCCTGCATGGACTGAACCAAAACCAGGGAAATTTCTGCTCTTTTGCCACCGTAGATGGAGCTTAGATCATATTTAGCCGTATTTTCCCGAATTAGGGAACGGAAGCGGGAGATAATAATTTCCCTTTGCTGTTCCTCATTGCCAAGGCTGGAAAAAACTTCCCCGGCTTTTTCTGGATTGAGACGATACTGTAAACTGACGTCAATGTTAAAATTTAATCCTTCTTTAGAAGATGTATCCACGGTTTCTTTAATATCCTGCAAGCGGGTGGAATAGGTAACTACCTTTGATAGAGGATTGAGGAAATAAACTCCCGAGGTGAGAGGAGTGGCATCCACCGTGCCCATGGTTTCAATTACCCCCACTTCCCCCGCTGGAATCACCACCACTGCTCTCCCCAGGGTTTGTTGCAAAAACAATGCTGACATTAATAGGGCAAAGCAAAATACCAGGGGTCGTAAAAGTTTGGGGATTTTGGCATTATCGGGATTTTTGACGCTGATAAATACTGTCCAACTGGCCAAAGCGGCGATCGCCGAGATAACAGCACCCATGGTGAACCTACTTAATGTTCATATTGGAGCCATCCTAGCTCATTTTTTTTCAATTGTTTAGCCGGAAAATAGTGCTAATACCAAGGAATTTTTTGTGAATATTTTTAAAGCTTGGCTGATGAACAATGAACTACCATTCCTAGGGAGAACTTGCTGTCCCATGCTCCGGACAACATTAAACGATAGGATGGGCAATTAGTTATTTATACTTATAGTTGATTTAATTGAAAGTAAGGCACTGACCAGGGCTAAAAGCGTCTTTGGTAAAGACTTTAGTCGTCTCAATCTTACTTTGATTGACTATAAGCCTGTTTATGGGGTGATTGCCCCCTAGGGAGTTCGGACCACCTGATAGTCGTTTTCGATCAGAAAAGCACGTATGATTGAAAAAAATTGCAGGGATAACCTTTCCTTGTTAAATTTTTCAATTTTCGTCAATGTCAATAACACCGTAACCCAAGCTTATGTCTCGTTTACGTTCGTTACTTTCCCTTGTTCTGGTTTTAGTAACTACGGTCCTCGTTAGTTGCAGTAGCCCCCAGGTGGAAATCCCTACTACCTATAGCCCAGAAAAAATTGCCCAGTTACAGGTTTACGTCAATCCCATCGCCGTGGCTCGGGACGGCATGGAAAAAAGGTTGCAGGGCCTAATTGCCGATCAAAATTGGGTCGATACCCAAACCTATATCCACGGGCCTTTGGGACAACTGCGCCGGGATATGTTGGGACTGTCTAGTTCTTTGTTACCGAAGGATCAGGACAAGGCCAAAACCTTGGCCAAAGAAGTGTTTGGTCACCTAGAACGGTTGGATGTGGCGGCCAAAGACCGGAATAGTTCCCAGGCTAAAATCCAGTACCAGGAAGCCTTGGCGGATTTTGATGCTTTCTTGAACCTGTTGCCCCAAGCTAGCTAAGCTCCCCTGGGCAGGACTAAGTTATTTTCCTTTGCTCAATTGATTGAGTGCAAATTCTTTGCTGAGTGCTTCCACTGTTAACGCTTCCGCCCCCTGGCAGGCAGATCTCCGACTCCGTTATGACCGTCCGGGGCACCGTACCCGCATGGTTGAATGCTTGGTGCAGGCTCCCCTCAAAGTACAGCGGTCTTTTTACCCGGATAATACTGGCCAATGTCAAACCATGTTGCTCCATACTGGAGGCGGCATGGTGGGGGGCGATCGCCTGGGGTATGAAATTATTTTGGAAGCCCAGAGTGATGTGTGTTTCACCAGTGCTTCAGCGGGAAAAATTTATCGCAGTGTCGGGCCATGGAGTGAACAGAGAGTTAACCTAGAGTTGGAAACGGGGGCTTCAGTGCTGTGGTGTCCCCAGGAAACAATTATTTTTGACCAAGCTCGATACCAACAAAACTTTTGCATTCAGCTCCAGGAACAGGCTCAGTTTAAAGGTTGGGAAATTGTTCGTTTGGGCCGCACCGCCAGGGGAGAAAAATTTACCCAGGGCCATTGGCGATCGAGGTGGGAAGTTTGGCAGGGGGATAAATTAATTTGGGGGGAAAGGCAACAGTTAATTGGTTCGGAACAACTTCATACTTCCCCCAACGCCTTAGGGGGTTTTGCCTGTCTGGGCACCTATGTGGATTTGAGCCTTTCCTTTGACCAAAATTTAGTTAATCAGGCCCGGGAGTTAATCAAGCCCCGAATCCATTCCTCCGGGCGATCACCGCAGTGGGGTTTGAGTATGACTGCCACCCAGGGGTTAATTGCTCGCTATCGGGGAGATTCGACCCAAGAAGCTAAGGATATTTTTACCCAACTCAGTCAATTAAACTCAATGAGCTAATCAGCCCATGCTTTACCTCACTCGCATTCACCCCCAACCGCCCGCTCCCGGCACCGGAGTCAGGCTCGCTATTTACCAAAACCAAGGGGGCCCCATTGGTAATGCTGAGGCCATCGCCTATTACCTGGCAAAAATGGAAGAGGCCATCCAGGGAGCCAACGGTTTTGGTGCCCAGCTAATTAGTTTTGCCGAACTTTATCTAACTGGTTACGCCCTTTCTCCCCAAGAAGTCCATCAATTGGCGATCGCCAGGGATGGTGAGACCATGGCCCAAGTGGGGCAACTGGCGCAAAAATATCAGATGGCCATCATTTGTCCCTACCCCGAAAAGGCGATAATTGATGGGGAAACCCATTATTACGACAGCATTAACCTGTTCGATGACCAGGGAGAATTACTCAAAACCTATCGCAAAACCCATCTCTGGGGCCCCGACGAAAGCAAAATTTACTCCCGGGGTCATCGCCATAAAGAAGAGGGCAAAGCTTTTACGGTCCATCAAGTTAATGGTTTTCCCATTGGTTTATTGAACTGTTATGAAGCAGAATTTGCCGAATTGACCCGTATTCTTGCCCTGAGGGGAGCAAAATTGGTGATTATCCCCACAGCGGCGGATATTTGGACCTTGTTATCCACTGGGGAAAGGACAAAAATTCCCTATCCCGATGTGTCCCAGAACGTCATTCCCGTGCGGGCTTTGGAAAACCACATTTTTGTTGCCTATTGCAATCGGGCTGGGGGCGAAACCAGGCTCAATGCCCAAGGGGAAATGGTATTGGTGGGGGAATATTTGGGTAACAGTGTCATTGCCGGGCCCCACGGTGACCTTTTGCTCCATCCCCGTAACGAAGAAAGTTTACTCATTGCCGATTGTGTCTCTGCAGATTATGTTTCCCTCCATCCAGAACAAACTAATTATCTGGTCGATCGCCAATCAAATCTGTATGGGTCTTTGGCCAGCAAGTTAACCTGAAGGGAGTCTTAACCTGTTATTCCCCGTGTTGCCATGGTGCATAAAAAAATTGACCTCAACCAACTCAGCCCATTAGAAAGCCTACTGACCCCCACCTATGCGGCCCGGGGATTGGTCAACCCCGTGAGCAAGTACGAAATGCCGGAAACGGAAATGCTGCCGGCGATCGCCTATAACCTGATCCACGATGAACTGGGCCTAGATGGCAATTCCCGTTTGAACTTAGCCACTTTCGTTACCACTTGGATGGAGCCGGAAGCCCGGCAACTGATGGCGGATACCTTCGATAAAAATATGAT